>NZ_AP029048.1:1616727-1940073 GCF_040371545.1 Synechococcus sp. M16CYN
TATCCAAGCGCTGTAATCGAACGCCGGTGGCTGCTCGAGATTGCTGTGGGATAGCATCAGATCCGGTGCGAACAATCACGCCCTTTTCGCTCACTAGAAGCAATTCTTCCCCGGCACCTAACACGCGTAAACCCACTAACTCATCGGCATCGGTGCGGAATTTCATAGCCCGCAATCCCATACCCGCTCGTTTTTGTAAACGAAATTGAGTCACTGGAACTCGTTTGCCAAGACCAGAAGCTGATGCTACTAACACCCATGGACCTTCGACTGCAACAGTATCGCTCGGTTCATTACTACCACTTGTCTCCTCGGCACTAGCTGCAATTTGGTCGGCCAGTTCTGTCGGCAACACGTCCATACTCACCAGACTGTCTCCCTTGCGCAGATTCATCGCCCGCACACCACGGGCCGTCCGGCCCAGGGGGCGAAGCTCGCCATCAACAAGGCGAAAGTGAATCGTCATTCCGGTTTTTGAACCAATCAACACGCTGTCTCCCGGAATGGATAGCCGCACCCAGGCCAGTGCATCGCCATCTTCCAAACCGATGGCGATTAAGCCGTTGGAACGAATGTTACTGAAAGCTGAAAGACAGGTGCGTTTGATGAATCCCCCCTGGGTAAGCATCAACAAATCAGCATCATCGTTGAACTCTGATACAGCCAAGAGCGAGGTGATCGCTTCTTGCCTCGGGATTGGTAGCAGCTGCACTACGGGTGTACCCCTAGCTGCACGGCTGCACTGCGGCACCCGGTAGGCCGGCAGGGCGTATGCCACGCCTCGATAACTAAATAACAACAACGTATCGTGATCGTTACAACCAATGAACAGCTTCACCGCTTCTTCGTCTTGACCGCGAGTGCCTGATTTGCCCCGAGTTCCTCTGTTGGTGGCTTCGAATTCACTCACTGGCATTCGCTTAAGGTAGCCAGCCTCTGTAAGTAGCACCACTGAACGCTCATTGGCGATCAGATCAATGTCCTCTAAACCACCCGCCAGATCCAGAATTTCAGTACGGCGTGGCACACCATGACGCTCCCGCAGTTGGTTCAGTTCCCCCTGAATGATTTTAGATATCCGCTCCCGACAGTCGAGGATGTCTTTGTAGTCCGCAATCCTAGTAACAAGATTTTCATGTTCTAGACGAACCTTGTCGGCCTCGAGAGCTGTTAAACGCCTGAGCTGCATTTGCAAAATGGCGTCAGCCTGCATAGCGGTGAGACCGTGATAGTTTTGTAGTTGCGTGCGCGCCATCGCCACATCAGGTGCGGCACGAACTAAAGCGATTATCGGATCCAGTTGATCTAGTGCTAACAATAAACCTAGCAAAATTTGATCTCGTTCCTCCGCTTTACGCAGTAGATGGCGGGTGCGTCGTTCGATTGTCTCGATGCGAAAATCGAGGAAAACCTGAAGCATCTTGCGCAAGGTGAGCAAAACTGGTTCACCATTTACCAGTGCTAACATTTGGGCACTGAAATTACTTTGTAAAGGCGTAAGCTTGAACAGATTGTTGAGTACCACCTGCGGGTAAGCATCCCGACGCAATTCCACGACAATTCTCATGCCGTTGCGGTCGCTTTCATCCCGAATATCTGAAATACCCTCAAGCTTCTTGTCATTTACCATCTCAGCAATTCGTTCAATTAACGCCGCTTTATTGGTCTGATACGGTAGTGCCGTAATGATAACGGCGTCCCGACTGGGACGTCCTGGTGTTTCAATAGCCTCAATCTCAGCAACGCCGCGCATCGTTACAGAACCGCGGCCACTTAGATAAGTTTCACGAATTCCGGTACGGCCCAAAATCTGACCACCCGTTGGGAAGTCAGGACCGGGGATCAGAACCATTAACTTCTGATCAATGATTTCCGGGTTGCTGATCAGCGCTAGCAGGCCATCGATTAATTCACTAAGGTTGTGGGGAGGAATATTGGTCGCCATACCCACAGCGATGCCCGCAGATCCGTTCAGTAGTAGTTGCGGAATCCGTGCCGGAAGCACCGTCGGCTCTTGTTGAGAACCATCAAAGTTGTCGGCATAATCAACGGTTTCAGCTTCAATGTCCTCCAGTAGGCTGTCTGTGGTCAGTGCCTGGAGCCGCGATTCTGTGTATCGCATGGCTGCCGGCGGATCATTGTCCACCGAGCCAAAGTTGCCATGACCGTCAATTAAGGGCATTGACATCGAGAAGTCTTGAGCCATTCGGACCAGGGCGTCGTAGACAGCCGTGTCACCATGTGGGTGGTACTTACCCAGTACTTCGCCCACTACTCGAGCACATTTACGATAGGGGCGATCACTGGTTAAACCCAGTTCGTACATTGCATACAAAATGCGCCGATGTACCGGCTTTAGGCCGTCTCGGGCATCGGGCAGTGCCCGACCCACGATCACACTCATCGCGTACTCCATATAGGAGCGCGACATCTCATTGCGTAGATCTGTTTGGATAATCCGTCCGTCGGAATCGCCAGGACCGCCGCCTCCGGGTCCCACAGAATCCGCCATAGATGACTCGTTTGCCTTGCCTTAATTTTATCGCGTGCCCAGGTTTTGGCTTAAGAAACACCGATAAGCTGCCGGCTAGTTTTTAGCCGGTGATGATGGAACCGTCCGACGATCCTCGTCAGGTCACCGATGGTGCAGAAAATGCTCCAAGCCCGGCCGTTGAGCCCGTTTCGCCATCTTTTCCAACCACCAGGATCGATCCTATTCCTCCGGTCGATACAAAACCCGCATCCGATACAACACCTGTCCCTATGGCAGCAGATGCTGCAGTGGATGCTCTACTCACGGCTGAAACGGTACCCGATCCGATGATCGCTACTACCGTTACCATCCCTGCTCAAAAAAATGGCGTTGAAGATGTTGGAGAGTGGGGGCTGCTGAGCGAAAAGGTAAAAACCTGGATCGACGCTGAGGGGTTTAGCGCGCTTTGGGTGCAGGCGCAGCTCCCGCTACGTGTAGTTGGCGGTTTGATACTTTTCATGCTCTTGAGTACGGTTTATAACGGTATTCTCGGCATCATCAGCAAGGTTCCACTCGCCCCCGGGCTGCTTGAACTAACGGGCTTGATATGGTTGGCGGTCTATGCCCGCCGCAACCTTGTTCGCAGTAGCGATCGCAAGCAGGTTGCTGATACCTTCGTTGCTACTTGGAACAAGGTTGTGGGCCATTGAACACGAATCTAATCATCCCGAATTGGTAGCTTGAGCTGACTTTATCGAAAGTCGCGCGGTGGACATTCAGCTCGGTCGCTCCAAAACAGTTCGCCGGGCCTACGGAATTGATGAAATTGCTCTAGTTCCAGGTAGTCGCACTGTCGATCCGGATATCACCGATACGCGTTGGAGCCTCGGTGGAATTACTAGAGAGATTCCAATCATTGCTAGCGCCATGGATAGCGTGGTAGACGTTGCAATGGCTGTGCGTCTATCCCAACTAGGTGCCCTTGGTGTTCTTAACCTTGAAGGGGTTCAAACTCGTTATGAAGATCCCAATGCTGTTTTAGATCGCATTGCCGCCGTTGGAAAAACAGAGTTTGTTCCGCTGATGCAGGAGATTTATATCCAACCAATTCAAGAACGTCTGATCCACAAACGGGTTCAAGACATTAAATCCCAAGGTGGCGTTGCTGCCGTCAGCGGTACTCCCGTAGCGGCGATGCGTTTTGGTAAAACCATTGCCGAAGCAGGTGCAGACCTATTCTTCGTACAAGCGACGGTGGTTTCTACAAAGCACATCAGCCCTAAGGGTCAAGACACCCTAAACCTGGAGGAGTTATGCCGAGACATGCGTGTGCCGGTAGTAGTTGGCAACTGCGTAACCTATGACGTTGCTCTGCAGCTCATGCGAGCCGGGGCTGCTGGCGTGATGGTCGGAATCGGTCCTGGGGCCGCCTGCACCTCGCGCGGTGTGCTCGGTGTTGGCATCCCACAAGCAACTGCTGTAGCTGACTGTGCGGCAGCACGAGCCGACTATCACAAAGAAAGTGCCCGTTATGTGCCCATCGTTGCTGATGGCGGTATCGTCACTGGCGGCGACATCTGTAAGTGCATTTGCTGTGGTGCCGATGCGGTAATGATTGGATCACCCATCGCTCGAGCCAATGAAGCACCCGGACGTGGCTTTCATTGGGGTATGGCCACCCCCAGCCCTATTTTACCCCGTGGTACCCGCATTAATGTGGGCAGCACCGGAAGCATTGAGCATATTCTCAGGGGTCCCGCCAAATTCGATGATGGCACTCATAACCTGCTCGGATGTTTAAAAACTTCGATGGGTACACTCGGGGCTTGCACAATTTCAGAAATGCAAACCGTTGAAGTGGTAGTAGCTCCTTCTCTGCTTACGGAAGGAAAGGTGTACCAAAAAGCTCAACATCTTGGAATGGGCAAGTAAGGGGAGTTAACCTGAAGGAGTGTGCGGGCTAACAAGGCCCACACACTCCTCACACTCCTGGCTCGACACGTTCGAGCTTTCATTCTTTAATTCGATAGCTCAAGCAACCATCACAGATCTCGTCGCTCTGATCATTTTTAGTCATTAAGAGGGGAAGCGTTGCTAGGTTCGGTTCACATTTTTTGACCCAGTATGTCGAGCGCTACAGCTGTCACCGACGCTTCTTTCGAACAAGACGTTCTCCAGAACGACGTGCCGGTTTTGGTGGACTTCTGGGCCCCTTGGTGTGGTCCTTGCCGGATGGTGGCTCCTATTGTGGAAGAGATCGCCACGGAATTTGATGGTCAAATAAAAGTGTTCAAGCTCAATACCGATGAAAATCCAAACGTGGCTAGCCAGTACGGGATTCGCAGCATCCCAACCCTGATGGTTTTCAAGGGCGGTCAAAAAGTTGATACAGTCGTCGGCGCTGTTCCTAAAGCAACTTTATCGGGCAAAATCTCCAAATACCTTTAAGGACCTAACTCTCACTACATGATGAGTAGTAGGTTAAGCCGACGGCTCGGCATCGTTGATTATGGCGTGGGCAATCTCCACTCTGTGGGTAAGGCCCTTGAGCGGTTAGGAGAACCAGCTGTCCTCGTTCAAAGTCATAACGATTTAGTCGGTCTAGAAGCTCTCATCCTTCCAGGTGTTGGTTCATTTGGTCCAGCAATGGATAGCCTTTATTCCACAGGCTTAGTCCCCTACCTCAGAGCCTGGGGAGAGGCAAATCGTCCTATACTTGGAATCTGCTTGGGTTTACAACTACTATTCGAGTACAGTGCCGAAGATGAAAAGGAAGGATTAGGAATTTTTCAAGGATCTGTAGAACGTCTTCCCCACCAAATAGATGAACGGGTCCCTCATATGGGCTGGGCACCTCTGAGGGTTCGGCGCAGTTGCCCGCTGCTAAGCGACGATGGCGCCGCTCCATGGGTGTATTTTGTACATAGTTATGTTGCTGTTCCACGTAATGCAGCTGTTCTTGCAGCAACTGTTAACTACGGTACATCTACGGTGACAGCGGTAGTGTGGAGCGGGCGCGTTGGTGCCTGTCAATTTCATCCCGAAAAATCATCGTCCGCTGGTGAAGCGATATTGAAGCGCTGGCTGCACTGGCTGTATCAAAGCGCGGGATCTTATCTTTGAGGAAATCTGCTCAACTACGGCTGACGGGCGGCAGACGTTTATTGAGTCCAGCAGGCTGCGATATCCGTCCCACAACGGCTCGCGTTCGCGAAGCAGTGATGAGCATCCTCGGATCAAGACTCAACGGCTGTTATTGGCTAGATCTTTGCAGCGGTAGTGGCGTGATGGGTTGCGAAGCCTTACAGCGGGGAGCCCGCGGAGTTGTTGCGATAGAGAAAAACCCAGCATGTGCTCGCATCTGTACAAAAAACCTACAAACAGTGGCGGAAAGCCTCAAACCAAAACCTCGCATCCGAGTAGTGCGAAAGAACGTAGTAAGCTGGCTCAGACAGTGCCGAACAAAACAACCGTTCAACATAGTTTACTTCGACCCGCCTTATAAAAGCGACTTGTATAGCCAAGTAGCCGTACACCTCAGCCACGGCTGTTGGCTTGACCAAGACGCACTTCTCGTCTGTGAACACAGCTCCTCCAAATCCCCAGAGCTAAATAAGGATTGGGTCGTGATGGATCAGCGAAAATACGGAGCTAGTAGCTTGTTAATGCTCAGCCCCCGAGCGCACTTTCGCTCCGGCGATACTGATTCCATGCCGCCACAAACAGGCCTAAGAGCGTCACAGGAATTAAACCTAAGACAATGCCGCACAGTAGGGGTTCGATCATGACGTCACAATACCTATGAAGATTGAGCAGAATTCTGCCATTGTGCGCCTCCGCATCGTGATAGAAAGTTCATCAACGGTAGCTGAACAGTCGAAGGGTGCACGCCGATTAATTCCAGCGTTCGCGGTCTTTTTAGCAGCAGCCTGCATAATCCCACTGCTTTGGATACTGAACGATACCCGCCAGGATCCCTACGTACAAGCCAGCCTGGATCTCGAAGGTTCTGTCGAGCACGGAGGTCAACTGTTCCGTATCAACTGCGCAGGGTGCCATGGCTTAGTGGGTCAAGGCCTGGTGGGTCCAAAACTCGTTGGTATTACAGATCTTCACAAAGATCCTGTGCTTGTACATCAGATCATTAGTGGCGAGACTCCGCCAATGCCTAGCTTTCAAAGCGAACCACAATCGATGGCTGATCTTCTGGCCTACCTCCACAATCTGTCTTAAAAGTTGCCGCTGGAACACCCCTGTTGTGAATACTTTTCTGTGAAAACCGTCGTGGTACTGGTGGAACCAGTGGGCCCTCTCAACATAGGTAGCGTTGCGCGGCTTTGCGCTAACTTCAACGTTGACGAGCTGCGACTCGTGGCCCCCCGCTGCGATCATCTTAGCGATCCGGCCTTGCAGATGGCCGTCCATGGCAGAACAATTCTCTATGCAGCAGCACTCTACCCCGATTTGCTATCAGCGATCGGGGACTGTCGCCGCAGTGTGGCCGGTTGTGGGCGCACCGAGAACGGTGGCATCTTCTTACATTCCCCGGATTCGGCCCTCACCTGGTTGTTAGCTAGTCCTAGCCCACCCCAACCCCAACAAAAACCTGTAGCAGTGGTGTTTGGTCGAGAAGATCGCGGCCTCAGTAACGACGAATTACGCTTGTGTCAAAAGGTGCTGACTCTACACAGCAGCTCGAGTTACCCCTCGCTCAATCTTTCCCACTCAGTTGGGATTGTTCTACATGAACTGGCTCGCATCAGCGCCAATGGCCAATGCGCCACTAATCACGTTCTGTCACCTATGCCAGATCCAGCAGCGGCACCGGCTCTTGCTGCTTTGCTGGACGATGCCACTGATTTACTATTGGAGGCAGGATTTTTGTTGCAACACACCGCCCGTGCTCGCATGGGCAAAGTACGTAACCTCCTGCAGCGTGCCACCATTCGAGCCGAAGAAGTGGCTTTAATGCGGGGGATGGTTCGTCAACTGCGCTGGGCTATCCGCGCACATAGTTCCTAGTCTGAGCAAAGTAGTAGGCATTGGCGAGGTTGACTGATAGCCGACCGTCACAGCGCACCTTAGGCTGGAAACTGTCTGTATGTCTCATTACTCGACTAGTTCTAATCGGGATTGGTCTCGGGGTATTCAGTGGTTCCGCCTTGAAGTTGTTGGCCCCTCAGGTTCGCCAGCAGCGCTTGGCACTGCCAAAGTGGCTAACCCAACAACCCCAAGTTACCGATGGCGAGGGGCAAGGCAGTAATACATTCAAAATTAAAGCTGCGGTGCCTTCATTTGTACAACTGAACCAAGGGCTCTCCCAACTACCTTTTGCTCCCCGTCAAGAAATCACGGAGCTCTCTCAACGTTGGCAACAACAAGCCGAGCAACAGCCCGACCTACAGGTGAGTGCTTATATGTTGATTCTCGACAACGGTCGATACGCCCAAATCCATGCAGATCGACCGATGCCCGCGGCAAGTTCTATCAAGACCCCAATTCTTCTTGCAGTTCTTGAGCTCATAGATCAAGGCACACTGCAATGGAATGAGCCGCTTACTCTCACCAAAGAGTTGGTTGGAGGTGGAGCCGGGTGGATGGCCTTACGTCCCCTTGGCAGCCGTTTTCCCACTTATGAAGTGGTAACCGAAATGATCCGAGTGAGCGACAATTCCGCCACTAACCTGATAATTGCTAGGTTCGGCGGAAAAGAGCGCATCAACGCTCGTTTTCAAGAGCTGAATTTACCTTCTACGGTAGTGAACAACTGGCTTCCAGATCTCGATGGTACTAATACCACCAGTGCTCGCGACCTTAGCCGCACTATTGCTTTGGTGGATAGCGGAGAAAGTCTTGGAATACGAAGCCGTGATTTGTTTCGCGAAGCAATGGCATCGTCTGTGACGAACACCCTCTTACCAACGGGTTTAATGCAAGGCTTAGGAGGCGCTCAGGGAGTGCCCGACAGTAACCTTGCTCGCAAGGGCTACCGTGTGTTGAATAAAACCGGAGATATAGGAATCGCTTACGCTGACGCCGGATTAATTGAATTGCCGGACGGACGACGGGCCGTAGCAGGATTTTTGGTGAAAGGACCCTTCAATGACCCCCGCTCGACTGAAATGATTCGCCAACTGGCTGCAGCCATGGCCCCGCATCTGAGACCAAAGCCGGTACCCCTCAGGCCATGACATCCTCTTGCCCAAGCTTACCAGCATTGCTTGCGGCGACCCTAACTTCGTCAAGCTTGCTCTGCGTAGTCCCAACTGAATCTGCTACGACAGCTCCAGTTGACGTAATAGTGCGCTCACAAGATGTACGTCCACTACCGGGAGGTCTTGATACCATATTAATGATAAATGACAATAATCCAGAGTTAATTAAAAACGACGGAATCCTGCTTTCCACGTTTCCAAATGGCGGAGAGGCTTCGATTCCCGTTTGCCTCAATGGACGCTTCGATCTATTTAGTCATCATGTGTACGCCGGGGATATAAAGGCTGGTCCGAAATCGACTCTCTGGTTAGCACTGCTGGCAGCCCCGCTCGAGAATCGACCTGTTACTATCACTATGCTGGAGGGAAGCACATCCCTTTCCCGGGCTACGCAACCGGGCCAGACCGAAGCGCCCTTTTTACCTCTTCCCTCTATCGTTCGGGAAAATACCGAGGTGATTGCCTCAGGTCCGGGTAGCCGTGTAGCTGGCGATCTTTTGGCGGGCAGACAAGCTGCAGAACTCACTCCCCAAAGCTGGATAATGCAACCTGGAGCTCTTACCCAACTTCTTCTTTTACCGATTCCGATTGCTGGACTCGATCCCCTCTTGAATGGTCGAAATTTGCAGTTGCGCTTGCACAGCTCTGATCCCGTTGCTGTCGCCATTCTTGCAGCTCACAGCAACGGGGATAACCCTCCGAACAATCGAGCACTGCAGATTTTACTCGGTAAGGGAAAACTGAGTGTGAAAGAACACCAACCGACGCCCCGTGGTAGCTGGGGAAAGCTGATCTATTCCCGAGTAAGCGGTGTTCAGATTGGAAGTCGGTGGCAAGCCAATATTACCGATCCTGGTAGCACCGTACTCAACGCCCCAACTGTGCCAATCTCTTGGCCTATCAGCAGCCTGGAGCGCGCTACCCTAGCCACTGGACAGGTGCAGACTTCCAAGTTAAAGAGTTTTTATCCTGGTACTGCCTGGGCTGCTCACGGCAACTACGGGGTGGAATATGATATCGAGATGCCTTTGCGCAACAACGGCACTAAATCAGTGACTGTACAGCTATCCCTTGATTCTCCCTTAAAAGGAAACACCGACACATCATCACTCTGGTTTAGAAGCGACCGGACCGGACCAGTGATGTTCCGGGGCCCGCTGCAGATTCGTGGTCTTGATGCAATAGATGGCAGTCCGCTTGGTCATCAAATCGTGCACCTGGTTTTGCATCAAGGCCAACAAGGTCCCTCTTTGGGTCGGGTAAACCTCAAACCCGGAGAGCAAAAGCAAGTTCGCGTCCGGTTTATTTATCCCGCTGATGCAACGCCACCCCAGGTCTTGACCGTGCAGCCTGTGGAACAACCCTTAGCACACCAGAGGTAGACCGTGAATGAACCCCGGAAGCGCAGGGTTTTCCCCTTCACTGCGGTGATTGGTCAAGAAGAAATGAGACTGGCGCTTCTACTCAATGTGATCGACCCACGGATTGGTGGCGTAATGATCATGGGTGACCGTGGCACAGGTAAGTCCACCACGATCCGTGGGTTGGCAGACTTGCTACCCGACATTGAAGTTGTTGCCGGGGATCCGTACAACAGCTCCGCTACAGATCCAGACCTACAGAGTAGTGAGGTATGCGAGCGCTTGCAACGGAACGAGACTCTGATTATCGAGCCGCGACAGGTTCCGATGGTTGATCTGCCCCTCGGCGCTACCGAAGATCGTCTTTGTGGAACGATTGATATTGAAAAAGCCTTGAGCGAAGGTGTACGAGCCTTTGAACCAGGTCTTTTAGCGAAAGCCAATCGAGGTTTTCTCTACGTTGATGAGGTTAATCTGCTGGATGATCATCTCGTCGACGTGCTACTCGATTCCGCCGCCTCAGGCTGGAATACCGTGGAGCGTGAGGGGGTATCGGTGCGACACCCGGCTCGTTTTGTTCTGATTGGCTCCGGCAACCCTGAGGAAGGCGAACTGCGACCACAGTTGCTCGATCGTTTTGGAATGAGCGTGGAAGTGCGCACTGTCCGTGATCCAGAACTTCGCGTTCAAGTGGTGGAACAACGCACGGCTTTCGATAATGATCCAGACGGCTTCAGCAATGCCGTCAACGGAAATCAATTTGCACTTCAACAGCGGATTGTAGACGCGCAACAACGGCTTAACCAAGTGAGCATTGACGACGACCTTCGCCTTCGCATTTCGGCTGTCTGCAGTGAGCTAGATGTAGATGGCTTAAGGGGAGATATAGTTACTAACCGTGCAGCTCGGGCACTAGCTGCCTTTGAAAGTCGAACGGAGGTAAACGAAGAACAAATAGCGCGTGTCGCGTCTTGTTGTCTCCGCCACCGCCTTCGTAAGGATCCTCTTGAACAAATAGATTCAGGTGATCGGGTGGTGAAGGTGTTCTGCCAAGTATTTGAACGTGATGGAAGCAACGATTGCACTGATTTCAAACTCGCCCTCACCGCTTAATCGGGTTTATGAAGATCCTCGGTATCGACCCAGGCTTAGCTCGTGTTGGCTATGGTATAATCGACGCCAATAGCGGTGAGCGACGCATTCTCGATTGTGGCATAATTAGCACCGAAGCGGGCCATTCCGAAGGAGATCGTATGGTGGTGATCACATCAGATCTCCGTAAGCTCATCCGCACCTGGAAACCAGAGCTTGCAGCAGTAGAGAAATTCTTCTTCTATCGCTCCAGCACCACCATCAGTGTTGTACAAGCTCGAGGAGTAGTGATGATGACACTGGCGCGATTTAAGGTGCCCGTGGTAGAACTTTCGCCAATGCAAATCAAGCTTGCCCTTACCGGATTTGGCCATGCCGAAAAAGATAAGGTTACTAAGGCCGTGATGCGGGAACTGGGTCTTAGTAATCCTCCTACGCCCGACGACGCTGCCGATGCCCTCGCTACTGCTTTAACCGGTTGGTTTCAACGATAAATTAAAATTGACAAATGAATTATAATAGCATTATATTTCTTCAGTTTAATTTTACCCTCGTAATTAATTGAGCTGAGAGTGGGGGCTGCAGCAGATATAACAACAATTGCTTTTAAAAGGTAGTATAGATGAGCATTAGTTATTGTTTATACCATTAAAGTAATAGCCGCTATTCAGAAATTAGCAAATATTCACCAGGGCAAAACCTATACTGACGCGAGTCATTATAAGTAATCGCATGAACACAGTTAAAGAAGTTTTTCTCTGTCTCTAACCTTGAGTTAGTTTAAAGACTAACTAGACTACATATATGCTTCTGCCTTTAGATCGGTTTTAAATAGATAAATACTTTTTAGTTATAACAAAGAAATAGTGTTGAAATAATAACTAATTTAAAATAAGAATTATACATGATAACTCAAGATTATTTACGTTCTTTAGATATCTCAATCTCTAATCCCTTAATCTAGAATATTTGTACTTAATAAAATATTTAAGTATATTACTTAGTCATAAAAACATTCGTTACTGTAAGAAAATAGGTTAAGAATTCAACCGATACTTGAATTGACAAAAGTAGCAAAAAGCCACTAAATAACTGAATTACTAAAAATTTAATAAAACACTAGGTGCTTTTTGAGATTACGGCTTAGTACTTTGATTTTTATCTATTATTCAATAGATAAAAATAGAGGTTGTAGTTAGTCTAAAGTTAACTAAAAAAATTGCTTGATTGCATAATCTTTTTATAAAAAATAATCTTTAACAATTATAAATATTTTTATATTAAATTTTGTTCTTATAGTAGAAGTGATCAGTACAGTATAAAGGCAAAAAGAGTATAAGTACTTTAATATTAATGTTATGCTTAATAATTGTAAAACATAAATTTAGATAGATAGCATATAGATGTTATATACTATATTCATATTATGAGTTTGTTATTTTAGAGTTAAAAAACAACCTTAAAGCTTTATAAGCATTGGAATTACATATAATATAGGCTGTTATAAGATTAAATATAAGCCTTTTGGAAGGCTCCCTTACTTAAAAACTATTTTTTGTTAGCTAGCATGCTGGCAATCAAATATTAAATTTTTTATCCCTAAGATGAAATCATTAACGAACTGACTTCATTAGAAAGCATGTCCAGTAAAGGGGCCATACATAAAATCCATTCAGACGCGCGGATCAAGACATGCTTTTATTGGTTTATTTGTTGACAAGTGTCGTCTAATACAAATATATTTTGCACATCAATAGTCTTCGATCCAATGCTGACAGGTTCTGACCTTCTTTCGAAAGTGAAGGATCTTGGCGATATTTCAAAGTCTGATTTGGTACGAGCTTGTGGATACGTATCTGAAAAGAAGGATGGCAGCGAACGTCTTAATTTCACTGCATTCTATGAAGCTTTACTTGACGCAAAAGGCGTTAACCTAACTGGCGGTGGAGCCGCAATTGGCAAAGGTGGCCGCAAACTGAGCTACATAGCCAAGGTTCAAGGCAACGGCAATCTACTGATAGGCAAGGCTTACACCACCATGTTGAATTTAGAACCAGGCGATGAGTTTGAAATTAAACTCGGTAAAAAGGCAATTCGCCTTCTTCCTACGGGCGCAGCTGCAACCCATAGCGAAGGTGCCGAAGGCGTTGAAGAGTGACTAGATATGATAACCTAGCCAATACTTAAAAAATGCGCCAGCCCTACCATCGCAACAGAATCTTAATTTACGAGGGACAACCATCGGAATTACTGACACAATGCAAATTAAGTATCGATAAGCTAAAGCTCCATCTAATAAGACCATCGATGTTTAAGCCTGATCGAATTCACTGAGAGTAGGTTGATTTCTCCGTAAATGACATTCGATAACAGCCGTAAGTTTATTCGATCGCTTCTGAGATTGAGCCGTGGTTAATAAATCAACTCTTCGTCGCTATTATCGATATCAACGTTACGGACACCGCAATTTATCAGCTTTAATCTGTCAAGCAGTGCTTTGCTGGCTAGAGGCAAATGCCAGTACTTGGGATGACGCTATCATTGGCTTATACTGGCCTCTTGCCGGTGAGGTAGATCTACAACCGCTGCGCGACTATCTTAGTAACCCTGTCGCGCTTCCAATCACTGATGGGTATGGGTCGATTCGGTACAGGATTTGGGATGATCAACCTCTAGTTAAGGATGGCTGTGGAATCCCAGCACCATCCGCCGGTCTTGACCTTAATCCACGTCAGATCGGCTTGCTATTGGTACCGGCGCTGGCTGTTGATTTCTCCGGGATTCGGCTAGGATACGGAGGCGGCTACTACGATCGGCTACGGTCTGATCCTCTCTGGGCTGTAATACCGGCGTGGGTGATTTTACCCTCAGCTTGCATTTGTTCTAACCCCTTACCTCGGGACAGCTGGGATATTCCGTTCAACGGATGGATCAGTGAACAGGGACCCAGCTTGGCCCTAGCCTCCAGCCTAAGCTAAAACTTATCCGCTACTCTAAACGTGTTTTCTTTGTACTTGGTATTCTAGAGGTCTCAGCCTAATTAAAACCCACGTTCTATATGCTCGTGAGATTAGAAGCGTTCCTCAATAATCTCAACAAAGAACTTAGTTGAAATAGCAGCTCCTCGATAATGAAGCCATCTAAAACGCGAAATTCCTTTCCCTTCACGCGATTCTGATCGGTGACCTTGACCAAACCTAGGCCGTACTGAGTCATTTCAGCCGGTGCACCTTTGATCTCTATAACGTGCAAACGTCGCTGCAGACGCCACAAACAGATAGTGGCCCCGTCTATCTCTGCTACCTGAGAATTGCACATATACGGTAGTTCATGTGAATCCTGATGAGTCGATTTCTTGACCGCCGAGCCTGATGCTTGTAAGAGTCCTGGTTAGCGTGCATGTCGTGATAACTAATCGGCTGCGATGATCACCAGTACCGGCAGTGAAGCTCTCGACCGGATCGTGGAACGGCTGGGGAACACGACCGATCCAAAGCGTCGTTACGAATACGTACTCTGGCTCGCGAAAAAGCTGACTCCTTTGCCTGCGGACCAGCAGACTGACGATACGAAAGTGAAAGGGTGTGTTTCTCAGGTGTTTGTCCGCGGCACCCTCAACCAGGGTGTCATGCGCTGGCAAGGCGATTCTGACGCCTTGATTACTAAGGGATTACTAGCTCTTCTTATTCAAGGGTTGGATGGTCTAACACCCCCACAAGTACAAGCTGTTGATCCGGGATTCATCGCTGCCACAGGCCTTCAAACCAGCCTGACTCCTTCCCGTGCCAATGGTTTTCTCAACATTCTGCGAGTTATGCAAGAGCAGGCTCGACAACTTGACAAAGAAACGGTACCTATGGGTTAGTCGTGGATTAATTAGGGTTATTAACGCTTATGCCATAAGGGATTAAAAAAGAATGGGTTCAGGGCTTGGAATTGGTCTACTCGGTTTAGGAACAGTTGGCGGTGGTGTGGCCTCGATCCTGCAGAACCCAAATGAACGTCATCCACTGGTGGCAGATCTGCGGCTGATACGGGTCGCTGTGCAAGATTTGAAACGGCCACGATCTGTGGAGCTTCCTATCGAGCTTTTCACCACCGATCCATTCAAGGTGGTCAACGACCCTACCGTCGATGTGGTAGTGGAACTCATCGGTGGAATTGAGCCGGCTCGCAGCTTGATTTTACAAGCGATTGCCAAAGGAAAATCCATCGTGACTGCAAACAAAGCAGTGATTGCCCGGCATGGTCAAGAGATTGCAGATGCAGCTGCTAAAGCCGGTGTTTACGTACTGATCGAAGCGGCCGTTGGCGGTGGTATTCCAATCATCGAGCCCCTGAAGCAATCTCTGGGTGGAAACCGAATTAACCGCGTTAGCGGCATCATCAATGGCACCACAAGTTATATCCTCACCCGTATGGTTAATGAAGGCGCTGCGTACGAGAGCGCTCTCGAGGATGCCCAAAATCTGGGTTACGCTGAGGCGAATCCAGCAGCGGATGTTGATGGTATTGACGCCGCTGATAAAATCGCCATATTGGCTGCGCTTGCTTTTGGTGGCAGTGTTGATCGCAGCAATATACCCACTACCGGCATTAGCCACCTAAAAGGTCGGGATATGGATTGTGCCAGCCAACTCGGATATAGCGTGAAACTGCTTGCCGTGGCGGAGCGCATGAAAGAGTCGGCAGAGCCGTTGCCCTTGTCGCTTCGTGTCCAACCTACCCTAATCCCCAACGATCATCCGTTGGCAGGGGTCAACGGAGTAAATAACGCAATCCTCGTGGAAGGTGACCCGATTGGCCAGGTCATGTTCTACGGACCAGGTGCAGGAGCAGGACCAACAGCCTCAGCCGTCGTGGCAGACATTCTCAATATAGCCGGAATCCGTCAGGCAGGCAAGATGGAAAATCGTGTCGACCCTCTTTTGGCAGCGAGCAGCTGGCGTAACTGCGTTCTAGTGGATCAAAGTAAAATCCGCCAATGCCACTACTTACGTTTTTGTACACAGGACACCCCAGGTGTGATAGGTCGCATTGGCGGCTGTTTCGGAGAGCAAGGAGTGTCGATTCAATCCATCATCCAACTTAATGCTAATAAGGCGAATGCCGAGATAGTTGTGATTACCCACGAAGTGAGCCAAAGCAAGATGGAAGCAGCCACCAAGGCTATTGAAGCTCTGCCTGAGGTTATCAACCTTGCGGCGCATCTTGGCTGTCTCTAAACCCAAACCGAAGTCACCTAGCTAGCTTTGGCAATGAGCTTTGTTGATGCGTCAGAATAATGGGACGTTTCACGGCACAGATCAGCAAGCGCTGGTCTATGCGTCGATCGGCTTATGCTAAATGTCACCCAGGCATCATCCCATCAAAGTTGCCTTATTAAAGATGCGTCAGGCTCGACAATCATTCATCAGGGTGATTGCGTCAACCTCGACCAAGATAAGAACACTTATCAAGTAATCGGAGTTGATCGAGACCACGATCGTTGCTGGGTACGCCGTTGGCCAATCGAACCGCAGGGGGGATCGCCTGTCTTTGAAATCTCCTTGCAGCGGATCCGTGCTCTTGACTAAGTAACATGTCCAATGGAGTGCCCTTTAACGTAAGTGTCGTGCGGGTTCCTCTACCTTAATGTCACTTTGAAGCGATTGAAGCGAATCGACCGTCTCTTTAAATCCTTCTATTCACTGGTAGCTGCCCTACTTGCAGCAGTCGTGACTCAAGCAAGCTGTCAACCAAACACAAATAGCGATCGGATTACTGTAGCCTTTGCAGGCATGATCACCTCTCTAGATCCAGCGCAAGCTAGTACAACCAATAACCTTCAGCTACTTCGAGCAATTGGTGATCCCCTCTACACCCTTAGTGCGGATGGAACCCTACGACCTTGCTTGGCCGCGTCAAAGCCAGAGCTCAGCGACGATGGCTTGAACGTCATTATCCCACTCAGGACGGATGTGCTTTTCCATGACGGCAGTCGCTTTGATGCGGAAGCAATGGCCTTTAGCTTGCGTCGTTTCCTGCGTATCGGAACATTGAACTATGTGGTAGGCGATCGCATCAAAGCAGTGGAGGTCCTGGCACCCAACATCTTGGGCCTGCAGCTCAATAATCGCTCCACATCTCTTGAAAGCTTACTAACCTCTATTAGCCTTACTCCCCTGTCTCCTCAAGCTTACGCAAAGCATAAGAACAGCTTTTTGCATGACGACTTCGTTGGTACAGGCGCTTATCGATTGACTAGTTTCAACAAACAACATCAACGTCTTGAGCCCTTCGAACGATACTGGGGCAAATCGCCAAGTAACAGCGGCATCAACCTAATCAGCCTCAGCAACTCTACAGCACTGTTCGGTGCCCTCCAAAGCGGCGAAATTGATGTTCTCCTCTCATCATCCATCGATGAAGATCAGCGCTACGTGTTAAATCAGTCGGCCGACCAAACCCTACTTCATGAAGCAGTTGGCCCAGCAATGAAAATCGGATACATCACACTTCTGAGTAACGCCGCACCATTCAGAGATAGACGACTGCGACAGGCTATCGCTTTAAGTATCGATCGTGAGGAGATAAGTGAGCGCGTGAGCTACGGCCTACGCCGACCCTTACGATCCCTGATCCCTCCGGGTCTACCCGGAGGCACCTTAGCCTCCTGGCCAAAATATAACCCCAAACGAGCTGAATCACTTTTGCGGCAATCTGGTTTTTGTCAGGGAAAACGCCTGGAAGTTCCGCTCACTTTTCGGTCTAATGTTCCCGCTGACAAGCTCCTGGCCCTCACGTGGCAAGCCCAGGTGCAGCGAGACTTAAGCAATTGTCTTGAGCTCAAGCTCAATGGTGTTGAGTCAACAGCGGTATACCGTCGCCTCAGTACGGGGGCGTTCAAGGCCGTCATCTTGGATTGGCTTGGCAGCTATCCAGATCCTGAAGCCTACCTCACTCCTTTGCTGAGCTGTACGAAAACCGAAGGCGATATCTGTGTAGATGGTGAAGCTGCCGTCAGCGGAAGTTTTTGGACCAGCCCTGGCTTACAGATGTTGCTTAAAAGAAGCGACTCTTTGCGAGGGATATCGCGTGAAACTGTTCTTAACAAAATCGAGCGGCTTACCGTAAATGGGGCGGCCTATATCCCTGTCTGGCTGGAATCACCCAGATCCTGGAGTCAACCTGGTCTTAAGCCTCCTAAGTACGATCGCAGTGGATTCGTTCGTTTATCTCGACTACAACGAATCGCGTCTCACAAAAACTAAGGGGACGCATTAGTGGGACGCACGCGCGATCTTCTTTGCTACAGCGCAACGCGCCTGGGATTGACACCACTCGTGTTATGGCTAATCGCCACCCTGGTATTCCTTTTGTTGCGAGTAGCTCCAGGTGATCCTGTAGATGCTGTTCTTGGCAGCAGAGCCCCAGCAGTCGCTAAGGCAGCCATGCGCGCCCGACTCGGCCTTGATCAATCGTTAGTAGATCAATATCTGAGTTACCTCGGTAGTCTCCTCCACGGGGATTTGGGACAGGCTTTGATTGATCAAGAGCCGGTGCGTTTGATCATCGAGCGGACTCTACCTGCAAGCCTCGAGCTCAGCGTGATTGCCTTAGTCTCTGCAGTCCTGATCGGATTCAGCATTGGCTTCAGCGGGATCGCTCGGCCAGAAGGCAGGATCGACCTTGGTGTAAGGCTTTACGGCTTAGGCACTTACGCGCTGCCGCCCTTCTGGTTGGCAATGACAGTCCAGTTAGTACTGGCTACCAATCTTGGCTGGTTTCCTGTAGGAGGACGCTTCCCACCTAATCTTTTACCACCAGACGGCAGTGGTTTTTATCTGTGGGACAGCATTTTTTCAGGCAATTGGATTGCCCTAAACGGCACGATCCGCCATCTGGTTCTTCCTGCGGGAACCTTGGCGGTTCTACTCAGCGGCACTTTCACAACAGCACTTAGGCTCAACTTACGGCGCACTCTTCGCGGCGATTATATCGAAGCAGCTCGCAGCCGGGGATTGAGCGAACGCCAAGTAATTTTGCGTCACGCTCTACCAAACGCGCTTCTTCCTATTCTCACAATTATTGGTATCACAGTGGCCTCTCTGATTGGCGGTGCACTACTAGTCGAAGTCACATTTTCATGGCCTGGCATTGCTCTTCGCCTTCAAGAAGCAATCAGTCAACGAGATTACCCGGTGGTTCAAGGCATCGTGGTAGTCATCGCAGCCCTCGTAGTGCTAGTAGGGATAGGAGTGGATCTCCTTATAGCTGTTCTTGACCCACGTGTACGGTACTAGAAGTTGCGGATGAGACGTTTGGCTGCGTTGCGATTCAAGCGGTGCCAACGGATCGATCCAAGATTAAAGTGACCCACAGAAGCAGCTGTTACATTCGAATCCAACTGCTCTAGAAAATTAATCATTTCCATGGCAATTAGCTTTTGAACCACTAAAGGATTAACCCCAACCAGATTTTCATTAAGTTGGAATAGATCATTTCCCCGAAAAGATTCACTTTGGTTTCCTACCCGAATAGGAGAAAAATGACTTGCGCCTTCCACAACAATCGCCTGACTTAGGGGATGATGTCCTAGTCCTGAGAGAAGGGCAATCTGTTCATCTAAAGGGGGCGTAATTAAATCGAGTGTTCCACCTATTAATAGTAATGGAATATTAAGAGGCTGTGTCTGATGATAATTGGGCCAGATCAAACCACCAAAGCTATTCAAACCAACCACAGCGATCGGCTGTGGATAAATGGGAGATATTTTAAGCGCACGACTATCGGCCAATTCGCATTGCAGCAACTCGGACAAATTAGTGACAGGAATCGCGGCTAGGGACTGTCGGCAGCGATGGTCAATGCCAGAAACGGGACTAGCCCCAGCAGCCAAGAGTGCGGTAAGTGCACCAAATGAGTATCCGATCAACACAACATTTGTACCCTCCACTGGAATTTGACCTTTGCGCTGCTCCTCCAGTACCGAATTTAAATCAGCAAGTCGCTGGCGCAATGCTTTTGCTCCATCAAAGGATTGCTGCCCGTCAAGAAAAGCCCGAACGGCCGCTGCATCACTACCCGGGTGCTTCACAACTACTACGACCCAGCTGGCCTCAGCTAGGGTCCCCGCCAGCCAGTCAAAATGCTCCGGACTACCACCTAATCCAGGCATAAGTAAGAGCCAAGGGCGCTTGGGCGAAGATGGAAAAACAGACGATGACCAGATTTGGAGCTGAATCGGTCCTTCTCGATGTAGCACCGCTAAGTCCAGTTTCTGGGGCTCTTTCCAGGGAGAGGCCTTGGATTGGGGTACTCCCGAAAAGGAGGCACTCAGTGGGTTGGGCTTGCCATTATGCGTAATGGGTTTAGCAGCTAATGCAGCCATCAAACCATTGTGACGCTCTAATTGTTTAAACCAATGGTTCGCAGTGTCTATTAGCGCATTAAGGTCTAATCGCAGATGTTGAGCTGGTAAAGCTTGCAGCACATCCAGTGTGGACACTTGCGCCTGCTTGAGCAGCAGGCGCTCCAAGGTTGGTAAAACGACAGAACTGCTGATGCGACCACCGCCTTCCACGCGTATCAAAGATCCCAAGGCATCGATCAAAGGACCAGCCCCCCAACTGTTAAGGAGCTGTTGACCCAAGCTCCTTCGAGTCAAGACAGGGGCATTAAATAGACTGATCAACTCTTTACGACTTTCAGTATCAAGCAGTCGCAGCCAAGTAGCCAACTCGGATCTGCTGCGGTCTCCTAACCGCTCAAAGGATCTGAGATCAGCAACCGATACGGGTAAAACAGTCCCATCAATCTCAAATTCTAGACGTTCAATTGCACGCGCCGGCCACGATCCGATCGGGCAAAGCAGCAGACTACTAAGTAAGCCCGTTGTGATGGATCTTCCTGTTAAGCATCCGTGCAGCAATGCCAAACCTTTTGTGGTGGTGGATTGAGTTTCCATCAGGCCTGAGAAATGTCACCCGCTTAAGACTGCTGGCATCCATTGGAGCTGGTGGAGTCATGTTCATGACTCCGTTGATTTTTCATGCAATCAATTTTTCAGCCAGCCAAGTAGGCAGTGGCCTTGCACTGTCAGCACTGATTGGGACTTTGATTCGTCTACTTAGTGGTGTTCTGATCGACCAGGGCATGCGTTGCTCTTGGCCCATTCGAGTCACCACCCTGCTGGCCATCATCGCGGATATGATCTTACTTCAAGCGAATGACTATTCGCATTTTCTACTGGGTCAGCTTTTTCTGGGAAGCGCGGCGGGTTTCTACTGGCCTGCAATCGAGTTGGCTGTCTCCCTGAGCTGCGACCGAGTGCCATCCGGCCGAGGGTACGCTCTTGTACGCAGTGCTGATGCTCTTGGTATCGGTTGTGGCGCCCTAATCGGAACCCTGGCATCTACTCAAGGACTACTGAGAGTTGTCTATGGTGTTGAGGCGATATGTATGGGCACTACGCTTCTGCTCATCAGTCTCCATCCGCTGCAGGACGATCGGCCCTTCAGCCATCCAAGTCAACCTCTCAAAAAAAACCGACGTCGCGGGCTTCCCAAGCTACCTACCTGGCTACCGCCGCTGTTGCCTGTGTTAACCACAAGTGTTATAGCCACCTGCATTTTGGCACTTCAACAAAGTGCACTCCCCCTTGATCTAGTTCAAGGAAGTCTATTGCGACCAAGCCTCAGCGGAAGTAGTAGTAGCGCCTTGATCTCCTTGCAGTTGCTTCTTCTTGTCATCTTGCAATGGCCCGTGGGTCGTTGGCTTGCCAGCCGCAGCCTCGCTTTCGGCCTGAAGATCAGTCTTGTCGGATTCAGCTTAGGGTGCATGTTGATTGCCTTGTCTTCTTTGTCTAAGTTTGGTACAGCCCTTGTACTAATCAGCTTGTTTCCAATGGCTTTTGCCCAAGCAGCATTCTTGCCAACCGCCACAGAAGCTATAATCGAAGAATCTCCAAGGGAACATCGAGGTCTGGCCATGGCCCTATTCTCCCAATGCTTTACGGTAAGCGCTATCATTGCACCTCTTGCTGGTGGTGCGCTGCTAGACCATCAGAACAATGGCCTTCTGCTCTGGCTTCTGATGGCGATGGTTTGCCTGGTGCTGCTGCCGACTCTGCACAATTTGCATCCACGCTTGCAAAAAAGCGACCCGACAGCTTTGTAAGCCCTATCAATGCTGTAGTGGAGTGTCTAAACAAATTTCGGTAAGATCTACTTGATATCAGTGATTTTAAAGACAATATCGATGGCTTAAACAGCCTTACAGCGACACACGGGATTGCGGTTTTTGTTCTTGGCATTATAAAACTTTTCAGGGGTTAGCAATCCTTCAGGCACAGTTCTATGCACTCATGGTGTCTAAGTGAAACCTTCTTAAGAACATGGCTTTCTGCACACCAACGCCTGTAAAATAATCTTAGTTTAGATTTAATCATGCAGGTACCGCCATTATATAATGCCAGAATAGAGTCTGGCCATTGGTTAATTAGCACTGGCAGACGAGTAGTAAGCCTGATTTGACCTATGCTTACCCATCAATTATATCGATGCACAAGTTTTACATTTAATACTTAAACATTAAATAAAAACTCCAGCACATCTCCTTCTGCCACAACGTAGTCTTTCCCTTCACTACGTAACCATCCCTTGTTCCGCGCTTCAATAAGAGAGCCAGCCTCCAATAATTTCTCCCAGCCGATAGTTCTAGCTCGAATGAAGCCACGTTCAAAATCAGTATGAATTATTCCCGCCGTCTGTGGAGCTGTCATACCGGCTTTGAACGTCCAAGCACGTGTCTCCTTCTCACCTGTCGTGAAATACGTCTGTAAACCAAGCAATCTATAGGTCGCTCGAATCAAACTTCGCAAACCTCCTTCATTGACACCCACTCCCAATCCTTTAAGGTAATCAGCGCGTTCCTCGTCTCCTAGTTCAACAAGTTCAGCTTCCACCTGAGCTGAGATTCGTACGGTTTCAGCGCCCTCTAGTTTAGCTAGTGTAGTTATTTCTGAACATAAAGTATTACCATCAGCGAGATCGTTTTCGCTAACATTGGTGACATAAATAACTAACTTGGACGTAAGAAGCCCTAAAGGTTTAATCAATGCATTCTCCTCGGCACTGAGCTCTACAGTTCGTGCAGCGCCTCCCTGACCAAGCACCCGTTGAATCCGCTCTAAAGCAACATCTTCTAGATGGGCTTTTTGACTGGTGCCCACCTGCTTCTTGAGTCTTCCACGTCTCTTCTCGATCTGAGAGAGGTCTGCCAAGCAGAGCTCCAGATTAATTACTTCCGCATCTCTAACCGGTTCCACAGAGCCGGACACGTGAACCACATCGTCGTCTTCAAAACAACGCACGACATGAACAATGGCATCCACTTCACGGATATTGGAGAGGAACTTGTTCCCCAAACCTTCGCCTTGACTTGCGCCTTTCACCAGGCCAGCAACATCAACAAACTCTATCCGCGCCGGAATAGTGTTTTGACTTTTGCTGAGATCAGTCAGCAGCCTCAAACGATCATCCGGCACTGACACCGTGCCCACATTCGGCTCGATCGTGCAGAAGGGGAAGTTAGCAGCCTGTGCCTGAGCGTTAGCCACCAACGCATTAAACAAAGTGGATTTGCCCACGTTGGGCAAACCAATGATTCCAGCTTTAAGCATGCAGCGAAATCTACCGACTAGCGGTGAGACTATTGTAAACTTTTGTGCGCTAATGCTGCAGTCCCTGCGACGACTCTGCACAACCTTGTCTTCGTCCACTGTTATGAGTGAGACTGGACCTGCCCTGGGGAAGCTTGCATCTCGCATGCGTCCAGACCGGCTAACTGTAGCTCTCACACTCATCGCCTTGTGTGGAGCATGGTTAATGCTGGTGCGTTCTGGCCTTTGGGGCAACCGTCAACGCGATCTCACCCCTTACGTCACAACAGCGAAGCGTGGAGCCCTGTCCAGTGTAATTACCGCCAGCGGAGAGCTACAAGCTAAGCGAAGGGTAAACGTAAGCCCTCGCAAACAAGGCCTCTTAAGTGAACTTTTGGTAGATGAAGGCGACATCGTGAAGACAAACCAAATCTTAGCCGTGATGGATCGAGGCGATCTTGACGATCGATTGCAAGAACGTCAGGCTTTACTCACCCAGGCAGAAGCCCAGTACACCATTAAGAAGCAAGAATTCGAACGTCGGAACAAACTTTTTGAGATGGGAGTAATCAGCGCCGATAACTTCAGCGCCGTGCAGAATGAGATGCTCTCCCGTAGAGCAGCAATGATCGCTGCTCAAGAGAGATTGGAACAGTTGGAGCAGGAACGCAGCGAGCTAGATATTCGCGCCCCTTTTGCAGGGACTATCACGGCCCGCTATGCAGAACCCGGCGCTTTTGTTACTCCAACCACTGCAGCATCGGCAACTGCTGGTGCAACAAGCTCCTCAATTGTAGAGCTATCACAAGGTCTGGAGGTATCAGCTCGTGTCCCTGAAAGCGACATTGGACGGCTTGGCATTGGTCAAGCTGCGCAAATCAGGGTTGATGCCTTTCCTGATGAGCGCTTTCAGGCTCATGTAAGCGAGATCGCGCCCAGAGCTATGAAACAGAACAATGTGACCTCTTTCGAGGTGCAGCTTGAGCTAATGAAACCGCCGCAAAAGTTACTGATCGGTATGACCGCCGATGTCGATTTTAAGACAGGCCGTAGCGCTACCAAAATCCTTGTTCCTACGGTTGCGATCCTAACGGAAGGTGGTAGGACCGGTGTTCTTGTGGTTGATCAGCAGAAACAACCGGTTTTTCAAGAGGTGCAACTGGGCAGCAGCAGCGGCGCACAGACTGCAATCCTGGAGGGACTTGATGCAGGAACACAATTGTTCATCGATCTGCCCCCCTGGGCTCAGAATCGCGACTGACTTCAATCGTTCTTGTCCGCTTCTGCCATGCCTGAGGTCGCCATCAAACCCTCCCTCTTGCTTGTAGATGGTCATTCTTTGGCCTTTCGCAGCTTCTATGCCTTCAGCAAAGGAAGAGAAGGAGGTTTGGCCACGAAAGACGGGCGCCCCACAAGCGTGACCTATGGCTTTCTAAAATCCCTTCTTGATTTGGGTAAAACACTTAAGCCCCAAGGCGTTGTCGTTGCCTTTGACACAGCTGAACCCACCTTCCGCCATAAAGCTCATACGAAGTACAAGGCGCATCGTGGCGTGGCTCCAGAGATTTTCTTGCAGGACCTTGAACAGCTCCAGCAAATACTCAAAGATCAGATGAAGTTGCCACTTTGCATCAGCCCTGGATACGAGGCGGATGACATTATTGGTACCCTCGCCAATCGGGCAGCTAACGCAGGGTGGGGCGTTCGCATGCTCTCGGGCGATCGCGATCTGTTCCAACTTGTGGATAACAGCCGCGACATCGCCGTTCTTTACATGGGTTCAAGTCGTCATTATAAGGGAAACAGGCTAACTCTGATTCAAGAAGAAGAGGTCATGAGCAAGCTTGGGGTAATGCCAAACAAGGTGGTAGACCTCAAGGCCCTAACCGGTGACAGTTCCGATAACATCCCAGGCGTACGAGGTGTCGGTCCTAAAACAGCAGTTAACCTCCTCAAGGAAAATGTTGACCTCGATGCTATCTACGCCACCTTGGCTGAAGTCGAAGCAGAAGGTCCCAAGGCCGGCCGTGGAATGATTAAGGGAGCTTTAAAAAGTAGACTCCGCAGTGACCGTGACAACGCTTATCTCTCGAGAATGTTAGCCGAGATCTTGGTGGATGTCCCTTTGCCCCGAGAGCCAGAATTAACGCTAAAAACTGTAGACGCAGAGGGCTTGAGTAGCCGCCTTCACGGTCTCGAGCTCGGTAGTCTCGTTCGTCAAGTGAGTGAATTTGTTGCGGCTTTCTCCACGGGTGGATTTAGCGCTAATGCCGATGCTGAGGTTGCCCAACTTGTTCACCGAAGTGCTGCAGCGCCAATTGCCACCACAGCAACAACCAAAGGTTCAAATTCAACTCAAGCTTCTACAAAGATCGGATCGATACCTACTCTTCACCCGCAGCTAATCGAGAGCGTCGAAGCTCTTGACCAACTCGCGCAGCGGTTGATGCATAGTAAAAATATGGATGCTCCTGTCGCGATAGATACAGAGACTACACACCTTAATCCCTTTAAAGCCGAACTGGTGGGATTAGGGGTCTGCTGGGGAGAGGCAACAGATGCCCTTGCTTATATCCCAATTGGCCATCGGCAGTTGGCAGAAATTACTGAAGCCACCCCGCCACAGCTTCCACTGGAAACAGTACTTACAGCTCTATCTACATGGCTGGCAAGCCCGGATCATCCCAAAGCTTTGCAAAACGCTAAATACGATCGGCTGATCCTGCTACGCCACGGGCTCACGCTCGGTGGTGTGGTGATTGATACCCTGCTGGCAGACTACTTACGGGATGCCGCAGCCAAGCATGGCTTAGACCAGATGGCAGAACGAGAATTCGGCTTTCGACCGACCACTTACAGTGGCTTGGTCAGCAAGAAAGAAACCTTCGCTGACGTGGAGGTTGCACTTGCAAGCCAGTACTGCGGTATGGATGTTCACATCACATTCCGTTTGGCGTTGCGACTACGCCAAATTCTAGGCAGAATGGGGTCAAAATTGATTCCATTGCTCGAGCAGGTGGAGCAGCCGCTCGAGTCTGTCCTGGCACAGATGGAGGCCACCGGCATCCGTGTTGACGTGCCGTACCTCAGAACGCTATCAGACGAGATGGGCAGCACATTGAGGCGGTTGGAGACCGAGGCCAAGGATGCTGCTGGAATTGAGTTCAATCTTGCTTCTCCAAAACAACTTGGGGAATTGTTATTCGACACCCTTGGCTTAGATCGAAAGAAATCTCGGCGAACTAAGACAGGGTTCAGTACGGATGCCGCTGTTCTCGAGAAATTCGAACACGATCACCCTGTGGTACCTCTCGTTTTGGAGCATCGCACTCTGAGTAAGCTTAAAAACACATATGTTGATGCACTCCCCCAACTGGTAGAAGAGGAGACTGGCCGTGTGCATACCGACTTCAATCAAGCGGTGACAGCAACTGGTCGTTTGAGCAGCAGCAACCCTAACCTGCAAAATATTCCCGTCCGTACTGAGTACAGTCGTCGCATTCGCAAGGCTTTTCTTCCCCAGGAGGGTTGGGCGTTGCTCAGCGCAGACTATTCCCAAATTGAGCTGCGCATCCTCGCTCACCTTTCTGGAGAAGATGTGTTGCAGGAAGCTTACAAAAATGGCAGCGATGTACACGCTCTGACGGCTCGGCTCCTTCTGGATAAAGACAATGTGACTGCCGATGAACGCCACCTAGGCAAGGTCATCAACTTTGGTGTGATCTATGGCATGGGCGCTCAACGCTTTGCTCGTGAAACCGGAGTCCGGCAAGCGGAAGCGAAAGAGTTCCTTGTGCGATACAAGCAGCGTTATCCAAAGATCTTTGCTTTCCTGGAATTGCAAGAGCGCTTGGCCCTTAGCCGCGGTTATGTGGAGACGATCTTGGGCCGTCGCCGATTGTTTCACTTCGATCGCAATGGCTTAGGTCGTCTGCTGGGTCAAGATCCGTTCAAAATCGATCTTGATATGGCAAGACGTGGCGGTATAGAAGCCCAACAGCTCCGTGCCGCTGCCAATGCTCCTATTCAGGGCTCCAGCGCCGACATCATTAAGATCGCTATGGTGCAGCTACAAGCGATTTTCCTGAGCCAAGGATTGCCAGCCCGGCTGCTACTGCAAGTGCATGACGAGCTGGTTCTGGAGGTTGCACCTGAAGCGATGGACGCTACCCGGGAGTTGGTGGTCAGCACCATGGAGAACGCCGTAAAGCTGAATGTGCCGTTGTTAGTAGAAACCGGTATAGGTAGCGATTGGATGGAGGCTAATAAACCTCATCCAGCAGGCCGTAACCTCAGCCCCATTATCTGCTGATCTCCTGTGCCGCTGCGGCTTACCAACACCCTCACCCGCCGTAAAGAGCTTTTCACCCCACTCAGTTCGGGCAAAGCAAGTATTTACTGTTGCGGTGTCACTGTCTATGACCACTGCCACCTAGGTCACGCTCGCAGCTACATCAACTGGGATGTCCTTCGCCGATATCTAATTTGGAGTGGCCTTGATGTGACCTTTGTCCAAAACTTCACAGATATTGACGACAAAATAATTAAACGCGCTTTGGAGGAACACTCCTCTGTAGATGCCATAAGTAGGCGTAACATCAACGCTTTTCATGAGGACATGGATGCTCTCGGGATTCTTCGTCCCGATCGGATGCCTCGAGCCACACAGAGCCTGGATAGCATTCGCGCCCTGATTGGTGAACTTGAGGCGAAGGGCGCAGCCTATAGCGTTGACGGCGATGTCTACTTCGCCGTGATGAAACATAGCGGCTATGGAAAAATCAGTAGACGTAACCTGAGTGAACAGCAAGATAATGCTACCGGACGTGTTACCAACAGCGAAAGAGCGCGAAAACAGCACCCTTTCGATTTCGTTCTCTGGAAAGGCACTAAGGAGGACGAGCCCAGCTTTCCATCTCCCTGGGGTGCGGGCCGACCAGGCTGGCATATCGAATGCTCCGCCATGGTGCGAGCCGAACTGGGCGACACTATCGATATCCATCTTGGCGGAGCTGACTTAATCTTCCCGCATCATGAAAATGAAATAGCTCAATCCGAGTCAGTTACAGGACAGAAGCTGGCCCAAATATGGATGCACAACGGCATGGTGAATGTGGGTGGCCAAAAAATGAGCAAGTCACTTGGCAACTTCACTACGATCCGCACCCTTTTTGAGAGTGGGATCTCACCGATGACCCTGCGCACGTTTGTATTGCGGGCGCATTACCGCAAACCTTTGGATTTCACTAATGATGCTTTAGATGCTGCAGATGTCAGTTGGAAAGGCCTTAACGCTGCCCTTGGCTTTGGCCACCGCTACGGCGAATCACTTGGCTGGCAGCCGGTCCCAGATTTAACCAACGGTGCTTTGGTTTCAGCAACCAGCCTCCAGGCTGGTCATATCGAGCCACTGAAGCAACGTTTCATCAATGCCATGGATAATGACCTCAACAGCTCTGAGGCTCTTTCAGTGCTGTTTGATTTAGCCAAACCGCTGCGAGCCCTGACTAATCGATTTGACCGGGGCGATAAAGCTGATCTGACCACTCAAGAGGCGCTAGAGCTAGATCAGCGATGGCGGCTGCTGCGTGATCTAGGAGCCGTTTTAGGTTTGCGGTACGAGACCAACACAGCCAGCCCTGGCGCCGGAGATAGTGCAGGGATTGAAGTCGCGATCGAGGCCCGAGAAGCTGCTAGAGCTAGCAAAAACTATGCTGAGGCTGATCGGATCCGTGAGGTGCTCATAGCTCAGGGCATCGAACTAATCGATAAACCAGGTGGTATTACGGAGTGGATTCGTAGCTAACCCAGTCAAACTGGCCTTGAAGTGATTGCGCTGTTGTCATGCTCTGGCTCAAGAAATTGAACTTTATGGAGATAGCGAAAATGGAGATGGAGCTCATGAGGTCATTTGAGGCTGACGAAGATCTCGAAACCAAGCTTAGGGATCAAGAACTTTTGGCTACACAAACCAAGGATGCAGAAGAAGTTTGGAAGTTAGAGGTATGGCGAAAAATGTTAACCCGCATTCGCAAGATGGAAGGCATGTTGAATAGATCTAGTGATCCCAAATTGTGAAGGACCGCGTGACCTAGCCCTGCGCTAAATCAATCACGCTGATTACAAGGCCGAGCATTATCACAGGGGGGGAGACCCAACGCAACAACACCAGTAGGAACCGACGCAGAACAGGAGGTGTAGCTGATTGTTCAAGGTCCTTAGTAAAGCGACTGGGCACTACCCAACCCAGTAATACGGCTAAAAGTAGGCCACCCAGAATTAGCAGCAAGCCGCCAAACACCGAGTCCATCCAACCCAAAGTGTCAAGGGAAGTGGCTGCTGGCAATCCCAGCACAAAGATCACAGCGGTGGAAATCCAGACAGCATTGGAACGCTTCCAATCCAGCCGGTCTATTAGGCATGCCACAGGAACCTCGAGAAGAGAGACCGCCGACGTAATAGCTGCTAAAAAAGCCAACCCGAAAAACGACACCGCCACCAAACGACCGGAAAAACCGAGTGAGGCCAGTCCTGTTGGTAGGGCAATAAAAATTGTTCCGAGTGTCGACTCGCTTATAACACCTTGCAGATCAAAACTCATCACCACGGGGAAAGTAACCATGCCTGCTAGTAAACCCACTGCTGTGTCCATACCCACTACCGAAACAGCCTCCTTAGGGAGATGGACTTGGCGATCGAGATAGGCGGAGTAGGACAAGATGCAGCCAATTCCAGTGCCGACGGAGAAAAAGGCTTGGGTAAACGCATTGCGAATCGTGGTTAAGTTTGCAAGTTGTGTCCAATCCCAACGCAACAAAAAAGTTCGATAGCCTCCTTCAGTACCATCAAGGCCTGTGGCCCAGATCGCCAGGCCAATCAATAGGGCAAAAAGTAGTAGCAAGCCCCAACGGGATAATCGCTCAATGCCGCTGCGCACGCCAGCTGCTACCACCAAAGCAGTGAGTACGAGGCTAATTAGTTGGCTGAGCAGAGCAGCGCGGCCACCACTCAAACCAGCAAAGAAAGCTTCGGCCTCAGTGATGTTGACCGGAAGGCCTTGGGTGAGTACCTGGATTAAGGTGACCCCTGTCCAACCCATCAACACAGCATAGAACGCCAAAATCCCACAGGACGAGACTACAAACAGCCAGCCCATGGGTTGCCAATGCTTACCGGCGACTGTTACCGGTGCCAATAGCGGACTGTGGCCTGTGCTGCGACCAAGCACCATCTCAGCGATCAAAACAGGCAGACAGACCACCAGAACAATCAAGAGATACAGAAACAAAAATGCTCCGCCACCTCCCTGAGAAGCACGATACGCAAATCCCCAGAGATTGCCCAAACCAACGGCACTACCGGTCGCCGCTAGCATGAATCCGAGTCTAGAGCGCCAGTACTCCTTGATTGCCATCGTACGTCGATGATTCAAAGCTGTGGGCTAGCTTGCCAGTGATTAAGCGGTCTAGTGGGAGACTATTGGGAATGACTGGGACAGCATGAAAGCCATCAGCGTGCTCGGTTCCACTGGCTCCATCGGCACGCAAACCCTACAAATTACTGAGGAGTTTCCGGATCAGTTCCGTGTAGTAGCGCTGACGGCAGGCCGTAATCTCGCCCTACTCGTACAACAGATCAAGCAGCATCAGCCCGAACTAGTGGCGTTAGCGGATGAGACGCTTCTACCAGAGTTGAAGCAGCGTTTAGACACACTGCATCCTTCCGAGCGTCCAGCCAAATCACCTCAGCTGGTAGGAGGCACCGAAGGCCTCGATTTAGCTGCATCGTGGGGAAGTGCTGATCTTGTTGTTACAGGAATCGTTGGCTGTGCAGGCCTGCTGCCGACACTAGCTGCCATTCGTGCCGGAAAGGATTTAGCCTTAGCAAACAAAGAAACACTGATTGCCGCTGGACCAGTCGTGTTGCCAGAACTGAAAAAGAGCGGCAGCCGCTTGTTACCCGCCGATTCCGAACATTCTGCCATCTTCCAGTGTCTACAGGGCACCCCTTGGGCTGAAACAGCACGCTTATCAACCGGTATTCCTACCCCTGGTTTACGTCGAATTCAACTCACTGCTTCAGGTGGTGCATTCCGAGATTGGGATGCCGCCGACCTTAGAAAGGCCACAGTTGCAGCCGCTACAAGTCATCCTAACTGGAATATGGGGCAAAAAATCACTGTAGATTCTGCCTCTCTGATGAACAAAGGACTGGAGGTAATTGAAGCCCATTACTTATTTGGTTTGGACTATGACCGCATTGAGATAGTGATTCATCCTCAAAGCATCATCCACTCGATGGTCGAGTTGGTTGATTCATCGATGTTGGCGCAACTGGGTTGGCCTGATATGAGACTACCCATCCTGTACTGCCTCAGCTGGCCGTCTCGATTGGAGACACCTTGGCAGCGACTTAACCTTACCGAGGTGGGACAACTTACCTTTCATACCCCAGATCCCGCTAAGTATCCCTGCATGGAATTGGCATACGCAACCGGCCAAGTAGGTGGAACGATGCCAGCCGTGATGAATGCAGCGAATGAAGAAGCCGTGGCTCAGTTCCTAGAGGAACGCATCCACTTCCTTGATATTCCCGAGGTGATTGAAGCGACCTGCGAACGTCACAAGTCAGATTTGATAGCCCAGCCACGGCTTGATGATGTGTTGAGTGTGGACCGATGGGCGCGCACAGTAGCACGCGAGAAGGCGAATCTTGGCAGAAAACGGATTCCCGTATCTACAACAGCGGCGCCGGCCTACCCTCGGGTTAGCCACCATTTGCTGATTTGTGCCACACCGAACAAAGCCAAATGCTGTGTGCCTTCAAGCGGAGAAGCCTGCTGGACTGCTCTCAAGCTTGGGGTTAAAACACTCGGACTTGAGGCTCCTACACGTCCAGAGGGCATCGTCCTACGAACTAAAGCTGACTGTTTACGAATTTGCGAGCGCGGTCCCGTTTTACTAATTTGGCCCGATGGCTGTTGGTATGGAGAGGTTACTCCGGAGCGCATTGAGCGTATCCTTATCGAGCACGTGATTGGTGGACGACCGATTGAAGAGTGGCTGATTCAACGCTCGACTATGTGGCCCAACCAAGCAGCGGCGAGTTGATCCCCCCAACAACCTCCTCGGCTGTGGAATCCATTATGGCCACCCCGACGGGTAAACTGTAAGCCGACGGGACTGGTTTTCGACGTGGCATCTGATAAATGCAACGCAGCCATGGCTGGCACCCAAGGATCGTCCAATGCTTGAAGTAGTAGCGTCGGCGGCATTTTGTACTGATCAGCAACTAAACGATTTAGTGGAGAAGCCTCTCGATAGTAGGTTTCCACATCGCCAAAACCCCAACGCGGAGCTGTTACTATGTTATCAAAGGCGCGAATTGTGCGTGGTACAGCATTCTTACCGCTCAATTGTCTCATTTCTTGAACGCTCAGACCAAAGGGATCTGCCAAGGTCTGACGGATCAGACGTTTAAGTAACCAGCGTTGATAGATCACGTTGCGAGGTCGCTCGATTGACGCGCTGCAATCTGCAAGATCTAACGGACTGCTCGCACAAAACAGACCATCAAGAGACTTGGGATAACTGAGACAGACATTAAGCAACATTGTTCCACCCAGGGAGATCCCAGCTCCTAGAAGTGGGCGGTCGCCAGCAAGCTCGCGTGCTCGGGCGATTACCGGTATTAGGTCACTATCGCATCGGGCCGCATAGGTTCCACCAGCTAACTTCCGGCCTGGGTCAGCTCCTCTTAAATTGAGGCGCAGTACTGCAAATCCTGCCGATTGCAGTCTAAGACCCATACGTCGCAAACCTTCTCGAGAGCTAGACCCCCCTAACCCATGCAACAACAGCACGAGACCCCGAGGTGCCTGATCCGGTTGGTCGAGGAAAGCCAGTAGTTTACCGTCTTTTGCGGCTCCGGTCGGTAGAGTTGGCACATCAATCAATATCCTTTGACCGTTCTCTTTAGGCAGAGTTACAGGGTGAATGGTGTCACGCAAGGTTTGCAGATCACCTCCTATCCAGGGAAAACGTTCTTGAAACAAGGCAACTCCCAACCGCTTTAGCAACTGAGAGTCATCAGATAGACGATGAACACGATCAAGCACTATTTACCTAAACCAAGATCCTTAAGTTCTAAGAGAAGTTCCCCCAGAACCTTTTTGGCATCACCAAACACCATCGATGTGTTATTTAAGTCAAACAGATCATTTTTGATTCCGGAATAACCAGCACCCATGCCACGCTTCACTACAAACACCGTACGGGCTTGTTGCACATCAAGCACCGGCATGCCATACAGCGGAGAATTAGGATCGGTTTTCGCTTGAGGGTTGACAACGTCGTTAGCACCGAGAACCATCACCACATCGGTTGCTGAAAACTCGGGGTTGATTACATCCATTTCCTTGAGTTGTTCGTAAGGAACATCGGCCTCGGCGAGAAGTACATTCATGTGACCAGGCATCCGGCCAGCTACTGGATGGATTGCGTATGTCACATCAATACCAGCCGCTTCAAGGGAGCGGGTGACTTCGCGGAGTGTGTGTTGGGCCTGTGCCACTGCAAGACCGTAGCCGGGCACGATGATTACCCGTTCCGCAGCTTCTAACGTGAGAGCGCACTCCTCAATGCTGCAGCTGGTGATATTGGTGTATTCACCTCCACCACCAGACACAGAATTGGTTCCCAGGGCCCCTCCGAACAACACCGACACCAGGGAACGGTTCATGCCGTTGCACATCACCCGTGTAAGAATTAGGCCAGCAGCGCCCACCATGGCCCCTGCTACTACCAGCAGCTGGCTACCTACCACGAAACCTGCAGAAGAAGCAGCTACTCCGGAGTAGCTATTAAGCAAAGAGATCACCACGGGCATGTCGGCGCCGCCAATCGGCAGTGTCACCCCAATGCCCAATGCACTGGAAGCCACTACCAAAAGCCACAGTCCCGTGGCATCGCCACTAGTGCGAATTATCTCTATGACACCCACTAAAGACGCTACAGCTAACGCAATATTCACGGCGTGGCGCAGCTTGCTTTGCATCCAGGGAGGCGTGGATAACCAGCCCTGAAGCTTGGCCATAGCCACAATGGATCCTGAAAAGGTAATGGAACCAACAAACACCGACACCACGATCGACGCTATTGCGACCGCTCCAGTTGCGTCTAAGACGACAGGTTCTAACGCTGCGGCTAAGGCCACTAATAGAGATGACATGCCACCACAACCGTTAAACAGCGCAACGGTTTCTGGCATAGAAGTCATGGGAACCTGCCGGGCTGTGATGGCCCCAAGGACACCGCCAACAACGCTGGCGCCAAGGATCCAAGCCCAAACCCCTACATCGAAAGTCGGTACGCTAATGTAATTAACGAGCAAACCAATAACGGCTAGGGCCATCGCTACGGCTGCTAGTTGGTTTGCCCTACGGGCAGAACGCACTTTTGACAAGCCCTTAATGCCAAGGGCTAGTAGCAAAACTGCCGTGAGCTCAATTGCGTACCTGAAATAGTTGGACATTAGCGACTCTCTTTGCGCGCAGGCTTGTGGTTAAACATGGCCAGCATTCGGTCTGTAACCAAGAAGCCACCGATCACATTGAAGAGGGCAAAGCCAAGGGAGACAGAGCCGAGCACTAACAGAGTTAGATTGTTATTTGCCTTGATAATTGCAGTAAGGGCAGCCAAAATCGTGATTCCCGAGATGGCATTAGCACCGCTCATGAGAGGGGTATGCAGCGTAGGAGGCACCTTGCCAATCAGTTCAAGACCCAGAAAACTTCCCAGCAACAACACCCAAAGAAATTCGACAAATGTAGATTCCATCAGTTAGCCCTTGAAGTAAAAACGTCGCCGCGACGGATCCTGCCATTCTGAGCAATCAGACAGCCGGCAATCAATTCATCCTCGAGGTCCAAGCGGAAATCGCCATCTTTCATCGTAAGCTCTAATAATGCTAGAAGGTTGCGGGCGTAAAGAGCGCTGGCATGATTGGGGACAGTACAAGGGAGATCATTACCACCGATCAATTTCACCCCCTTGCGGTCTACAGTCTTGCTGGCAACTGTGTCGACACAGTTGCCACCCTGAGCCACAGCCAAATCTACTACAACGGCTCCGGGTCGCATGCGATCGAGCATGTTTTCATCGATTAGGCGAGGGGCACAACGCCCCGGCACTTGGGCAGTGCAGATTGCTACATCTGCCCCAGCTAAATGATCTGAAAGCCGCTGGCGTTGTGCTGCAAGAAAAGCATCTGAAGCCTGCTGGGCATAGCCACCGGCCTCAGATGGTTCGTCCACCACTTCCGGTGGCTCAATGAAACGAGCTCCAAGAGACTCTACCTGTTCCTTCACAGCAGGACGGATGTCACTCACATAAACCACAGCCCCAAGGCGGCGTGCAGTGGCTACTGCCTGCAAACCAGCAACACCAGCCCCAAGAACCACCACTTTCGCCGGCTGGACCGTCCCAGCCGCTGTCATTAGCATTGGGAAATACCGATCTAATGCAGACGAAGCCAGCAGGACCGACTTGTAACCAGCAATACTTGCCTGGGAAGAGAGGGCATCAGCGGACTGAGCGCGACTGGTTCTAGGCAACAACTCAAAAGCCATAGCGGAGAGGCCTCCCGATTGAAGGGCCATCGCTAACTGCTCATTGGCATAGGGCGACAACATTCCCACCACAAGAGCTCCCTGACGCAGCCGGTTCAAGTGCGCCAACGCCGGCGACTGAACACAGAGAAGAACGTCGGCCTGAGACCAGGCATTAGTGTCTCCAACAGCGACCAGAGTTGCACCCTGATCAGCATAAGAGGCGTCCAAGTGTCCAGACAACACTCCTGCTCTACGCTCAACGGCCACAGAACAGCCAAGCGACACGAACCTTTTGACCGTGTCGGGTGTTGCCGCGATTCGGGTTTCTCCCGGTGTCGACTCCACCGGTATTAGAAATCTGGGCAAGGCGAAAATATCCACCGACCCGACCAAGGTTACGGGGTAGCCTCCTAGGAATTCGCATGATTGCCAAAAAAGGTGGCTAAAAGGTTAAAAGCTGTCAATATGGTTACTGGAGAAACACATTTCTTTATCTGATCTTACAGAGAGCATTAATGGAATCAAATGTTTTGACGTGATGACGGTTGCTACTATTACTACAGCAGCAGCCACGCCACAGGACCATGAAGAATGGACTGCACCTGTTCAACACACACTGAGGATGGATGCAAGGTCTCATTGGGTGTCTAGCTATTACCACATAACAGCATCGGTCGACAGACTACCCTGAAGCGTGGCATTGACACTACATACATTATTGGGTCGGCACTACCGCCATTAAAACCGGGGAAATTCAAATTGACCTAACGCAAATTAGAACTAAACTCTCCTCTGGTTGAGAACATCATCAAAACTGCAGCAAGTTCCTAAATCACACATTTCTTCGCGAGATGTATGCAAGGCACGTCTGCCGAAGTATCTGAGAAGCGGAGGGTCGGCTACGTATTTGAGTCGTCTGTAAACAATCCTCGTTGAACAAGAATTTTTCGTAAGAGAAGTCATCAGAATTTCGCGATTACGCAACCAGGCAGATAGTTAGACATGGTGTAACTGAGGACTTCATAGCCACGTGTCATGCAGCGAAGCATGAGTGGCCGAGAAGATTTCATTTACGCCATTAATTCGACTCAAGACTCCAGAGTTACCTCTTTTTTCACGCATATGACAATATCCGCTAAGAAAATGCGAATTTCTACGAATTAGGGCCACGGTTAGGTCGTTTAATCGGGCAACCTATTGCGTACTAGGAAGTCTGTTATGGATGCTGCAATGGAGCGCCGAGTTGGTGTTGCAACCACCTGGTCTACCGCTCGCGTCAAATTCCTAGACAGGGAAGAGCGTTATGAGGACAGTTATGCGGTTACCCAAGAATTCCGAGAATGGATCACGTGTGCAGGTGAAAATATATCCATGCTTGACGAGAGCGTCCTTATTTCTCCGGCTTTGCCGGATAAATATCGACAGTTAAATGACCATGTATCGAACGATCATCGGCTTGAAATTTAAGCGCCTTATAGAAGGCCAGCAACGTCCGATACGGCGTACCTAGCATGGTTGACGCGTCCAAGCACCTGCACAACCCTAGATTAACTTATAGTTCTTCTGCACAAGTGCGTGGCTACTGAGGTGCCTGAACTGATTGAAAACCTTGTTATCGTCGGATCGGGACCAGCTGGGTACACCGCGGCTATTTACGCTGCCAGAGCCAACCTTCAACCAACATTGATTACCGGATTCAGAAGGGGGGGGATTCCGGGTGGTCAATTGATGACCACAACGCACGTTGAGAATTTCCCAGGATTCCCAGATGGGGTGCTTGGCCCCGACCTAATGGACCTAATGAAGTCTCAGGCTTTGCGGTGGGGAACTCGTCTGGTGGAGGCTGATGCCGATGCAATTAACCTCGGCCAACGTCCCTTCCAGATCGAAGCTGATGGACAAGTCATCCAAGCCCATGCTGTAGTAATTGCAACGGGTGCCAGTGCTAACCGATTGGGACTGCCGTCAGAAGAGCGTTATTGGAGTAGTGGTATTAGTGCATGCGCCATTTGCGACGGGGCCACCCCACAGTTCCGCAACGCCGAATTGGCTGTTGTGGGGGGGGGGTGATTCCGCCTGTGAAGAAGCTGTTTATCTCACAAAGTACGGCAGCCATGTGCATCTAATAGTTCGTTCAGAGCGTTTACGTGCCAGCGCTGCTATGGCGGACCGTGTACTCACCAACCTAGCCATTACGGTGCATTGGAATAGCGAGGTAGTGGACGTAAGCGGTAAAAATTGGATTGACACACTCACGTTACGTAACCGAGGAACTGAGTCAACCACAGACCTCGCCGTGAGGGGCCTGTTTTATGCAATTGGTCACACCCCGAACACTGAGCTATTGCAAGGTCAAATCGACTTGGATGACAAGGCCTATTTGGTAACGCCATCTGGCCGACCTGAAACGTCCATCGACGGTGTTTTTTCAGCAGGTGATGTGGCCGATGCCGAGTGGCGACAGGGCATCACAGCGGCAGGCAGTGGTTGTAAAGCAGCCCTAGCAGCTGAACGTTGGCTTACTCATCACAATTTGGCCACCAGGGTGCGACGGGAGTCTATTGAGCCTGCCGTAGCCGAACGCCCGATAAATGTAGACATCACTACAGAGAATACGTACAGTCCTGACGGTGTTTGGCAAAAGGGCAGCTATGCCCTCCGCAGGCTCTACCACGACAGCGATAAGCCTTTACTAGTGATTTATACCTCACCGAGCTGTGGTCCTTGTCACGTACTCAAGCCGCAGCTCCAGCGTCTCATTAATGAGTTTAATGGTGCTGTCCAAGCCGTCGTAATCGATATCGAGCTTGATCAAGACATTGCAGAGCAGGCAGGCATAAGCGGCACACCGACCACTCAACTGTTCCACAATAAGGCCATGGTAAAACAGTGGCGAGGAGTGAAGCAGCGTTCTGAGTTTAAGAGGGCAATTGAACCTCTAATAAGCTAAGCGGTGGCTATTGCGAACTCACTAGCGCCGACGCGGACCACCCGGACGATTGCCTCCCGGTCGACCACCAGGTACCCCGGCATTGCGCTCACGGTAGGTAATGCGACCTCGGGTTAGGTCGTAGGGACTAATTTCAACGAGAACCTTGTCACCGGCTAGCAGCTTGATACGGAACTTGGTCAGCTTTCCAGCAGCCCGACAGAGACACTGGTGACCAGCAGGCTGTTCGAGGGTGACCAGATAGAACCCGTTTCCCTGTTCTTTCTCAATCACACCCGAGGTTTCAATCATGCGCTGGTGGGGTACAGAACTTGCGTATCGCTCTCTACTGTAAAAGGTCACACGCAGCACTTGGTCGTTGGTTTCTCCTTCAAGACAAAATCTACACTGCAGTTATGCGTATAATCGCTTAGCCTGCTTGACCTTGCTTGTTTTTCGACCTTCTGTTTAAGACAGTGAATCTCTAATATTTTCGTCAGGGCAACTTACGATAACTAAACAGGTTTTTGCAAGATAGTTTTACTTAAAAAATGACTAACTACTTGATTAGTGTTGGAGACTTTGTTTGCAGTGAGGTTGGCAAAAGTATAAAATTTGCATCCATACCTTAGGTAACTTAAGATTACTCAACTGTGCTGCAATGACCAAGAAACTTACAATTTGCTACGACACAAGTCTATTGAATTAGAACATATTGCTATATGAAACCCATGAAGTTTTTCGAATTGACTTGCTCTACGCTGATAAATAGCTACCACTAAAAATATTCTAAATCTGATAGTTACGGAGACTGAGCTACAATGTTACTATACAAAAACGTTAGATACTTAATTCACTCAGGTTAAATAATTCTAAGATAAGTTAACCTCAGGCATCTTCATGTGTAAATCATCGAATCAGTAAGTGCATCCGTTTGAGCCAGCTGGTTAAAGATATCCGTACAAAATGGCATAACCTGAAAGTTCCTAGAACAATTACATAGAGGAAATAAAGACCTCAGTAGTTTGTTTGGTGTAGAACCTATTGTATAGATCGAAGCACAAAAGCAGAGTTTTAAGGTCTTAAAACTAATTCATCGAGAGTTGTGATTAATGCAAAATACAAGTACTTAAATTAACCCGAATAATAATTTGAGAGTAACAATTTGAATAGCTGGCAACTTAGTATAACTCTTTCAACCATTGGTCTCATATTAAGGATCCATATACTGTAACCAAGATTTCGATGAAAGAGCTTTCTTCGCTATTTGCCACAAATGCTGCTTCTCTAAAAGTTTGATCATGCTTAAAGATGCTGTAAAACGTAGGCTAATCATATGGTGATGTCACTAATAGCGACTCAACTAGATTAAGCAAAAACACACTTGACTCTAACCGAAGATTGCTCTCAATCGCAGAGATTGACAACACAAATACTTCAAACAATATCGATAACTGGGATTGACTCCGAGCACTAACAGTGCTTTGGTAGCAACAACTTCAGCATCAATTCATGTATTTTTCTTAACGCTATTTCCAATAATCTAACATTAGATTTCTCGCATAAACTAAATAAACGAAACCATCGCAGCCATCCTTATAGTAGCATCAGGAATTTTAGAGTAAAGTGAATAAATCCTTCAGAAATATAAAAAATAACTTCTTCTTTTGATGAGTAATAGTGCCACAAGGCACCTAACCGAGGTGTATGCTTAATCTAAAGCAAAACACTCGAAAGCAGATAGCATTTGCCCACCATTAATCTATGACTTCCTGTAGTTCTCTTACAACATTCCATTGACCATACCAATAATTAGCTTCGGCTCTTTTTTCCGGGTCGTTTAAACTATCAATAGCATCAGGACCGATTGTTTTCCAAAGCTCATGGCCACAAATGCGGTTGAGACGTTGCTCAGCTTCATCAGCAAGCAGCAATAGGCGACGCTGCAACTTCTTGAGCTGAGCAACAGCCATGCAATCGAATCAGCGAAAGTTATGGTAAAAACAAGCTAACTCTAAACAGGTCATTTAATTCAAAAGGGTAGTTTTTTCCTGGCATCTTTGTCTAAATCTGCCTCCATCGCTCGAAGACGCTTGAGTATCGTATCGTAATATTCACGTATATAACTTTCCATATCTGTGGTATCTGCTTCATTCAAGCCAAATGCGGCATAGCTAGACCTCATCGATGCATCGAGAGGTTGACCACCGCCCGTAACCTCTGCGAAAGCAAGACGTTCAGCAACATTGACGGCAGGCTCGAAAAACGAGGCGATTCCCTGCATCAGATTGATCAAAACTGTTTGCACTCTAAAAACTCGAGCAGTCTTGCCACTGCAACGCTCGCAGAGCTGGACCAATTCTCCGGTGTTCCAAGGCTTGGGCCCCACAACTGGGAATGTACCTCGTACAGTCTCAGGGCGTTTAAGAGCTGCTACCGCAAAGCGAGCCATGTCTTGGGTGTTCATATATGCAATTGACGTTGGACTCCCACTTACCCAAACGGTTTGATTCTCCAAAACAGGAATAGCAAACTGGCTAATTACCCCCTGCATGAATGCCGCGCCCTGGAGAATGGTGTAATCGAAGTCGGAAGCCTCAAGAAGGTTCTCCGTGCAGGCCTTGATATCCATCAAGGGAACGTTGCGGTAGCTGTGAGCCCCCAACAATGAAAGAAACACAAATCGTTTCACACCGGCGCGATCACACGCTCGCAATAAATTGAGCTTGCCATCCCAGTCCGATTCGTAAATGCTTTGCGGATCGCTGGGTCTACTTGTTGCAGCGTCGATCACCGCATCGATGCGATCAAGCGCATAATCAAGACTGTCGGGTTCTAATAGGTCACCCCGCGTGAGCTCACATCCCCACTCTTGTAGAAACGCGGCTCTGCGAGGTGTCCGGACCATGCAACGCACTTGATACCCCGCATCTAAAGCTCGACGCGCAATCTGACGTCCCAAGGTGCCCGTCCCACCGACCACCAGAATCTGCTGCATGCCACCTCCCGACCTCAAGCCTGGGAGCCTAATTGCCCCGGGGAGAAAACGACGTCTCAGTCGCCCTCCAACCTAAGCAACAGTGCGCCTCCAGCCAGGCCAACGGGGATCAGAATTAAGAAAATGGCTGCGGTTCCAAAAATTTCTGAGGCCATAGTTAAGTCATACGCAAGATCCGCTTCTCCATTATACATCAATTTAAAACGCAAGTCGAAGCAAAGTTTTATCCGGAATGACTAGCATCAATCGAAATATTGATGATTCCAGCCAACGGTTAAATATATATTCTGTCGTCTGACTGTAGCATTTGTGGCCAAAACCGTCGGAAATCTTTTTATGGCTGACGAAGCAATCATTGCGTCGAAAACATAGTTTCTCAGCTACTTAGCCGCGGATCCCTCTGCAAAGCGATCACGGTTTGTTAACTTGATTAAGAACTAATTCGTAGAATCAACGTATACCTTATATTTTAATGTCTAGCACTACGCTCATACGAGTGATTTAAATCATTAGGTAAATTTTTAATATTTGTTTCATTTGGGGTACACGAATTTTCTAATATGCCAACCCTTTTAAAGCACAATCTTTCGCTCGTGTAGAGCTACCATCGCAAGCATAAGCTGGTATAAGAGTTTTAAACTTCACTCTGCCAATTTAATGACAATTAAGTAGAGGATGTGCCTTACGTTTAGGCCTGATCAGGAATAAGATCGGTTTACGAGTCTAAAGCGAATCTCAGGCTGGTGAGGGATGTGCTCGCGCAGTTACACTAAGATTGGAATCAACCTTACTCGGTCATTATTCGTCAGGCAATAAAAGACTATCCATACTGTGACCGACAACGTAATAGATTGTCGAATCGCAACAATATCAGTCAGTTAGGCTAAAAAAATTTAAAGCATCGAAGACGTTCAGAGCAACACGAATTAAAAAGCGACTACCTATGTAAGAATTTCCCAACAGCACCTCAGCAGTTTGTAGTAAACACAAACAATTCCTTAAACAAAAGCTAAAGTTCCAGTATGGCTAGCGTTGATCCGCCGTTCGATGATCTTCAGTCTATCATGACATAGCCTTCAAATTTTGGCGTTAAGGTGTGCTCAATTTCGTCACTAAAATCTAATCAACTAATCAAATTATTAGCTGCCAAAGCTCTGCAAACCGACCGGTAGTATGGGAACATCTACTAAACAGATGCGAACCCGAAACAAAAATTTTCTTTTTAATGGTGAGAAAAGCCATCGTCTAGTGATATTGGTGGGCCGGTTTGCTTAGAGTTGTGTCTGCTAATGCGCTTCAATACTGCTAAGCCGCTCAAATCGCAGGCCGGAACCAGTTCTTGGGGTGAACATTTTCAGTGGATTTGGTACCCCCGCCAGGGCGGGCAACACTGGTGTTGTCATTGGCGAGTTCTTGGCCCTGGTCACGGTCCTGCCTTGGTTCTGCTGCACGGTTTCGGAGCTGCAAGCGGTCACTGGCGATACATAGCGCCGAAGCTAGCGGCCTATGGTTGGCGTGTATTTAGCTTTGACCTCTTAGGATTCGGAGATTCTGATCAACCTGGGCTGTCTCAGGGTGGTCATCTAGATAATTCTGTCTGGGGGCAACAGACTTCTGCGTTTCTTCAAGAAATCGTTCAACGCCCAGCTGTACTAGTAGGTAACTCTCTTGGAGGTCTAACTGCTCTAACTGCGGCAGTACTAAGGCCCGACCAAGTCCGGGCTGTCATCGCTGCACCACTTCCAGACCCAGCTTTGATTCAATCGTTTCCGACAAGGCGTTCCCCACAGGTCAGGCGCTTGCAACGAAACCTACTTTCCCTGCTTATCAAATTACTGCCACTGCAATTAATAGTTCTATTCGTCGCCCAGAATCGGCTAATTCGCCTTGGACTGCAAGGAGCCTATACCCATTGTATAGCTAACGATTTTGAATTGCAACAGCTGATCAGTCGACCGGTCCGCAGAGCTACCGCTGCGCGAGCTTTACGGGCCATGAGCCTAGGCATGAGCCTGCGTCCTCGCGGAGTCACAGCACCAGCCCTCTTAGATCGCCTTAATAACAGGGTCCCGCTGATGTTGATCTGGGGACGGGATGATCGCTTTGTCCCCTTAGCCATTGGTCAAAAGGTGATCCATCAGCATTCATGGATCGAGTTGGCTGTCATCGACGCTTGTGGTCACTGTCCCCACGACGAAACGCCAGACTTATTTCTTGATGTCCTACTGTCTTGGCTGGGTCGTAACCTGACCGGTAGCGAACCAACAGGGGAAGCTCAGAAAACATGAAGCACACCCTCTCGGTAGTTGTAGAGGACGAATCAGGGGTACTTAGCCGTGTAGCCGGGTTATTTGCCCGCCGTAGCTTCAATATACGCAGTCTGACCGTGGGGCCGGCTGAGGTAGATGGGCAGTCGCGACTAACAATGGTGGTTTTAGGAGACGATCAGGCGCTGCAGCAAATGACCAAGCAGCTGGATAAGCTCGTGAACGTCTTACAGGTGTTAAACCTGACCCAGCGCCCTACTGTGGAGCGCGAACTTATGCTCCTGAAGGTGGCCGCACCGGCAGAAGTCCGTGGTGCCATTTTCGATCTTGTTCAGGTTTTCCGTGCCAGGGTCGTGGATGTTGCCGATGAGGCGTTGATCGTAGAAGTGGTTGGTGACCCTGGTAAGCTTGCAGCTCTTGAACGTCTTATGACTCCTTTTGGCATTCTTGAAATTGCTCGTACGGGAAAGGTGGCCTTAGAGCGGGCTTCGGGCGTTAACACAGAGCTTTTGAAGGTTTCATCAAGCGAAACCCAGGTACTAGCCTGAATCAACTTCTCAGGTTAGCTTTTACGATCTGGTCACCTCGGCGAATTTCGTCGACAACGTCCATGCCATCAACGATCCATCCGAAGACTGCGTAGCGACCGTCCAACTCGGGTAATGACTTTAGAGCTATATAAAATTGGGCACTCGCCGAGTTAGGCAATTGAGAGCGAGCCATGGCGACAGACCCGCGCTTGTGATTGAGCGTAAGGTTATTTAACTCGCTCGGATTAGTAACTATGTGGCTGTAACGGGGTTTTTCTTCTCCACGAAAGCTGATTTCAAGTGGGATCGTCCGAACCTGACCCGTAGTTGGATCGATAAAATTGCCAGTGCCTAGCTGATCCAACGGAACGGAGTGATCACTCGACTGGGGATCACCGCCCTGAACTACAAAAGGAGCCGGGTCGCGAATAACGCGATGAAATAGCGTCCCATCGTAAGTGCCACGACGTACCAAGTCAACAAAATTTCCAGCCGTTATTGGTGAGGCTTCACCATCAACTTCAATTGTGATATCACCTCGATTTGTTCTGAGTTGAACCGTTGCCCTCCCATATAGACAAGCAAAATTTGCGTTTGTGCAATCAAACGTAACTGCCGACCGAGGTGATGAGCTACAACCCACCATCAAAATAGCCAGCAAAGCTAATGACCAAACCAATGGATGAAAGTAAAGCAGGTACTGGGGTTTAAAGACTTTCAAGATTGACCCCCAGGAAACGTGCTAATTCAGCTCCGTCCTGTTCGAGTTGGGCTAGTGGAAGGGGCTCACCAACACGAGTGAGTGACATGTCACGACGGCCTTGAATTCGAAGGGAAACGCGACGACGAGCATTGAAGCCATCGCGCACTTCTAACTTCACTGCTCTGACATCCCTCAAAGGAAATTCGATGCTCAGTGGTCGGCGAAAACCCCGGCGGTTGATGGTTACGACACCGGTTGACTTGTCAAAGCGGTTGCTACCCGAGCCTACATCAACGGCAATGACATACCAGAGGTAGGACGCCAGCAATACAGCAGCGATGCTGTAAAGCCCCATAACCAAACCTTGGGGAACAAAGATTAGAGTCGCAGGATGACCGAAAGGCAAAACGTCATACCCGAGATAGCTGGATAGGGAAGCCAGCAGAAATCCAATCCCTCCAATGCTGACCGCAGCAGCAACGAGAAAATTAGAAAGACGTCGCGAGCCGAGCACCGATTGCTCCAGCACTGTTGCAGACATGAATGAGGCGGAATGCAGTTGGTTATTGTGAGGGAGGATGGCCCTAGAGTGCAGAGCATGGGTAATGGGTAGACCCCAAATTAGGGGGGAGCGCGACACATAGGGATTTCAACTAGGGCGGATGCTCCTCACAGGGGACGCTGAAATTGTTAAGGTCCCTGACGTATCCCACAGCCCGCGGTTTTCCGCACCGTTCACTCTCATGACAATTGCTGTAGGACGCGCGCCTCAGCGAGGATGGTTCGACGTCCTCGATGACTGGCTTAAACGCGACCGCTTTGTATTCATTGGCTGGTCCGGTCTGCTTCTTATGCCGACGGCCTATCTGGCTATCGGTGGATGGTTAACCGGTACTACCTTTGTGACCTCCTGGTACACCCACGGCATCGCGTCGTCGTACCTAGAAGGTTGTAATTTCCTCACCGCTGCTGTTTCGACTCCTGCTGACGCGATGGGTCACAGCTTGCTACTGCTCTGGGGCCCTGAAGCCCAAGGCGACTTCGTCCGCTGGTGTCAGCTCGGCGGTCTTTGGGCTTTTACTGCTCTACATGGCGCTTTTGCACTGATCGGCTTCATGTTGCGTCAGTTCGAAATCGCACGTCTTGTCGGCATCCGTCCTTATAACGCCATCGCCTTCTCTGGCCCCATTGCGGTGTTCGTCAGTGTTTTCCTGATTTACCCACTTGGCCAAAGTAGCTGGTTTTTTGCACCCTCCTTCGGTGTAGCGGCGATCTTCCGCTTTCTTCTCTTTCTCCAGGGCTTTCACAACTGGACCTTGAACCCATTCCACATGATGGGTGTGGCTGGTATCCTCGGCGGCGCGCTGCTGTGCGCCATCCACGGCGCAACCGTGGAAAATACCCTGTTTGAGGATGGTGAGCAGGCGAATACCTTTAAGGCATTCGAACCAACTCAAGAAGAAGAAACCTACTCAATGGTCACCGCCAACCGTTTCTGGAGCCAAATTTTTGGTATTGCTTTCTCCAATAAGCGTTGGCTACACTTCTTCATGCTGTTTGTTCCGGTGATGGGTCTGTGGACCAGCTCTATTGGCATCATCGGTTTGGCCCTCAACTTGCGCGCCTATGACTTCGTGTCACAGGAAATTCGTGCTGCTGAGGATCCTGAATTTGAGACCTTCTACACTAAAAACATTCTCTTAAACGAAGGTCTGCGTGCCTGGATGGCACCAGCTGACCAGCCACACGAAAACTTCGTCTTCCCTGAAGAGGTTCTACCCCGTGGAAACGCCCTTTAATCCTGGTCTTGTCGCCACTGGCGGCAAAGACCTCGAATCCACCGGTTATGCATGGTGGTCAGGAAATGCTCGTTTAATTAACTTATCCGGCCGACTACTTGGAGCCCACGTTGCTCATGCCGGTCTGATGGTTTTCTGGGCTGGTGCAATGATGCTGTTTGAGGTGAGTCATTTCACCTTCGATAAGCCCATGTATGAGCAAGGTTTCATCTGTATGCCTCACGTCGCAACTTTAGGTTACGGCGTTGGCCCAGGTGGAGAAGTTACCGACCTATTCCCATTCTTTGTGGTTGGCGTTCTGCATCTGATCAGCTCTGCCGTACTGGGCCTTGGTGGTCTGTATCACGCCTTGCGCGGCCCAGAAATTTTGGAAAACTATTCTTCCTTCTTTTCTCAGGATTGGCGTGATAAAGATCAGATGACCAACATCATTGGCTACCATTTAATTCTCCTCGGTGTCGGTTGCCTGTTGTTGGTTTTCAAAGCCATGTTCTTTGGGGGGGTTTACGATACTTGGGCACCAGGCGGTGGCGACGTTCGTTTGATCACGAACCCTACCCTCGACCCTGGCGTAATCTTCGGCTATCTATTCCGTGCACCGTTCGGTGGCGAAGGCTGGATTATCGGCGTAAACTCAATGGAAGACATTATAGGTGGTCACATCTGGTTAGGCCTGACCCTGATTTTTGGTGGAATTTGGCATGCAATCACCAAACCCTTTGGCTGGGTGCGTCGTGCCTTCATTTGGAATGGTGAGGCTTATTTGAGCTACAGCCTTGGCGCCTTAAGCTTTATGAGCTTCATTGCATCTGCCTTTATCTGGTTCAACAACACCGCCTATCCATCTGAGTTTTGGGGTCCTACCAACGCTGAGGCTTCTCAGGCTCAAAGCTTCACTTTCTTGGTGCGCGACCAGCGCCTTGGAGCCAATATTGGTTCTGCTATGGGTCCTACAGGCCTTGGTAAATATCTGATGCGCTCGCCAACTGGTGAAATCATTTTTGGCGGTGAAACCATGCGCTTTTGGGATTTCCGCGGTCCTTGGTTGGAGCCTCTCCGTGGCCCCAATGGTCTCAGCCTTGATAAGTTGCAGAATGACATTCAGCCATGGCAGGTGCGCCGTGCGGCTGAATATATGACCCATGCTCCTAATGCTTCTCTGAATTCTGTCGGTGGCATCATCACAGAGCCTAACTCAGTCAACTATGTCAACCTGCGTCAGTGGCTGGGAGCCGCACAATTCGTGCTCGCTTTCTTCTTCTTGGTAGGTCACCTTTGGCATGCAGGTCGTGCTCGTGCTGCTGCTGCTGGTTTTGAGAAAGGTATTGATCGCCAGGCAGAACCCGTGTTGGGTATGCCTGACCTAGACTAAATCAAATATTTGATTGTTAAATCTAGGCAATTTTTTGACCTCCACTAAAAAGTGGAGGTCTTTATATTTAGGCTGATTTAGCCAAATATCTCAAAAGTGTTTGTAACGTTTAAATTATATATGAAATATTTGACTTTGCCAAATTAAATTAAACGCTCCCCCCTGAGAGTAAGTCGGTAACTATACGAACTGAAGACCTAACTGACTTGCTGCTGCTGCTAAAGATGATCGATATTCAATACACTTCCAGTTTCGCGGGCGAGCCTATCATGCTCAGTCATGACAAATATAGTCTTAACCATATCCTTAGTCTGGCTTGTTAGCAGCTTCAGTGTAATACTACTTTGCCTTTGATAAGCTAACTCAATTGAACAAACTAACAGTTATTCCAATTCCTTGGCCAACACTGTATCGATTAACATTGATCTTATTCCCAGATTAGCATTACGCATAAAAAAGGATTTTCATTAGGATTAATGAGCTTTTTCTCCCTTTCTTCGACTGTTATAATTAGGAGAGGAAATATTGTCATCACGATTGGGCCAGTTAACCGAACCAATGCCACAATACCGGTCGATTAATTGTGGCAACACATTTGAAGTCATATAGGTGCGTTAACTATGCTGCAGCGACTATCTCCGGTAGATATTGGCCCTGAAGCAGTTGGATGAAAAGGTAGAAGAGCAATATCCACAAAAATTACAACAGTTTGCCATCATCTGAAGTCTAAGATGGCATCGAAAGCTTAGTATGCTTCCATTAGTTTGTTTCGTAAAGGTAAAAGGTTAAGCCCATCAATATTTGGTCAGACTCACCAATAATTTTTTGTGTACTACACACTCTGTCGACTATCCTTAAACCAGGCTAGTAATATTACCGCAGCAGATAAAAGTTGTGATAGTTTTGATAATGTTGGATAGCTTCGGTGTTAATGGCTGACAAATTTTGATGACCGTAGACAGTTGTGACGTCTAGGAGCACAGGTAGCGGTAATAAGGCATCAACTAGCGTTACTTCGGTCAAGCGTTTTTGATATGGTTTCAATTGTGAAATAGATCCTATACCCTAAAAGCTGTGCTGGGTTCTAACTGGCCTGCTGGCGTGGTGTGCCAGGGATCGCTAGTCTGTTACTCCGAGGTAATTCCTTGGGTGGGGTGGGGGAAGCAGCTATTATATGTACCATTCACCCCTGTTAACAGGGAGTCAAGTTTAGACACCGCCCTAACTGCTCTGTTGATCCTTGTGTTTAGCTAGCCCACCTTGATAAAATGGCTTGGTTAAATTTGTGGCTCCCGGTGTGTATCTCTTGAGGACAATAATTATCAAGCCGAAAGATTATCTTAGGCTTGCTTATGAAATTTCTCAGTAAGCTAACTTTTATTGATTTAAAGTCTGAAAATGCCGTTAACAACAAGAGTCTTTGGGGCTTGAAATCATTAGGTTTTTTCTCAGGGCCCATCCCCATACGAACGCATTATGTCTCGCATTTACGACGATAACAGCCTGGCCATCGGCAACACCCCGCTGGTGAAATTGAATAACGTCACCAAAAATTGCAAAGCTACTGTTCTGGCGAAAATTGAAGGGCGTAACCCGGCGTACAGCGTAAAGTGCCGCATTGGTGCGAACATGATTTGGGACGCCGAAAAAAACGGCAAACTTACCAAAGACAAGGTGATTGTTGAGCCCACTTCAGGTAATACTGGGATCGCCTTGGCCTTCACTGCGGCAGCTCGTGGCTACAAGCTGATTCTTGCTATGCCCGAGTCAATGTCAATCGAACGTCGCCGCGTGATGGCTGTGATGGGAGCTGAAATTGTGCTTACCGAAGCTACTAAAGGCATGCCAGGAGCTATTGCCAAAGCCAAGGAAATTGCTAAGAGCAATCCCTCAAAATTTTTTATGCCTAGTCAATTCGACAACCCAGCCAACCCAGAAATTCATTTCCGGACTACTGGTCCTGAAATCTGGAACGATTGCGATGGTGCAATTGACGTTTTTGTAGCTGGTGTCGGCACAGGCGGCACGATCACTGGCGTATCACGCTATGTAAAAAATAAGGTCGGAAAAGCGATCGAATCTGTTGCTGTTGAACCGAGCCACAGCCCAGTGATTACCCAAACTATTAACGGAGAAACAGTAACTCCCGGTTCTCACAAGATCCAGGGAATTGGCGCCGGCTTTATTCCTAAGAACCTTGACCTCAACATCGTTGACAAAGTGGAACAGGTCACCAACGACGAATCAATCGCTATGGCCGTGCGTTTAGCGCAAGAGGAAGGTCTTTTAGTAGGTATTTCCTGTGGCGCAGCTGCAGCAGTCGCCATCCGTCTTGCCGAACAAGAGGCCTATGCAGGGAAAACAATTGTTGTCATCCTACCCGATTTAGCTGAGCGCTATCTGTCGTCTAGCATGTTCGCCAAGGTGCCTACGGGGATCATTGAGCAGCCTGTTGCTGCCTAAGTGTCCCCCCTTAAAGTATCAGTAGTTGCATTCATAAGACAAATTGACCAGTCCGTATACGACTTGCAGGACTCCTAAGACGGCGTCGGCCTAGGTTTAAAGACCCTGCGTCAATCATGCTGACACTGTTGTTTTGGCCTCACTCCTGGCAGAACGGCCTCTGGAGCAATCCACATGGCATCGCCATAAGAGAAAAAACGATATTCACGCTGAATCGCATCGGCATAAAGAGCTAACAATCTTTGGCGTCCAATTAATGCGCTTACTAATAAAAGAAGAGAACTTTTAGGCAAATGGAAATTCGTGAGAAGACCCTGTACGACCTGAAATTGATAGCCTGGCTGAATCACAAGATTCACAGATCCGGTAAATGGCTTTAGTTCACCACCATGGGCCTGAACAGCACCTTCAAGTGCTCGCACGCTAGTTGTTCCCACTGCGATTACACGACCAGAACAACATCGAATGGCTTCGAGAACTTCTGCACCCACGTCGATCCATTCACTATGCAATTTCAGCGTCGTGAGGTCTTCTGTTTCCACTGGGCGAAACGTCCCCAACCCAACGTGTAGCGTAATCTTCGCTAACCCAATACCTTTATCCCGCAGCCCAGCAAGAAGCTCGTCGCTGAAGTGTAGTCCTGCCGTTGGAGCTGCCACAGATCCAAGGTGGTCGGCGTAGCGGGTTTGATAGCGTTCAGCATCGAAAGGGTTGTGTTGCTTTATATAGGGCGGTAACGGTACTTCGCCGAACTGATCCAGTAGTGTTTCAATCGATTCAGCATCTCGACAATTTGAAGGAAACTGCACAATCCGTCCACCACTAACGCGATCTTTCGCCATAACCTTCAGCCGGATATTTGTAGATTCAATACGAAGCTGGTCACCGGGACGCGTGCGATTCGCGGGTCGAGCTAAGCAGAGCCATAACCCATCTCCGCGAGGCTCAAGCATCAGCAGTTCGGATCGACCGCCACCGAGACGTCGAACCTTCAGACGCGCTTTGAGAACTCTGGTGTCATTGACCACCAGTAAATCTCCAGAACGAAGCTCGTCCAATAGATTCCAAACTTTCCCATGCCTTGCTGCTTCTGCACCATCGTTGTGGAATGGAGCCATGAAAAGACGCGCCTCGTGACGCGGTTCCACGGGCACCTGAGCAATGCGCTCAGGTGGCAATGAATACGCGTAACTACTAAGCTGCCGGTCTTGTAAATCCGACATTGGAATTAAAGCGACAGGCTCTCTGTGCGGTTCTCAATTAAGTCGGCCAAATCCTTAAGGAAAGAAGCTCCATCGACACCATAAATAACTCGGTGGTCGGCGGTAAGATTCACCTGCATTTGACGTTTCACCTCGATCGATCCATTCTTGCCAGCAACAACCGTTGGAGAAGATGCAGCGACGGCCAGAATCGCACCGGTACCGGGAGGAAGGATAGCATCGAAACGATCCACTCCAAACATGCCTAAATTAGATAGAGTAAACGTGCCCGTGCTGTATTCCTCCGGTAACAGTCGTTTACTACGGGACCGTTTAACTAAATCAGCCCATTGACGCGACATCTCATAGAGATCAGTGCGATCTGCGTGGCGCAGAACCGGAGTGATCAAGCCGCCGTCTTCCATAGCCACTGCTACCGCAATATTTATATCGGCTGGGTAAGTGATTCCTGCTGGGGTTGTTGCCGCATTTACTTGGGGATGACGCACCAAAGTCACAGCAACGGCTTTAGCCAATAAAGCCGTCATAGTGACACCCTTGGGCTTCACTATTTTATAAAATGCATCAAGTTCGTTAGTGGTAATGGTATAACCAACACGGAAGCAAGGTACGGCCAAGCTGGCTTCCATGTTGCGATTTACAGCTCCTTGCAATGTGTTAAAAGACACGGTCTCACCAGGACGTCCAAAGCTATTACCAGCTGGTTCAAGCCCGACTGGGGCTGTATGGTCAACGGCGGCAGGGCCAGTGCCTTCAGCTAAGCGAGGGACAGAAATAGTCTGACCGGTAGCCTTTTCAACATCCTCTGCTTGGATTCGGCCGTGTGGCCCACTACCTCGCACTGTAACTAAGTCTACTCCCATTTGACATGCTAACTTCTTGGCACGTGGGGTCGCTACTATGCGGCTGTGGTTCACAACCGGAGCAACTACAGCGGGTGAAGTTACTGAACCTGGCACTGATGCCGGGCCAGAAGTTAACACAGGCGTAGGATAGACTGGGGGAGCTGGTGCGGGCTCTCCAGCTGGCCGAGGAGGAGCTGTAGTTGGAGTACTTGAGACTTTGGCTTTGGCATCGGCAATCTCTGCTTCGGTTTCAACAATCAACCCAACGGTCTCGCCCACCGGAGCAGTACTGCCAGCTGGCAGTAGCACGGTCGCTAGGTAACCATCTTGAAATGACTCGACATCCATATCAGCTTTATCTGATTCAACAACAAGAACAGATTCACCGCGAGCAACCTTCTCGCCAGGCTGCTTTAGCCACTCCACAATTTTGCCTTCCGTCATAGTGGAACTAAGAGCAGGCATAAAGATGTCGTGAGTTGCCAAAACCATCCCCCAGGTCTGATCGAAGGAGTTTACTCGTCAGCTCAAGATTGAGATCAGTTATTTTCGATCGATTGGACCACACCATCGCGGACAACAATGGCCACTTGCATCTTCTGAACAAGATTGTCACCCACCTTAAGATCACAAGTGCTTTCCAACTGACCCTGTTCCACAATTTGGTCAATCTCGAGCCTACATACCTGAGCTTGTTGTTGTAGCAGGTTGCGCTTTTGTCCCTCAAGTTCTGTGCGTTTAGATGCAACTTCTTGTTGAATTTGGCCCACCTGATCCTGAACTCGGGGATCTAACGGATTAGCGCTCTTTCGGCGCACTTGGTCCACTAATTGCTGACTTTCTTGCTCAAGTTGGGACAACTGCTGATCAACAGCAGTGATGCCGTTACTCAGTTCTCGCTCGGCTTCCTCTTTCCAGACCGAAGTAACCACGGCACGCACCGTGATTGGGCGCTTGATCGTTAGAGAGGTGCCGTCAGACATAAACAAACTTAAAACAAGGTAGCGACAGCGTCTCAGCCACGACAGCTCCGGTCAATCACCGGAGAACCGCCCCTTCCGATCCCTCACAGAGACAGATACTTGTTGCCTCCGGGCGTACAAGCCTTTAATCAGCACTGCATCCCTTTCTAGGATCCGATGACGACGTTGCTTCAGGGTCTGTGTCAACAAGCCGTTGTCAATGCTAAACGGCTCCACCAAGGCCACCCCAGCCAAACGCTCATCAGCGCGGGCTCCAGTGCGTCGTCCTAGCAAACGGTTGCACTCTGTTACAAGCAATCGGAGCAAGGAATGGCTGCCTGGGTTTCCCCCCAGATCTGCCGCAAGGGAAAGTCCTTTTTGACTGGCCCAGGCGATAATGGCCTCATTATGGGGCACTATCAATGCACCCAATTGGCGTTCATCCTGACCGATTAACATCACCTGCTCAATCAATGGGCTGGCAACCAAGACTTGCTCTAAAGGACCTGGTTCAATGTTCTCTCCACTACTTAGGACGATAGTATCTTTTGCTCTACCAGTTAACGCAATAGACCCATCTGCGAGAAGTAGACCGAGATCACCCGTATCAAACCAACCGTCGTCATTCAATACCTTTTTAGTGATTTCAGGTTTGCCCCAGTATCCGCTCATCACTTGCGGACCACGCACTAGAATCTTGCCTTGTTGTCGATATCCAAGGTCGACACCTGATTCAGGATCAACAACGCGGAGCTCTGTATCTGGCATTGGTTGGCCAGAGCTACTACGGATGTTACGCCAGGGACGTCTGCAACTAATCACCGGACTTGTTTCGTTGAGGCCATAGCCCACGAGCAACTCAATGCCCACCGCTTCGAAAAAGGCATCTATGTGGGGAGCAATAGCTCCGCCACCACTGATTGGGTAAGCAAGTTGACCACCACTGAGTTGCTGCCGGAGCTTAGGCCATAACAGCGCCGAAGCTACAGTGTGCAGAGGCCAGCGTAGACAAGCCAAGCCAAATGCCTGCAGGCGTCCTAACCAGGAGACTGGCTCTAACACCAGATTTTTGGCCCTCCGTAAAGCCTGACGTTGAGCCGAACTATTGCTAAGGGCTATACGGAATAACAACCGGAGGGGAGATGGCAAGTCTTTTGCTGCATCGTTGAAGCTTATTTGAACCGACTCCCAAAGACGCGGGACGGTCGCCATCGCGACTGGTTTAACCCTTGGCAAGTCTTTTTTTAGATGTTTAATCGTTGTGTACGTCTGTGTACAAGCGCAGGACAGAAAATAGTAACTTGCGCTACGTTCATAAGCGTGCCAGATCGGTAACACGCTCAACACAGGAGAACCTGGCTTTGGACAGGCCACGCAGGCTAGTGAGCGGATTTGGTGTAATAAGTTGGCGTGTGTCAACGGCACCCCCTTTGGCTGGCCTGTTGTGCCCGATGTATAAAAGATGGTGGCCAATTGTTTCGATGCCACTTCCGATTTTTCTTTCAATTCTGTAGGTCTCTGAATCGGATCACCACCAACGCCAGACGAGAGAAACTCATCCCAGCTAGTCAATTTATCCACGGGCTCTCCCTCCAGCTGTAGCACCAGCGTCAAACGAGACTGCTGATCAAGCGTCAGATTCAGGCGCCTCCAAAGATCGGCGTTCTGAACCACAAGTGCCGTAGCCTTAGAATCGCCAAGGATGTATCGAAGTTCTTCTACGGGAGTTGAGGCACCTCGTACGGCGTCTGCAGCCCCACATCGCATTAATCCTTGATCTGCCACCAACCAGCGGGGACTGTTCTCTGAGAACAGAGCCACCACATTATTCTCAAGGATACCCTGAGCGCGAAAAGCAGCGGCAGCCGTAGCAATAAGCTCAGCCAAAGCCCTAAAGCTAAAACGTTCTGGATGGGCGGCATGCGGTGCGTCGACGGCGGTGACGTTTCCATACCGATTGGCCAACCATGGCCACATATCGTCTACCCGTCTGAAACGACTAGCGTGGCCGTGGCGTTTCAGGGCCTCCTTCTCCTGAGCTGTGGGAGTCCAGCTGGCCGTCATCGGAGACGATGCATTAGTCAGAACAGGCTTACCATGTTTGCGTGGTCCACGTCAGATGAAATCGCGAGGCCAGGGCATTTCGCAGTAAAGGCTGCACGTCACTCACAGCAAGCCCAGGTAGCCAGTCACACAGTCGACCAATCCTGTACTCTGCAATGCCGCAGGGTGTGATTTTAGAAAAGCCGCGCAAATCGCAACTCACATTCAAAGCAAGCCCATGCTGAGTGATCCAACGCCGACAGCCTACGCCAATTGCCGCTACCTTGCGTCCTTCCAGCCATAACCCTGTGAAGCCTGGCAACCGCTCTCCTTTTAGTCCAAGGTTAAATAAGACATCGATTATGACTTGCTCTAACTGTCGCAAGTACCAGTGGAGATCAGGAACATGACGTTGTAAATTCAGTACCGGATAGGCCACCAATTGGCCCGGCAAGTGATAAGTCACCTCTCCGCCCCGATCGATACGATGCAACGGGGCAGGGGGATTAGTCGGATCGAAATGCACGTGGTTGATATTGGCACCGCGGCCCAAGGTGTAACAAGCTGGATGCTGCAGAAGCCATACCGCTTCATCAGCGAGGGGCTGCTGCAGTAGATATTGTTGCCAATGTTGTTGTTCGCTCCAGGCCTGTTCAAATGGAATCAGCTTGATGGGCTCGAAAAGAAATGCTCCATGGGGGTTTTCTGAACTGCAGTGTTTCACTAGTTTGTCGATAGCCACCGGCACAGGAGCACAAAGATGAAAGTGCTGATCCATAGTCGTAACTTCGAGATCACGCCGGCATTGCGGGAATACGCCAACACGAAATTGGAACGGGCGACATCTCATTTCAGTGATGCCATCAGTGAAGCCGACGTTCACTTATCTGTTGCTAGGAACCCACGCGTTTCCCAACAAACAGCAGAGGTCACCGTGTTCGCGAACGGCACAGTGATTCGTGCCCAAGAACGCAGTGAGAATCTCTATGCCAGCATCGACTTGGTGGCGGGCAAGTTGGCCCGTCAGCTACGCCGATGGAAAGAGCGCCATACGGATCACCATCACAGCCACGGTCACAGCGCCAGTTTGACACCCGGTGTCGACGACTTTAGCGGTGAGAAAACCGTTTATGGCTCACTGGTCGACGGTAAAGAGGCGCGGTTACCAGACCCAGGAGTGCGGCGTAAATACTTTGCAATGCCACCTATGAGTATTGATGATGCACGGCATCAACTCGATGTGATCGACCATGACTTTTATCTCTTCCGAGATAGTGATAGTGGAGAGCTACAAGTGATTTATCGACGCAATCACGGCGGTTATGGCGTGATACAAGCTCGGAATTAAGCGGAAAGAATCATCTAGTTTGCTAGCCCAACAATGTCCGCTATTAGAACAGACTTTCCTGATCTACCGCCTCTGCTTGATCAAGCGATTCTTGATCCTCTTCTCAACGACGAGCAGCTTCATGAGCTTTGCGATGCCAGCTGTCAAGAAGATGTAAGAGCCATCTGCACTACACCGCAACAACTACCGCTTTTGCGGAAGCGGTTGGGTTCCTCAGACAGACGGCCAAATCTCATAGCTGCAATTGGATTTCCGTTTGGAGCAATTCCTTCTGAATTAAAGCAAGCAGAAGCGGAATGGGCGGCATCTCAAGGAGCCGAAGAGTTCGATGTAGTGCCTAATTTTCGTGCACTCGCCAACGGGGCCATAAATGTTTTCGCCGACGAATTGGGAGCGCTCTGTGGCCTTGGATTACCATTGAGGGTAATCCTCGATATGGTCCGTCTCAATCAGGATCAACTGGCCGTTGCGGTTGAGGCGTCTATAGACGCGGGCGCTACAGGAGTGCAAACAGGCAATGGCTTTGGCCCTGCCTGTCACCCGGATCAGGTGCTGCAGCTTGTTGCTCTTTGCCGAGAACGCTGTGTCATTAAAGCAGCCGGCGGGATTCATAGCATCGAACTTATTGGAGAACTTGTGAAAGCCGGTGCTGGTCTATTAGGGACCAGCAGTGCCCCGCAACTTCTCCGATCTCTTCGCCAACCTGTGGGCTAAATGGCGGAACGGCAGCTGAAGGGACTAGTCCTGAAGGTGGGACCTCTTGGTGAGTATGATCGCTTATTAAGTTTGCTGAGTGATGCAGAGGGGCTGACGCGCTTGGCTGTGCCAAATGCGCGACGCCCCAAAAGCAGCCTGGCAGGCGCTGTACCACTTACCCTGTTAGAGCTACAGGTAAGTGATAAGGGTGGGCTGGCTCGTGTTCGACAGCTGCGAGTGCTGCGCAATTTTTCCAGGCTGGGGCGTTGCTTTGAAACCCTTGCGTCCGCCCAAGCTCTCTGTGATCTTTCTCTGCAATTGATCGCAAATGATCCTGTGGAAGGACTACTGAGCGTAGTGCTGTTGCATTTGGAGCTATTGGAACTCAATGGCGAGGATATTGATCTCATTATTGCGAGCACTGTTCAAGCGTCAATTCATCTTCTCGCTCTCGGCGGCTACGCTTTACCGATGCAGAGTTGCTGCCTCAGTGGGTCATCACTAGATGCTCCGCTAGGCCAGTGGGACTGGCGTTGCAGTCTGTTACCTGAAGAAGGCTTTGCTATTCATTCACAACCTGGCTCAGCAATGGAACTCAACTCGTCGGAACTGACCTTACTACAACGACTCACTCGTGCGGATCTGCCACGGCGAAAGGATGGTGAGTTGATAGGTCCTCGACGAGTTTGGCTGCGCTTACTAAATGTGGTTGAGCTTTGGGTTTACACCCATCTAGAACACCGCAGTAAAGCACTTGCAATGCTCCGTGAAACCCTTGTTACGCCGGAATAAGCCATCATAAACTCGACGCATTGACCCCTTGAGCGGACCGAGCCTGTCAACCTCAGAATCCGCGCTGCCTACCGGCAGCAACCCAAGCCCAGGGAAAAAGCAGGGGATTCAGGCTGTGATGGCTTTGAGCGATTTTCGCAAGCTTTGGTTAGGTCAAATATTTTCTCAGCTTGCGGACAAGTTTTACATCGTGTTGATGGTATTCCTGATCGATCAGCACTTGCTATTGACGAGTGATAAGGCAAATATTTTAGCCAATATGGCCTTGGACTACGACATCGATATCGGTACACGCACCAAGGTAATAACTATGCTTGCCACAGGGATCTTTGTCGCGAACACGATCCCTGCCATGGCCCTAGGAACCGTGGCGGGTGTTTGGGCGGATCGTTGGCCAAAACGAAGGGTCATGGTCGCTTCAAATGCCCTGCGCGCTTTGCTTTTGGTGTTTACGCCCCTTTTCCTATTACCCGGGCCACAGTGGCTCGGCTTGCCTTGGGGTTACTGGAGTCTAGTGGTGATGACATTTCTTGAATCAATCCTGACTCAATTTTTCGCGCCATCAGAACAAGCAACAATTCCAGTACTAGTACCCAATGAACATCTTCTTGCAGCGAATTCCCTATATCAAGTTACTAGCATGGGGGCTACGATCCTGGGATTCGCTCTTGGGGAGCCCGTACTGAAGGCATTGCGACATTTCGCTGCCTCTGCTGGGATGGACGGGGGTGAGTTTATTCTCCTTCCTCTTTGTTACGGCCTTGCGGCTCTCAGTTTAGCGCGTCTGTCGCTGCGTGAATCACCTAAACCACTGTCCCAGATATCGGTTTGGGCGGAAATTAACGAGGGACTGCAAGTGTTGCGTCAGGTACCCTCTGTTCGGGGCGCAATGCTCCACCTAGTTCTCCTTTACTGTTTGTTGGCTGCCCTATATGTACTTGCGCTGCAATTGGCAGCTCTGATAGCAAGCCTTGGACCTTCCGGCTTCGGTGCACTTTTAGCTATGAGTGGCTTGGGTGTGACTATTGGGGCTATCGCCATCGCTCAAATGGGACATCGGTTTAGCCGACGACGCCTCACAGCCACGGGACTAGGCACTATTACTTGGGCTTTAGTGCTGCTGAGTCAACTAAGCGGATCCTTGATTTTCAGCCTGACCCTCTGCGGTATCTTGGGCATCGGTGCAGCTCTCGTGGCGATCCCCGCTCAAACCACTATTCAGGAAAAAACACCTGAGGCAGAGCGCGGTCGGGTGTTTGGACTGCAGAACAACCTAATCAACATTGCTTTAAGCCTACCTTTGGTGCTGGCGGGTACCCTGGTAAGCAGCCTTGGCCTGAAACCGGTTCTGTTGTTCCTTGCCACCTTATCCCTAATCGCTGCTTTCCTCGAGAAGCCGTGGCATCGCTGCTAACTTTTAATGTCGCCTGAGGAGGGCCAACCCGGTTGGTGCAGATTGCCTGGCTTGGAAAGAAGTCGCCCTTCTGTGGCAACGTCTCCTATGGGCTGAGCACCACCAAGGCGCTCCGAAGTCGGGGCCACCAAACCCATTTCATTCACTTCGACACGCCTCACAGTCCGGAACGAAATGGGATCTCACTATTAGCCAATGATCCAGACGTTAGCCTCCCCTACTTAGTAAAGTCTCAGGTCTACACCATTCCGTCGCCTAGAGCCCAACGGGAATTGCGAGATTCCCTAGAAAGACTCAAGCCAGACCTAGTCCACGCCAGCCTTACCCTTTCCCCACTTGACTTCCGTCTACCAGAGCTGTGCCAGCAGCTGAGCGTGCCTTTGGTTGCAACATTTCATCCAGCTTTTGATTCTGGGCTACGCAATCTCACCGCTGGCACTCAACAACTCACGTACCAGCTCTATGCGCCTGCTCTAGCGCGTTACGACCGAGTGATCGTGTTCTCTCAACTCCAGGCAGACGTGTTGATCAAACTTGGTGTTCCGGCTAAGCGACTCGCCGTGATTCCCAATGGCGTAGACACTGATCTCTGGTCTCCAGCAAGTCCAGGCACCGCCTCTCTCCTGCAGAGAAGTGTGCGTGAACGACTAGGTAAGGAACGGATTTTTCTGTATATGGGTCGACTCGCCACAGAGAAAAATGTCGAAGCTCTGCTACGAGCATGGCGCTTGGTTTCACCCGAAGGATGTCGCCTAGTAGTAGTCGGAGACGGACCTTTGAGTAGCACTTTTCAGAATCAATTTAATGATCCACAGATCCTCTGGTGGGGGTATGAGCCAGATTTAGAGACACGCGTAGCACTTTTGCAATGTGCCGAGGTGTTTTTGCTACCAAGTCTTGTTGAGGGGTTATCCCTGGCCTTGTTAGAAGCCATGGCTACAGGTACCGCCTGTGTTGCCACTGATGCGGGTGCTGATGGTGAGGTCTTGGCTGGGGGAGCTGGAATCGTAATGAAGACACAAGAAGTCACCACCCAACTACGCACCTTGCTGCCTGTCTTGCGTGATCAACCAGTGCTTACCGCTGCGTTGGGGCGTGGAGCCCGAAAACGTGCATTAGAGCGTTACACGCTTAGCGGTAACATTGATGCAATTGAACGTCTTTACGAAGAATTAATACACTCTAATAGTTTAGCAACTTTGCACAGCCAAGCAAAATCCACATAGCTTATTTAGTTCCATCTATAATCAACTAAGCCCACTATGATAATAGAACACGTTACTCAATTGCTTAGCTAACTGAAAACGGACAAATCAGCCAAAAAAATTTGAAAAGTATCAATAATTTTTTAATTAAAACAATATTTAGGTTTCTACTCTAGAAACTGTCAAGGTTTTTAAAAAGATTGTGATCATGTGTTAAGTTTCAATAAATTAGCTTCTTTTCACAATATGTTTATTTTGAAAAGTCATACCTTCAGAAAAAACTATTTAAAGTAAATCTTATGCAATAATCACTTAAGCTAGTACATAATTTTGAAATATTCCGTAAATTATTATTAGTTCTCTATTGCCTAAAATATTTTTTCATATTTAACATCAAATCTAACTAGATTTTGATAAAAAATCATATCAAAGTTAATTTTATCAATAATATATTTTTTAAAATTCAATTCTTATTCAAAGAAATTAATAGTTAATAAAAACCTAATACTATACAAATACTTCTTACAAACAAAATCATAACTACATAATATACATTACAGTTTTTAGCGCTTTCTGTTACATAAGAAAAATCAGTGTGGTGAAACCAAGAGTGTCAATCAATGCCAACAGCAAGAAACAACAGCAAGAAATTTATAGACTTGAACATCAATTTATAGTTTGCTTGGGTCTAGGGAAACTATTTAAGATTTTAATTTTGATAAAATATTACTTAGCCAAAAGTATTATTCGACACAGCATAATTTGCAAGACTACAGGGTAAGCAAAGCTTCAACGTTATGATTAAGACTTTCGACAAGAAAACGAAGATTTAAAAAAGGGGTGGATCCTACTTATGTTTTTCGTTCTTTAATCTTTCGAAAAGATGTTGAAACAACTCAACATCTGACTGCCGAAGGCTCCTATTCATGACTATTGTCGATCCCATAATCCTATGCCCTTAGGGAAACTAACGCTGGTGGGAATTGGCCCTGGCGATCCTTCACTACTCACGCTGGCCGCAGTAAAAGCTATTAAGACAAGCGAAGTCATTGCTTATCCCGTAGCTCGTCCGAATACCCATAATAGAATGGCGGCAAAGATCGCTGATCGATGGATTAGGCAGGATCATCAACATCTTCCCTTGCTCTTTCCGATGGTCGATGAAGCCGAAACAAGGCAAAGGGCTTGGACTATCGCGGCTTACACTTTGCAGGACCTCGTCGCTCATGGCAAACGGGTTGTTTTGCTCTGCGAAGGAGATTCATCTCTTTTTGCGACATGCAGCTACGTCTTGATCGCTCTGCGTCATTACTGGCCAGACTGTCTCTGCGACGTCATTCCTGGCATCTCGTCAGTATCGGCAGCAGCAGCCATAGGGCTTTGGCCTCTAGCCTTACAACGAGATCACCTCCTCATATGCCCCTGCCCAGACACTCCCGAAGAGCTAGAGTTTGAATTAGATGAGGCTAAGGCTAGAGGGCGCGTTCTGGCTCTACTAAAGTTAGGGCACCGTTGGGATTGGGTGCAGCCGATTCTCAAACAACGCCTACTTCTTTCTCAGGCTCTCTTTGCCGAAAAAGTTGGATGGCCTGAACAACATGTCAGACCAGCAGAGAACATTCCAGCTAGCCGAAGGCCTTATTTTTCGCTACTTTTAATCCGTCAGACATGGCCCGATGTTCTTCCTTAACAGGTCGTGCCAGTTGGCGACTTCGCTCGGCAGCAGCCACCACTGCTTCGATCAGAGCAGAGCGCAACCCAGCGCGTTCCAGGTGCCGGAGCCCGGCAATAGTTGTTCCACCAGGGGAACTAACCATGTCCTTCAGTTCTGCGGGATGTAGTTGACGTTGATTTAATAGCTCTGCTGTTCCAGCAAGCGTGCGATGGGCCAAGCGATGAGCAAGATCTCTGGTTAACCCGGCTGCGACAGCACCGTCAGCCATTGCTTCTGCAACTAAAGCAATAAAGGCTGGCCCAGACGAAGTGAGGGCGAGAAAAGCGTCGAGTTTGCATTCTGGTAGCTCTAAAACCTCTCCTATGTTGCTGAACAATTGCTTTACAAACCGCTGCTGCCCATCACAAACTTCATTGCCCCAGGCCAGTGCTGTCAAACCGGCTCTGACTAGCGCTGGTGTGTTGGGCACCGCTCGCACACAGCAGTGACCAGGAAAAAGCCGTTGCAAACGATCAAGGGGAACTCCAGCCAAAATAGAAATCAACATCGGTTGGTTTTGCACCGGAGCACTTGACCTTGCTACGGCTTCCAGCTGCTGAGGCTTCACTGCAAGCAACTGAAACGGAGCTTTCCAAACATTACTCGCAGCAGGGTCAGTTGCTGCAAGGACGTGCGCATCTATCGGAAGCTCAGCTCGACGTTTCTGAGCTGAAGTTTCCGATCCCACTACAGCCCACAAACTGTTAGGAGCAACATGACCATTAGTCAAAAGCGAGTTTACCAGTATCTGAGCCATGCGACCCAGGCCAATCACTCCGAAGACAGACTGCGTGTTATCAAGCGTCATTGTAAAACTTAAAGAGCGGTAGCTCCCCATGCTGGCGATGGAGCAGAAGCAGAGTCCGTAGCTTCTGCTATGTCAATTTCTCGACCCACAACAGTTGGCTTTGACACTTCGTCTTGATTGGCGTTAGTGACAGTGATACAACTCGGAGCGAACAGAAAAATGCTTTCCCCAATACGTTCCTGATGGCCATCAATGGCAAACGTACCGCCCGCGACAAAATCGACCGCCCTTTGCGCTTGGTCCGGCTCCATCATCGTGAGGTTAAGTATAACAGCCTTGCGTTCGCGAAGCGCTTGAATAGCTCGCGGCATCTCGTCGAAGCTACGAGGCTCCATTAAGCTGACTTCGGCAATAGCAGTGCTGATTCCTGGCATTCCGATCACGTTGGAACCGGGCAAATTTTTACTTAGATCAAAAGGATGCCTATTACTGAGAGTCGCCAAATTATCTTCATCGGCTTGAGTTGCAAGTTGATTCTGACCCTGTTGGTCGTCGTTGTAAGTAGAATCGTCAAATCCACGATCAAGATAGTCGTCACCAGCGACAACAGCACGTAAGCGGGAAATCAACGACACTTTAAAATTCTCTCGGGCTGAGGAATAGTTTAAAAAACATATTCCCTAATGCCGTTTCAGCTGCTACACAAGATAGGACAGGCTCGCTTAAGTTCTTGACATGAGTCGCGGGCCAAAGATAGCTGATCCCAGGCGTAGCAACGTACTACCGGCCGCTACTGCCTCATGCCAATCACCTGACATTCCCATCGAACACTCCGGCAATTTGAGCTTATCAGCCAAAGTTCGACACTCTGTAAATAGCGATTGACGTTCATCGACCCTCAATCCAAAGGGAGCCATGGTCATTAATCCCGTGATCCGTAGTGCAGGTAGCGTTTGTAACTCAGGCCAGATTGAGATAAGGTCACCTCGCTCCATACCGCCTTTTGAGGGATCCACGCGCAATTTAATCTGTAACAACACATTGGGGCAGCACCCTTCTTCCACGGCAATGCGTGAAACCCGTTGAGCCAAAGAAAGCGAATCTACTGAATGAATCACAGAAAAGGTTTTCACCACAGCGCGCACTTTATTCTTTTGCAAATGACCGATAAAATGCCACTGCAGATTAAGATCAGAAAGCAGTTTTTGCTTCTCTAGGGCCTCTTGCAAGCGACTTTCACCAAATGCCTGCTGTCCGAACGATGCAACCGAACGAATGGTCGACGCGGAATGTCCCTTACTTACCGCCAGTAAACGGACAGAAGGGGGAAGTTCCTCCATCAAGGTCGTCCAGCGATTGGTTAGAAAGTCGGTCAATGGGTGAGATAAAGGTTGGATCGAAGAGTCGCTGCCAACTTTAAAGGCCTTCCACGCCGTGTTGTTAGCATTGGCCGATTTTCGTCTCAGTGTGGTGACGTGCATCGCAATTGAGGAGGGGTGACTTGAATTTGGGTCCCCGCGCGGCTGAAAGGTCACTGACAAGAACATTAAGTTGAGCGCATAACGTGGCGTGAACATTACAACTAATCTCGCCGGGTTACTTGCGATACGGGCATACCGGGCGCGGAGTGATGCTGAAATAGTGCTAGGCATCCGCCCCTGCCAAGGATTCGAGATTAAAGAGCACCATATTGACTGCGCAGACTAATAACTAGCAACAAAACTAGAATGGCTAGGGTGTTAATCCACAGCGATGGTTGCTCGGAGGGTAAGTGAAATCTAGATGGTCCAAGTATGCGACCACCCCTAGCTACAAGAGCATCAGCGCCCTGCTCGGCACGCAAGAGGATGTTAACTAGGAGACGTTCACTCACGGCAAAAATGATTCCCAGGCCAGCCTTGAAGCCAAGGCTGCGTAGGCTGACTATTCGACTCGTCATTGAGCGCAACAGGTTTTGTAGTTCCTCCTGGACAAGCGGTAAAAAACGTAGTGCTAACAACAATTGAAAACCAACTCGCTCTATCGGCAGCCCCAGGGTAGCTAACGGTGATAAATACCAGCTCAGCCCCCAAACCAAATCCTCAGGTGTTGTGGTAATCAACACCAGGTTGACGCTGTGAATAACAGTGAAAGTTAACGTTGATGTGCGCAAGCCCAATAGTGCAGAGGCGCGATCTACTACGAGAGGTCCAAGTCTTAAAGCACCTAACTGAAAGGGGCCGACTCGCAGTAAATCCCAAGTCGGCCCATCGGCGACGGCACCGGGAAGTTCTGCTGGATCGCGAATGGAGAATGCCGCAGGGGGATCGGCCACAGGGAAAAATACCGATAGTAGTCCGGCTACAACGGCCAGGATTATTAGCACCAGAAACGACTTCCACCAGACCCTGCGCGGTAACCCACTCAGCGCGGTAATCGTTAATAAGATCAGCACTAATGCGACACGCCAAAGCGGTCCAGCAAGAACCGGAGTCAATAAGAACACCAATGACCAGGCCAACTTGAGACGAGGGTCGAGACGTCGCATCCAGCCCTCTGAACCATCAACGTACTGTCCAATAGGAATCTGGCGCAACCAGTCCATTGGATCAGCCTTTATGATTATGCCGCCAGGCTAAATCCCGCTCAGCATCTCGTTGCCGTTTACCACGCCAAAACAATTTTAACGGCGTGCCGTCAAAACCAAGTTCCTCACGAATGTGGCGTTCCACGTAACGGCGGTAAGTATCACTAAACAACTTGGGATCATTCACAAACAACGTGAAGCTGGGGGGACTACTAGCAACCTGGGTACCATAATAAAGTTTTCCTTGTCGCCCTCCACTTGTAGTAGGTGGCGAACGCCAGCTGAGGGCTTCTTCTAGCACCTCATTCACGACTGAAGTATTCACACGTCGTCGATGCTGTTCTACTGCCAAGGCTGCCAAAGCAAAAATGCTTGCAACTCGTTGTCCGGTGAGGGCGGATGTAAAGAGGACTGGTGCCCAGTCAAGGAAGTAAAGCTTTGCCCTTAAGTTTTTTTCGGTGACCGACATTGTATGACTGTCCTTTTCTACAGCGTCCCATTTATTAACAACAACAATACAAGCCCGACCATCTTCCTTAATAAATCCTGCCAAGCGTTGGTCCTGTTCAGTCACCCCATCAAGAGCATCAATCACCAAGACACACACATCACTACGTTCAATCGCTTTAAAACTACGATTAATACTGAAAAACTCAGGACCGTACTTCACACTGCTGCGTCGTCGAATTCCCGCGGTATCAATAAGTCGCCATAAGCGGTTCTCATGAAGAACGTTGGTATCAATCGCGTCGCGCGTGGTGCCACGAATAGAACTGACGATAGCACGTTGCTCTCCACAAATTGCGTTTAAAAGGCTTGATTTACCCACATTTGGACGCCCAATGATGGCTATCTGAACAGAATCTTCTTGATTACATTCCTGACCCTTTACCGGTAGGAAAGTAAGAACTTGATCCAACATCTCAGCAGTCCCTGCTCCGTGAATAGCTGAGATCGGGTAGGGTTCACCAAGACCTAAAGACCAAAATTCAGCTGCCATCGCTAAGCCCTGCTCTGGCGATTCACATTTATTAACTGCCAATAACTTTGGGCAACGTTGTTGACGCAGAAATGTAGCAATTGATTCATCAGCGGCGGTAAGACCTTGTTTTCCATCAACGATAAACAAAGCAACAGTAGCTTCTTCCAATGCTAGGATTGCCTGCTTACGAATTTCGGGCAAGAACTCACTGTCATCGTCAAACACCAAACCACCAGTATCCACAACCTTAAACTCGCGGTTTCCCCAGTAACCATCCTGATAGGTACGATCTCGAGTCAGCCCCGGCTGATTGTGGACAATAGCCTTGCGACTGCAACAAAGTCTGTTCACGAGAGTGGACTTACCGACATTAGGACGCCCAATAATTGCAATGACAGGACGCACCAAGGAAATGATTCGGATCAATGCCTAACATTACAGGCTTGCGACCGTAAAAAATGACCGGAGATAGGCGATCAAAAAACTAGAACACCTAGTCGAAAGAAACCTGAGTACGTAGCTAATAGAGTAACCAAAAAGTTTTTAATCACAGTTAACAAGATTAAAGTGCTTTGATAATGGTTAAAGCATATTAATATAATATTGACTTAGTAATAAATTAATAATGCAAAATAAAAAAGCAATACTAGTCTAAGATTATAGACAAACAAATTACAAAATCTGTATAGTAAATCAATAAGTTAAAAATTAATATTATTATCTAATTGATAATTAAAGTAGCTAACAGCAGAAAAATAAATATTATTAAACATTTACTTTCATACATGAAATAAAATCTAATCTAAATATACTCTAATATTATTAGAGCACATCGAACTTTAATCAATGATATTGACAAACTCTTAAAATAGTCTTTTAAATAAAATTAAACAGTAAGTAAGTTAATTTTTATAGTAGGCAGTATATTGAAGGTAGCTACAGTTCATTGGCTTAGTAATGATTAAAATAGGGTTTCTTTTTAAATTATTATTTATAGTACCTAGAAATCAAGCAAGTAGGATGTACTAATAGCCAAGACTAAATAAATAAGCCTCAGCATTTACACAAGCGCATCAAATTAATATTAGTAGACTGCACCTTAATACCAGAAATCAACAACCGAGTCTAAATTAACTAAAGAAAATCTTACTATTTATAATTTCAACTAAACGTTTTAAACCAGATTGGTCGTAGGTTGATGAGCACTGTTTTTCGTCAGAAGTTTTATTCAAAAAGTTTAATGATTCTTTATCATAATAATCTAAGGCTTCAATAGCTTTTTGCTTAAAGCTAAGTGAATCATGATAAACAAAACACTTCTTATAAGACTGAGTAATAATCTCAATTCCTAGTACGTTATCAATTAAAAATACAACATCTAAATTTATTAGGTCATAAACTCTGTTGCTAATAAATCCAACTTCCCGCATGTCTTCCCAATGATCACATAACACCACTTTTGCTGAGCAATAGATATGCGTAAGAATAGAATTTGGTACATTTTCAGCAAGAATTAAGCTTTTATCAACAAATCTCTCCCATCCAGAGCCAATAATCTTGACTTCAAAACCATTTTCTATTGCATAACGCACTGAGTCTCTGAAAACACCTCTTGTATTACCTACAAAAATAAAATCTAAAGATTTCATTTGTTGAGAATCTAATAATTGGGTAAGATTAAAACAAGAATCATTATATAAAATATTAATTTCTGACCGAGTAATTAATGGATTTATTGTAGAGAATTGAGGAATATAGTCAGCAGTTTTTAAATAAAGATTTCTTAAAGGTAAAAGACTGTTTAAAAAGGTATTGCTAGCTATAGCAAGTTTGTCACACATTGATATTTCTTCAATAGAAACTAGCTTAGGATGACTAATAATCCATAACAAAGAGTTTGATAAAATAAGTGAATCAAATTGATGTAAACCACGCAAACATATATTATAAGAACTATTTAGTGCATTTAATAAATAATTATTAATATCACAGATTATAATAAATAATGATAAATTTTCTAATTCGTGACGCAACTTTCTAGCAAGATATAGATCCCCCCAGGCAAAAGGATTTTCATTAAATGAAGGAATAGCTGTACATATTGATACTTTATGTTGAGCACTGTAATAATAAATATCTTGCATTATTGTCTCAGCGCGATTACTATAAGTATGTTTATAAAGTACAAGTTTTTGCAAATTTTTGAAAAGATTATTTCGGTTACCTGAAAGTACAGTTTTTATCTCATGAGTAAGAGACTTTTGATCAAAATAAACTGGTAATAATCCATTAAATACATCCTGACTACCTAATAGTCCGTTTGTGATTACAGGACAACCAGCAGCCAGCGCATCAAAAACTCTACAGTTCACAGATCCCCAAGGATCAGTAGCAATATTAGCATCATCTAGAACAAGAGACGAAGATTTATACTTTTTAATAACCTCATTATATTCGATAGGTCCTTTTGTATATCTTGAAAATAAATCATGCGATTCCCATCCATATCCATACAATTCAAAATTAATATCTATTTCATTAAGATTAAGCCAATCAGCAATTCGTCTAGGAGATTTAAAATAACTTCCAATAAAAGATACAGTTTTCTTATCAGATCTCTGTTGAAGAGATGAGGCAGCGATAGAATCCTTTGAAGCAGCTACAGGTAAATAATGAACTTGCTTAAAAAGTAATTTCTCTAATAATTTTATAGCAAGTTTAGAAGAGGAATATAAGATATTATATGAATCAATATCATTAGAAAAAGCCCATTTATCAAACCAATTTCTCATCCATGCAATTTTTAAGGATGATGGCGATAAATTATGTAAACAAGATAATGTTGAGTTATGCAGCATGTTTACAAGAACATCACAATATCTTAAATCAGTTTGCGTATTTGACTTTATAAAAAAGCAACGAACATTATGATATGAATTTTCAATTGCAGTTGCAAGTTCATAAGCTGTGAAAATATCAGCTCTTTTTGTTAAAAGAGTAAGATCACTAACCAAAAAATATATATTTATATTTGTAGAGCTTCTTAATAACGGTAATGATTCAAATGGTAATCTGTGCTTGTAAGAAGACATCTGCTTAAATAAAATTTGATTTAGTATTTTCAAATTATTATCTAAAATATTTTTATTAACACAATGTTTTCCTCTAAAATTTAATCGAGTAAAACCATGAAGATGATAAGCTTTAAAGTTAGTTGACACAAGAATCCTAGCTGAATAATTAATCAATGCATTTAAACAAAAGTGTATATCTTCTTGACCATAATAAAAAGCTTCATTAAAACCTTTAATTTTAATAAAAAATTTTTTAGTAACTGCAAATAAGGCACTTGTGGTAGCAGGAACTTTGCGGTAAAGATACTTTTTATTAGATTTTTCAAATGAATTACCTCTAATATCTTCTCCTACAATATAATTATTATCGATAGATAATATTCTTATACCAGAATGCTGAATACAAATTGGTATTTGGTTAATTTCATAGTTATCAGGAAGATCAACAGGAATATCTACTAGGGAAGCTCCTACAATTTCAGCTTGATTTGTAACAAGAGGATAAATAAGATCAGTAAAATTATTGTTACTTAAAATTATATCATTATTAATAAAAATAAGAAAATCATTTTTAGCAAACTGAATTGCAAAGTTATTGCTTTCTGAAAAGCTATAATTACGATCTCTTTTAATACATTGAATTCTTTTATCATTAAATTGACTTATTACATCCTGACTATTATCAGTACTAGCATGATCAATAATTATTAGTTGATCTTTAGAGCTCATTAATTTTAATATAGATAAAAGTGTTTTTTTTAATATCTTGCTTCCATTGAGGTTAAGCATAATAAGCGAAACTGCGCATTTACTATCACTAAATAAAGTATTTTGTTCAGGCAAAAGTGAGATAAAGCTAGGCCTGTCAATAGAATAATAATTATGTTGTTTTAGCGCCTTAATTTCTTGAATTGATTTTTCAACAGTTAAACTGAGTGCCTGCAAAGTTATTGGCATATGAACATTTGCAACATTGAAAGTTGTAATATATTCACCAGGATTATAAGGAGAAGTTAAAACTAATCTAATTGCATGTTGGCTAAACTCAAAAAAATTGATGGGTATGCAGAAGCCCCAATAACCCTTTTTTTTAAAGTTGTCATTGATATCACTTCTCTCTTGATTTGTATTAATAATCATATAGGGCTCTTGATTTATTAGAAGAAGTCCGCTGGCTCTAGTAATATATCTTCGAGTATTTATAATCCAACCGGTCAAAAAACCATCAGTATACTGTTCAATTTTGCCCATAAAATTGGGAAACGGATCTTTTCCTGAATTGTTTACATTCACATAAGATTTGATTATCTTTTGCTCGATATATAGCTTAATAGACTCCGGATACGATGGACGATTTAAAAGTATTCTTCCAATCAGCTTAGCTTTTTGATAGTTTAGTGAATCTATCGCTTTATCAAAGTCTCTGATTGTAAACATTAGAGTTAATCATTTTAACAATTATACATTGACAAAATTATGTGAGCGATGATTATAATCAATCTGTATATAAAAAGAGATAAAATACAAATTGTTATCTAAAGCCACATTCTACAGAAAATTATGTAAACTAAAACTAAAATTAAATAATTACACATGCCCGTTTTTATAAAGAATAATCATTCTATTTTATTCATACATATACCAAAGACTGGTGGCGGATCTATATGTGACTTATTTGAGAAAAATGGATATACATTAGCTTATCATATTAAGGGTGTAGAACCACAAGCGTCTCTATCAATTTCACCTCAGCATTTAAATCTCAGAAAGTTAAAATTATTAGTTAATCTCAACGAATTTTCTGACATATTTACTATAGTGAGAAATCCCTATGATCGCTTAATATCAGAATTTAAGTGGCAATTCCGTAATCATAATTCACACTTAATTCCTGATTTAAATGATTGGATTTGTAATTCGCTTGAAATAGTAAAGAAAGATCCAACTTATGCTGATGGTCACTTTATGCCAATGGTTAATTTTTTAGATAAAAATATTCCATGCAGAATATTTAAATTTGAAGATGGTTTAAATATAGTGGCGCAATTATATTCACAACAATATAATTTTGATTGGTGTATTAACCTAGCCAGATTACATAACAGCCATACCTTTCCAAAAAACCATTATTCCAGTAAAAAACTGAATAAACGAGCTATTTTATGTATAAATAAATTCTATAAACATGATTTTCATAGTTTTTCTTATCCAAAAATTAGACTTAGTAAAAATATTAGAAATCAAAGTTTATTAGATTTATTACCATTACCAAACATATTTCAAAATTGGTATTTAAATACTTTACGTGAGTGTGCTATTATATTGGTTAAAAGAAGATGTGAAGATTCTCAGACTTTTAGACAAATTAAGCAACTAAATTCAGAAATTGAGCAAATGAGTATATTAATCGATTTCTTAGTTGATAAAATTATTTTATTACAAAGTAGAAATAATAAAATAACCGATGAACTATACTTAGAAACAGAAGAAAAACTTACTATACTTGAACGACTTAAAGAAAATGAATATAATATCCAAATAAGCTCAAAAATTATTAAAGAAAAGGATAAACTTTTACGGCAGAGTATCTCTGATTTAGATTATCTTTATCGACGAGTAAAAGGGCAAGAAGAAATTATTAAAAATGCAAAAATTAATCGTTATGAAATGATTAGTTTAATCCAAAAATACAAGGAAATCAAAAACAACTTATAATCTTAATTTTTTAATAAAAAATTTAACCGGCTAAATCCTTGTTATAAATTTCTGATAATAAATATTGTAGTTTTAATTCTTTTAAACATAATTGATTCATTCTTTGATTTAAAATAAGTTCATATTCAATACTGTTGAGTCTTCCATGAAAACGATTCATAAAACGTCGTTGTAAGTCTTTATTTAATAAGTTAAAAAGTTCTTCTTGCAAAGGATCTTCTATAATTAACCTTACAAGTAAATTTTGCGCTTCTCTATTCTTTCCTTGCTGCTTTAAACAATTAAATTTATGCATATATGTTTGTTTTTGAGCAACAATATTTGATAATTTTTGGTTAGAAACTCTTTTGGTTATGTTACTATTAACTCTAATTAGCCTCTGTAAAATTTTTTGAATCTTATTTTTATAATCTAATATTTTTAAAACATGCACTTTATTAATTAGCAATAAGTTACTATAATAACCTGATTTGAGTAACATATTAAAAGTTTCTAAAATTGTTTTTAATCTATATTTAATACAATTGAAAAATCTAACTGCTTCTTTCAATTCTTTCCAATTAAATTGATTCATTGATTCTAAAGAATTAAAAAACTTTTTGAAAAAGTAGATTTGTTTAGCCAATTTATTTTAGCATACTCAGTTTATCGTTGAGCTTTATATTTGAATTTCATACAAATTGTTTATTTTTAAATAGTATCGTATTTTTGATAAACACCAAGTATGTGATGTAAAAATTTTTCATTATTTAAGGTATTTAAAATTAATAAATTAACTAAAAATAAGTAAATATTCTATGTAGTTTCAACAAATCAAATTAATTTAATAGATATAAATAAAATGAATAAACCTAGCAACTAGACGCCTTACAATCTTATTAACTAAAATAATAAATTTTATAAGGTTAGACTAAAATGTAAACATAGAACTTTATCTTAAAACAACAAAACTTCTCAAGGAAGTTAGTATATTTTTAATTGATATATGAACTAATTAGCCTTTGCTATTATAAAAATTAGTTTTAAATGTTAGTTATCTTAATAATAAGAAGTAAATTTAATTACATTGACAGTTTTAGAGCAGCAAAGTTAAATCTTTTGTCTTATATGCACGTATGCGTAAATTAAACCTAGAATAAAACGTAAATCGGATAATAACAATGCTATTAGATTAACTTTTACGGTCCTTATTGATAGTGAATAATATCATTCGGACACTTAACGGCGTTTTTTATTATATAATTATAGTATAAATACATAATATGCCGACTAATTAGGAAACTATAATTTATTTATTAAGCTAAATCTAAATCGAATTATTGTCTCGCAGGAGATTAACGTTAATAACTCTCAACTTAATTGCTTAATTACTGTTAGCGAAATACTAATTTAATGAACTAGTGAGAAATCATAAAAATTATGCGATCCTGATTGTAAAGTAATGCAATAGCTGGCTTTACTTTGACTTTAATAACGTATTGCAACTGTGCTGAGTTTTAAATAGAAATTTAAACTTTGTAAAAAAATCTTATCCCCATTGAGATAATAGAGTATAGAACTGGATGATTTAATTTGACTAAAAATTCTCATCTGTATTACATAGATTGCTCATCGAGCATCAGCTTTTTTGAACAAAATGCTAATATTTGGTATCGATGGATCAATAATATTGCTAACGATGCAGAGATTCATCAATGGCAGTCAGAATTAGTGAAGCGCCATAAATATCTGCCAAAAGATTTGCTTGATCCAAGGTTGTTACCATTAGAGCTGCTCTGCCAACCTGAAACTTGGATACCGACATCCATTGGTTTAAATCCTGAAGCTTTACTAAATGCTCATCCTGACCTCACTCATTGTAATCAGCTTCTTATCAGCGGCCGACTCAAAGCTATCCTTTATGGAGAAGCGAGCCTTTATAACGACCTTCCACCTATTCATATCCAAGCCTATAAGGACGGCTTGCGCTCACCTTACAACTTCCAATCTTTAAATGCTTTAGAGCACCTTTCTGGTATTGGTCGTCAATGTTTCCGGTCCGGCTCTCCCCTTGGGAAGGACCTTGATCGGTATCAGCCTCCTACCCCAGATAAGGCTCCAGAACCTTCTCAAAAGATATGCCACCACCTTCTTGTAGTGCTTCATGACACTCAAGCTGACACTGAAATTAAAAAATGGCAGAAAACTGAAGGTTGGATATCCACAATTCATAAAAGTCTCAATAACCTCACCGAACTGGCTTGGCCTGAGGGTGACGAATTTCTAATTAGCTTTTGCCATAGCAGCGATCGACTGGTTTCGCTAGCAGCGCAGCGCATTGCAAATTTTGCAGCACTTCATCCATACGCATCATTGTTCAGCAGTGACGAAACCCTGCAATGGAGCAAGGACCCTGCTGTGGCTGCTGGTAATCGTCAAAATAGAGTCGCTCTTACTCCAATGCGGTTGTTGTGCCGAGGAGGTATCGGTGGGTTGATCACTTTTCGAAGCTCGACATTACGAATGCTTCAAGTCCCTAAGAGAGCCTTATCAATGCACACGCTGATGCTAGATTTGGCTCTACAACACTGTGCAAATGGGTATGGAGTTGCTCATTGCCCCGAGGTCTTGCTGCAGCGCTCAGTTCAAAATAACCCGACTATTCCTGATGTGGCTTCACCAGCAGATCGACTTTGTTGGAAGCAACCGCTGATTAACGAAGCTCTAACTGTCAGCCGCTACCGTGGTCAATCTTTTCTCAATCCTGGCGGAAGCCTAACTACACATTCAACACTAGGGGGTTGTCATCAGCTGCAATTACAACCAGACATAAATAGGTTGATCTCAATTTTTATTCCATTCCGAGACAAGGTCGATTTGACCAGCACATGCGTGTCGTCCTTGCGTCGCTGTGCAGGATCGATTGCTTACGAACTGATCCTGATTGACAACAGCAGCCGGGATCCCGCAACCCAAACATGGCTTGCATTGCAACAGAAGCAGCACAACGTCACAGTGATCCGCTATGAAGGATCGTTCAACCACTCCCGCATTAACAACATCGGACGACGCTATGCCCGTGGAAGCTATCTACTCTTTGTAAACAACGACATCGAGTTTCGCTCCCCCAATGTGTTACAGGCGTTGCTTGATCCCTTCGCCTTTCGGTCGACAGTGGCTGTGGGGGCAAAGTTGAATTACCCTGATGGAGCAGTTCAGCACCAGGGCGTGGTGCTAATTAAGGGAGAACGACGTTGTGTAGTGGAACCGGGAAAACATATAAAGAGCGTACATGTTTTAGAGAGCCTCACCCCTCTATGTGTGCAGGAAGAATTCAGCGCTGCTACAGCAGCTTGTTTGTTAATTCGCAGTACTGATTTTGATCAGGTTGGCGGATTTGATGAGCAACTCAGCGTTGCTTTCAATGATGTAGATCTTTGCCTCCGGCTACGGGAAATAGGCGGTACCGTTGCGGTCACTCCTTTCGTTGACATCCTTCATCACGAATCGGTCAGTCGTGGTAAAGATCACTTTGGCGAAAGCCTGGCTCGTCATCAGCGAGAGTCTGGATTATTACGCTACAAGCATAGGAATTTGTTTACAACTGGCGACCCACTGACCAGCCATCTTATACACCCTCATAGTACTCGCTACCAGCCTCGCGAAACACAAAACCGATCAGCCGGACCCGTATCAGTAGGGATAACCTTACACTGGCGGCGTCCAGGCTACACACCACGCTCAAACCGACCAATTTTATTGTTTGCCCACTATGACAAAGATAATCAATTACGACCAGATCTTTTTTATCTTTTGCAAGAATATAATCGATATGCTGATGTGATCTTTGTGTCTGCAGTAAGGAGGCTGCGTTGGCGCTTGCGAACAATGCATAGACTTAAACAGCTTTGTGCTGCAATCATCGTTCGCCATAATCAAGGCTACGACTTTGGAAGTTGGATGTCAGGCATCCGAAGACACCAATCGGACATTAAGCAAGCGGCTTACTTAATACTGACTAACGATAGCTTTTGGGGACCAATTACCCCACTAGGAGAGCTTTTTAATCGTATCGAAACCTCTAAAGCTGATGCTATCGGACTCAGTGACAACTTGATGTACGAACCTCACTTATCTTCGGCTTTCGTTGCTTATAAGCCGACTATCATCAATAGCTCGGTATTTAATATGTTTTGGAACGAACTCGAATGTTGGCCAAGAAAACGTGATCTAGTTAAACAATGCGAAGTCAGGATGTCCGCATCTTTGAGGCAAGCAGGATTCGCAATCGAAAGTCTTTATACCCACAACTCCAATGGCAACGTACTCCATTACAATTGGAAACAGTTAATTGAGGAACGTCGTTTTCCTTTCATTAAGGTCAGCCTGTTACGGGATAATCCTACTCGACAGTTTATTGCAGACTGGCCTGAAGTCATAGGCAAGCGTAATCCTAAACTAGCTGGTTTGATTAGTCGCTCTCTGTTACAGAAATCAGATTTGATCCATAAAATCCGATTTTGGTGATCTAATTAAATCAGAACTCGTAAGACACGACTCATTATGTGGTAGTGCTTACCTTAGGAGAAGTTGGCAGTGAGGACAAGCATTGCACCAAAACGTAAGGGGATCATCCTGGCTGGTGGTAGCGGTACACGCTTACATCCAATCACCCGGGCTGTTAGCAAACAGCTTTTGCCTGTCTACGATAAGCCTATGATCTATTATCCCCTCAGCACATTGATGCTGTCGGGAATCCGGGAAGTGCTAGTCATCAATACACCCCGTGACAGGAGTGCTTTTGAGCGGTTACTTGGAGATGGTTCTAATTGGGGTATGGTCATCAAATATGCTGTTCAACCCAGCCCAGATGGATTAGCCCAGGCTTTTTTGATTGGAGCCAATTTTTTGGGTAGTGCGCCTGCTGCACTTGTCTTAGGTGACAACTTATTCCATGGACACGATCTGGTCCCCCAGCTAATTAACAGCAATAAGCGACACCAAGGAGCAACAGTATTTGCCTATCCAGTCAGTGATCCAGAACGCTACGGGGTTGCTGAATTTGATGCTCAAGGAAAGGTCTTGAGTCTGGAAGAGAAGCCTAAGCAACCGCGAAGTCGATATGCTGTTACGGGCCTTTATTTCTACGACAACACCGTGGTAGAGAGAGCCCGACAAGTTAAACCTTCACCGCGTGGAGAACTAGAGATCACCGACCTTAATGCGATGTATCTCAATCAAGGACAGCTCAGGGTAGAACTGATGGGGCGGGGTATGGCTTGGCTTGATACAGGGACGTGCGCTTCCTTGAACGACGCCGCTAGTTATATCCGTACACTTGAGCATCGACAGGGACTTAAGGTGGGTTGCCCGGAGGAGGTGGCTTGGAGACAGGGTTGGATTGATGATTGTCAGCTCAACCAACTTGCTCAACCTCTCAAAAAAAGTGGTTATGGTTCTTATCTTCTCCAAATGCTCGAAGAAAATGCAAGCGATCGTACTGTCCTTCAAACAAGTTTAAAAATAAACTAGTGAAAGTTAAGACTTTGAAAAGTAAACAAGGAAATCTTGTTTCGGGTCCACTTATTTTGAGTCCACATGTGTTTGAAGATGATCGAGGCTGGTTTTTTGAAAGCTGGAACCAGATACACTTCAATGAAGCCGTTGGGGAAGTGGTAGAGTTCTCTCAAGATAATCATTCACAATCTACTCAGGGTATTTTAAGAGGTCTGCATTACCAATTATCCCCACAACCCCAAGCCAAACTTGTTCGTTCCAGCTTTGGAGAAATCTTTGATGTAGCTGTTGATCTTCGTCGCTCATCTCCAACATTTGGACAGTGGATCAGTGCCAGATTGAGTTCTGAAAACAAATTTCAGCTTTGGATTCCCGAAGGTTTTGCCCATGGTTTTCTTACTCTTAGCTCTGTTGCTGAAGTACAATATAAAGTTAGAGGTTTTTGGAATAAAACATGCGAACATGTGATTAGGTGGAACGATCCAGAGCTAGATATTGCTTGGCCCCAAAATGAACTGAATGGCTCAGATATTAGCTTATCTGAAAAAGATCAAGTATCAATAGAGTTTCATGCAGCTATAAAGGCAGGCTATTTGTTTGCGTGAAAGTGTTACTGACTGGAGCAGGAGGACAACTTGGCCAAGCTCTGATTTATGCAAAACCAGAAGGTATTAACTTGATTGCCACAATGCGTAAGGAACTCGACCTTTCTGATCCTGAAGCATGTCAAGATGCTGTTTATGTTCATCAGCCAGATTGGGTATTGAATGCTGGCGCTTACACGGCAGTAGATCAAGCAGAATTGGAACCTAATCTTGCTTATGCTGTTAACGCTGAAGCACCTAGAGCCTTTGCTAAGGCACTTAAAAAACAAGGTGGTCGACTTTTACAGTTGAGTACAGATTTTGTGTTTAATGGTCAACAGAGTTTCCCATACAGAGTTGACCAAGCTGTGTCTCCACTTAGTACCTATGGTGCTAGCAAGGCTGCGGGGGAAACAGCTGTTCACAATGTGTTTGGCAATAATTCGCAAGCCTTGATTATTCGTACAAGCTGGGTAGTTGGGCCTGTAGGTAAAAACTTCATGCTTACTATGCTTCGTCTTCACCGCGAGCAACAACAACTGAATGTTGTGGCAGATCAAGTGGGGTGTCTTAGTAGTACTTTTAATCTGGCTGAGGCATGCTGGCGCGCAATTGTACAAGGATCACGCACAAGCATGCCCCCTATAATGCATTGGAGCGATGCAGGTGTAGCGAGTTGGTATGATATTGCTATGGCTGTTGGACAAATTAGTCACAATATAGGTTTAATAAAAATACCAGCCCAAGTAAATCCGATTACTACTTCTGACTACCCGACGCTTGCTAGTCGGCCAAGCTATTCCCTGCTGGACTGCACATCTACACGATTAATATTAAAATTAAAAGCACAACATTGGCAAGCAGCTTTAAAACAACTTTTACAATATGTTCGAAATAATTAATCTAATCTAGTAGCATGACCGCTTTCTTCTCACTACTGATTTAACCATTAATTACAATGGCCAAGTCTATGCCTCCCATAGCTGACCTACTTGATAATCGCCAACGTATTTTAGTTACTGGTGGTGCCGGATTTATTGGCGGAGCTGTGGTACGACGCCTACTTAAAGAGAGCAACGCTATTGTGTTTAACCTAGATAAAATGGGATATGCAAGTAACCTTACGTCAATTAAAGAAGTTATCGAGGAACTTGGAGATACTTATCAAAGTCGACATTATCTTCAAATAGTTGATCTCACTGATATAAAGGCAGTACAAAAAGCAGTGCGTATAGCAGATCCAGACCTCGTGATTCACTTAGCAGCAGAAAGTCATGTCGATCGTTCAATTTCTAGTCCTGACGTATTTATTGAAAGCAACATAATAGGTACATACAACCTTCTAAAAGCAGTTCGATCAAATTTTGAACAACTAAGTCAAAAGCGACGCCAGCAATTCAGACTACATCATATTAGTACTGATGAAGTTTTTGGATCCCTTGAGAATGAAGGACAATTTTCAGAGATAACGCCTTACTATCCACGAAGCCCATATTCTGCAAGCAAAGCAGCTAGTGACCACTTAGTTCGAGCATGGCATCACACGTATGGATTACCTGTAGTTCTTACAAACTGCTCTAATAATTATGGACCATGGCAATTTCCAGAAAAACTCATCCCTGTTGCCATACTCAAAGCAATAGCAGGTGATTCAATACCTCTCTATGGGGATGGGCTTAATATCAGAGATTGGCTTTATGTTGAGGATCATGTCGATGCTCTTTTATTAGTTGCCTGCCAAGGAACTCTAGGTCGTAGCTACTGTATTGGTGGTTATAGTGAAAAAACCAATAAAGATATAGTCACTACTATCTGTGCACAGCTTGATAAACATTATCCTGACTCGGCTCCGCATGCTCAACTAATCAAACAAGTGACTGATCGTCCAGGACATGATCGTCGTTATGCAATCGATTCTTCCAGGATTAGCAGCGAACTAGGTTGGAAGCCTCGTCATACTTTTGAAGAAGGTTTAGCCAGAACCATAGCCTGGTATTTATTACACCAAGATTGGTGTAAAACAGTCAATCAAAAAATAAGCTATAGTAAAAAGCGGTTAAGAAAACAAAAACTAACATTATGTTAATGAGCTCATAAATTAAAATTAACTCAAAACCTTTAAAATAAAGCTTCTCAGATAAAATCAATGCTTAATCCAATAGAAAAAATTAATAGATTCATTTCATTTATCAAATTTAACCAAAGATCTTATTATAAGAAAATACAAAGTTCTAGTCAATTAGAAGCGATTACCATATTTAGTAATCATAAACTAAAAAAAAGATTTAATAAAACTCCTAAAATTCTAAAGAACAGACACAAAACGATTGCTCCAGTATTACAAGTATACTTACAACAATTATCAAGTAAAAATATTACTTCAAAGCAATTACATGCTATTCGTAAGTTAGCATATTATACTTACATGTTTGATGTAAAATTTTATAAGAAACAACTCTGCAAAAATGATGCAGATAAAATCAACTGTGTTAATGATGTTATTTTTCACTATTGCACAAGAGGATTCAAAAATGGAATAGATCCAAGTTCATTATTTGAAACTAATAGCTATTTAACTAAATATACAAATATTAAGAAGAAAGGAATTAATCCTCTGATTCATTTCCTTGATAAGGGTAGCAAAGAAGGAAAAATGTCAATGGATGATATTCATTTTATGCGAAAGACAGCCAATATAAAAAAAATTCATACTGTTCATAAAGAGAAATTAGATCAATTAAGTCGAAAAAAAATTGGCGTCTTTCTCCATATATATTATCCAGAATTAGCATCATTAATCGCTAATTATCTGGAAACTATACCCTTTAAAATAGATTTATTTATTTCTACAAATAAGGATGCTATTAACTCTGTTAAATCCATATTCAAAAAGGTAAAAAATTGTCAGAATATGTCTATAAAATCATTCCAAAATATTGGTCGTGACGTAGCACCATTTATAGTTGGATTCGGTAAAGAAATATTGGATTACGATTTCATTCTGAAGCTACACTCAAAGAAGAGCTTACATAGTATTGCCTTGAATAATTGGCTTAATCATTGTCTAGATAATCTAATAGGCAGCGAAGATATCTGTAATACAAATTTATCAGCATTAATTAATGATGAAGTTGGAATGGTTTGTCCCGTAAGAAATTATGCATTAAGTTTAGGAATAAAACATGATTCAAGTTGGGGATATAAAGATAATAATTACAAAAAAGCTCAACTGTTTCTTGAGACACAAGGCTTAAAACATATAAACCGTGATAGTGAGTTTTTATTTCCAGCTGGAACAATGTTTTGGTGTAAATCAGAGATTTTAAAACCAATTCTTGAATGGGGATTAACATTCAGAAATTTTGACAAAGAGACAGGGCAGATAGACGGAACGCTTGCCCATAGTATTGAACGATTAATAGGATTGTGTTGTACAGAAATATCCCATAAAAAAATTATCACAAGCTATGTTGGATATTCTCAATCAAAACAATATCAAAATGACAAGAAAATAATTGAAACACGAAATCAGATACATATTGATGGATTTGAGAAAGTCATTCATTTTAAAGAACAGCAGCTTCAAACAAATTGGGCAATCAGATCAAACACAAATCCTAAAAAATTACAAATTCACTGGGTAATCCCAAATTTTACACAAGGTCTTGGAGGTCATATGACAATATTTCGGTCTATAGAATATTTAGAAAGAGTAGGTCATGAATGCATAATCTGGATCCATTCAGAAATTAAAGGTAATAAACCAAGCCGACTGAGCTCTAAGCATAAGCGATATATAAAAAAATATTTTATTGATCTCAATACTGATCAAGTTTATATGCTTGGTAATAGCAATGAAGATCTAGAAAAAATTAGTGGAGATGTAGTTATTGCTACAGATCGTATGAGTGCCTATCCAGTACTGGGCATGCGTAAGTTCAAGAAGCGCTTTTATTTTATACAAGATTATGAACCATTCTTTTTTGCAAGAGGAACATCTTCAATGCTTGCAGAATATTCATATTTATCAGAGCATGACTTCGCATGTATTTGTGCAAGTCCTTGGTTAAACAATTTGATGCAAGAATATGGTAATACTGCGATTACATTTCCTTTAGCCATTGATCCTAATATTTACTATCAAGATACAAAAATAAAAAGATCTGACAACACAATTGTATTTTATATAAGGAGAAGTACACCACGCCGTTTGTATGAGCTTGGTATATTAGCTTTGCGTACTTTATTTGACTTAGGAGATAGTTTCGAACTCATTACATTTGGAGAAAAAGACTCGCCTGATTTAGGAATTCCAGTAAAAATTAATCATGTTGGAATTATTAGTGTAAGTGAACTTGCCGAACTATACCAGAAGTCAACTATTGGCTTAGTTTTATCTGGAACAAACTACTCTCTTGTTCCCAATGAGATGATGGCATGTGGATTGCCGGTTGTTGATATTGATGGAGTACATACACGATTTTCCTATAAATCTGGAACTGCTATACTTGCTAAACCAAACCCTAGATTTTTAGCACAAGCGCTAAGTAACTTACTTAATGACCAGACACTACAAGAAAAAGTTAGAGAATCAGGTTTAATTGCTACTCAAAAGCTCAGTTGGGATAAATCTAATAGAATCATTGAGAGATTTATTAAGGATGAATACATATCAGTTACATCAACAATTATTTCTAGCAAGTTTAGAAAAACTTCCCCACTTGTAACAATAGTGATTCCTGTTTATAATGGTGGAAAGTTCCTTAAAAAAGTAGTAAAAAGTTGTTTAAACCAAGAGCTAGCGGCCGAATTTGAAATATTAATTATCGATAGTACGTCTACTGATGGTTGTATTGATCAATTACCTAAAGAAAAAAATGTTCGGATACATCATATTGAAAAAAAAGAATTTGGTCATGGACGAACCCGAAATCTTGGTGTTAAGTTAGCCCAAGGAGAATATGTTGCTTTTATAACGCAAGATGCTATTCCTATGAATAATATGTGGTTAATGAACCTGATTGCTCCATTACAGGAGGATGAAGATGTAGCTGGAGTTTTTGGTTGCCATATAGCTCATAAAAATCACAGTAAATTAATAGCTCATGATATTGATCAACATTTTAATCGTTGGATTTTTCGTAGTCATAATCAACCGATTAAACTAGATGAAAGAAGAAGAACATCAAATGCTTCTATTCAAAGTTATGAACGCTTTTATTCTGATAATAATTCTTGCCTTCGAAAAAAAGTGTGGAAGATAATTCCAATACCTAATGTTAATTATGGTGAAGATCAACTATGGGCTATAGAAATCTTACGTAAAGGCTTTAAAAAAGCTTATGCTTCTACAGCTATTGTGCGTCATTCTCATGAATATAACTTTCGTCAAACATTAATAAGAGCTGCTACTGAATGGCATTTTTATTCGGAATATCTGGGAGAAAAGTTACCTAATACTAAGCAACAAGTTCGCGCAATGATTGAATCATCATGTTATAATGATCAAAAAACTAAAATTCTGTATCCAGAAATCACTGATAATGAATTAAAAGTGAGGCGTAAAACACACTTTGCACGTGCATGTGGTTATTACTTAGCTGCTAAAGGTAAAAAATATACTTAGTTTTAAACTCTTTAGATGGTAATCAAGCTTTATTTATTGTGGTTAGAATAAAACCACCAACGCCCCATGCCACAACAACAATTCCTATTGATCCGAGAAAAGCCTGCCAACGCCAATTCTGATCTGGTGAAGTAGCAAGTTGAGGCTGACTAAGTACTATGACAAATTTAAGCTGACGCTGGCTTTCTCGACGGCTATTGTCGGCAGCCAGACGAGCTGCCTCAAAGGCTTTTGTTGCAAAGGCAACATTTGACAACAAAGACGCTTCTTTTAACGCAAGATTATTTAAATCTTTACCATTACTACTGACAGACTTATTGCGCTCTGACTTAATTTGTTTTGCTAATTCACTTGCTTGATCGGCAATAAATAAGATTTCAGGAGCAGAGGGATCACGATATTGACGACGCAAAGCAGCTTCCTCTACTTTTAATGCAACTAGGCGCTCTTCTAAACCTGCAATAAGAGAGTTCGTGGCTTTCTGTTCTGCAATAATACTGAGTTGACCGTATTTATCTTGAAAATTTTCAAATTCTTCATTTGCGATTTTTAAATTTTTTCTAGCTAATCTTACCTCTTTTTCAGCAAAAATAGTCTGATCTGCACTGATTGATTGATTCACCTCATTAATAAAACGGCGTGATTCAAGTAGCAAGGAATTATTCAAATTAAGTGCATGTTTGGGGGTAAACCCATAAGTAGTAAGAATCACTGATCCACTCAAAGGTTGTGGGGTAACTGTCAGTTGCCGTCTATAAAAATTAAGCTGCTCGACTTGATTACTATCTTGTGATAGTCCTGAGAAAAAATCTGGAAGCGAAGGTTTATAATTATGTTCTAAAATTTTTGGATTAGGAAATAATCTTTTTTTAACATCTGCTGAGGCTAAATAAACCTGTAAATATTGACCATCTATAAGAGATGTTAAGACTTGAGGAGTTGCGGCAGCTTCTGCTGAAATAGACGCTGAAGAAGAATTTAAAGGTATTGCTTGTTGTATAACGAACTCAGAAATAGATGAATACCGATCACGTCCTATGATAAAGCAATAAAAAGCAGATGATGCTAAAAATAATAATATGAGTACACGCGGTTTTTTAAGTAATAGAAGTTTTTTTGTCCAAATATTTGAGATTATTTTTTTTTCTAAGTTGAAAGAAGCTAGATTCTGAATATTAGAAAGTTGATAAGACATATTAACATTATTACTAGTGTAAGTGAACAAAATTAATCATAGAAATGAAGCAGAAAATAGATAAAAAATTTATAATTAAATAATTTTAGTCATGGTCTGATTCTAATAGAGTAGATTCATTCATTTTATAGAGTATAAAAGATAAACCCAGGGTAAGCATAGAACAAGAAAGGAGATATGACAACGAGATACCTGGAATAGGGTACTCATTATTAATAGAATATCTAAATAGTTCCACGCCATGAAGGATTGGATTCCATGTGATAAAAGAACGCAAATATGCAGGAATTTCAAATGTAGCAAAAAATATTCCTGAAGTAAAAATAATAATTCTATTAAATAATCTTTTAAGTATTCTTTGAACTGATTTATTAATCTTTCCAAGAAATATTGTAATTAGACCAAACCCCAAGGCTAACATAATTATTGCTAAGTAAACGCTAACAGCTAACCCAGGACTATCAAGACGAAAGTTCCATGTAAAATACCAAGCAATAGAAACTATTACAAGAGATAATGTAGATAAAGCTCGAAAGTCGTTTAAAGAAAGACCTAGGAGAATATCAAGAGGTGTAATTCTTGAGTAGTAGAGAGGCGCCCTTAATTTTAAACCAGAGAGAGATTTGATTGCAACAGCTCTGAATAAAAATGCTATACAAAATCCGGTTGTCATGAAAATAATGATATTGAAATATGTATTTGTAGCTCTACTGACAATAAACGTACTTGAGTTTCCTAAAAAACTAAAGCCAACTCTCATTAAAATAAAAAATGCCATCATCTGTAGTGGATTTATTACACTCTCCCAATGACCAACTGGGCTTATTGCAGCTTGTCTATTTCGATCATATGCAGCAATGGCTGAAATAATATTTAACTGTTGTTGAAATCCTCGGATAATTTGCTTTAAAAAGATCATCTGTAATGCAAAATAGAATTAAAATTCTCCTCTATTGCAATCATTAAGTTCTAAATTTTTGAAATTATTGCTAAATTCAAGTTGATTATCGTTAAAGCTTGGCATTGTTAAATTATCTAATTTGATTGCTTCTTTTAAATTACCTTCAAAAACTATTTCACCTAAAGAACTAATTATCATACCTTTATTGCAATATTTATGCCTAAAATTACTGTCTATTGAAGTAGTAATTAAAGCCTTATCTTTTAACTGTTTACTAAAAAGAGGACGTAAAAGATTAGCATGCTCAGACATTAAATACTGTGTATTAGGTATAAGATATATATCAAAAGAAAATAGTAATGAAAGTGATAAGAAAAAAAATTTTTTTTCCTCTTTCTGCAATTCTTTAATTTTAGATTCTAGTTTAATTGACTTAAATAGCAGTATAGATAACAACTCATCTATTGAAATTAATGATGATTCTAAACAGTCACTATAAATACTTGTTAAAAACTCTAATCCTTGTTTAAGAGTTAATTTATTATCTAATCCGTCTTCTCCACCAAAGGGCCATCCAATTGATCCGTAACTCAAAAAGTTACCTGAAACGGGTTTAACTAAATTTGCTAGAGTAGCTATTAATTGGTATTTTAAGTAAGAATTTGTTGATATAATAGCTAACTTTTCACCTGGTCTAAGTTGCCAATTCCATGGAGATAAGTTTATTATACTTCGATCAGATTTATCACAACGCAAATAAAGTTGATCCAATCTGAGAATTGGCTTGGCTGAATTCTGAAAATTAAACACAGATGTAAAGTTGATAAGATATCATAATATAACACGTATCATCTTTTAATTGCTAAATAAGGCCATACAAAAATTAAACCGTAAATTGTTTATGAGTAATCTTTAATCTATTCTTTTGCTTCTTTAGCTAAACTTTGACGATAACATCTTTCAAAATGCTTGGCGGTAAAGTTAAGAGTTTTCTTTACTGTCATTTTAGTTAGATTTTGCGATTTTAATAATAAAAAAGAATTTATTTTTAACTTTGTAATGATAGTAAGCTTTCAAGAATAATCAAGTAAATAAAGTAAAATGTATAAACATATAAAATAGATTAATGACGAAGAAACAGTAACCATGGATAATTTGAAATGGCAATCAATAACCTTAAAGGCTCTAATGACAAAATTGTTCCGAATCGAACACGATAACTTAGGAAGTGTAAAGGTAAAGGTCGATTCCCTTTGGGGTGCTCAAACTCAAAGATCGCTAAATAATTTTGCGATCGGTAACGAGCGCATTCCCACTGAGCTGATCCACGCAATGGCTTTGATCAAAAAATCCTGCGCGATTGTGAATGCACATCGTGGCATCCTCAGTCAAGACCTAGCCGATAAAATCGTCATTGCCGCAGATGCCATTACTTCAGGAATCCACGACGACCAATTCCCTCTAAAAGTCTGGCAAACGGGTAGCGGCACCCAGACAAATATGAATGTTAATGAAGTGATTAGCAACCTAGTATCTAGAAATGATAACGAACCCCTTGGTAGTTATCAGCCGGTTCACCCTAATGATCATGTGAATCGTTCACAATCCACCAACGACGTTTTTCCAGCTGCCATCCACGTGGCTACAGCCCAGCAGCTCACCCAATCACTTCTTCCTGCCATCGAAACTTTGATTGAAGCCTTCGATGTTAAAGCCCAAGCTTGGAATTCTATCGTCAAAATTGGCCGAACCCACTTACAAGACGCAGTGCCTCTTCGCCTTGGTGATGAGGTCTCTGCTTGGCGCGATCAGCTAGACAGTTGCCAGGAATGGATTAAGTCTAGCCTAAGCTCTTTAGGAGGACTTCCGCTAGGAGGAACAGCAGTTGGCACCGGATTAAACGCTCCTAAGGGTTTTGGTGCTGATGTAGCAAAAGTCCTCTGCAAAATAACTGGTCTACCTTTCCGACCTGCCGACAATTTATTCGCTGTGATGGCAGGGCATGATGCACTGGTCCATACCATGAGCCAGCTTCGCGGGCTAGCCGTTGCGCTGTTGCGCATAGCCAACGATATTAGACTACTCGGCTGTGGACCACGGGCGGGACTCGGGGAATTGCGGTTGCCGGCTAATGAGCCTGGCAGCTCTATCATGCCTGGGAAGATCAATCCCACCCAGTGCGAAGCGATAACCATGGTCTGCACCCAAGTCATCGGTTTGGACGTGGCGGTTGCCGCTGCTGGAGCCGGTGGTCACCTTCAGATGAATGTGTTTAAACCCCTAATTGGTTTTAATCTTCTTCAGGCCGTTCGCCTCCTAAGCAGTGCTATCAAAAGCTTCCGCCAAAATCTGGTAGAAGGCCTGGAGCCGGATTGCAAGCAAATTCAAAACTTCGTCGAGCAATCCCTGATGCTTGTGACGGCATTGACTCCGCGAATTGGATATGAGAAAGCTAGTGCTATCGCTCAGCATGCCCATAAACAAGGGCTGACCTTGAAGCAATCGGCCCTTGAGCTTAATCATGTCAGCGATGTCGAATTCGATCGACTGGTAGATCCGGTCAAGATGGCGGAGCCCCAAAACTAAATTTCAGATATCATCTCGGGGCGGAGGTCGTCCGCCTCTGCAACAGGGAAACGGTTGATCGCTTTAAGCGCTTGTTTTGCATGGCGGCGTAACCGCTCACTGATGGCTTCGCAATAGGGAACTTGGGCCAAAAGGTCTACCGTACGACGCATAATCCGAACAACATCTCCCTCATCCAAGGAAGTGTTAGCGATTAAATCACTCCAGAGCATCCCCTGCGCCCAGGCCTCGACCAAACCCATCAATTCTGGTTCCAGCCACACTGAAATCTTGATGTTGGCTCGCTCTTGTGCGCGCAGCAACTCCCGGCGCAGGCCTGATAATTTCTGCAGCGCCTCTTCTGCTGCTGGAGAGACAAGGAAACCACTCCAAAGGTCTGGCCTATTAACTTTTGTGCTAATTGCCTCGAACACTGCCGCAAGACCGGCAGGCTCAAGTTCGTCGCAATAGCCACTCATCAAAGCGAGACCCAGCCAAAGTTCGTTATCACCTCGTAGTGCGGTCACAGTGCGACCGATTTCTGTGGGGTCAAGATCATTGAGACAGCCAAATTTTTGCAGAATGTCTTTAAGGGCCAAAAACGTATCCCAGTGACGATTGGCACGGTAGTGAAGCAACAGCTGACGCTCCGAAATCTCGCGTTCAAGTTCTTCTATACGACGACGACACTTTTTGAGCCGCCTATGATCTCTCCAACGATGGACGGGGTGCTGCTCCTGTTCTTGCTGAATCTGCTGGACTAAGCAAGCCTGAGTAAACACCTCACCAGCTAAGTTGTACTGGGGCGTAGTCATGTCGTGGCACCGAGCCATGTAAGCCACAGTCAGGGCAAGCTTGCTGCTGGCTTGATCTCCGTTACGAATTTCACCTGACTGTCGCAGTTTTGGAGCTACTACATGTTTTATCTGAAGACAACTGAGTTCAGCGTGGAAGCTGACCACAGCTTGACAAGGCAAGAGAATCCAGACGTTCTTGTCAGTCAGACAAAGTAAGTTTGGAAATCTACCAGATCCACCTACCTTTTGCACAATCACGGCCGGAGTCACCCGTTCGCGCAGCCGGGGTGACTTTAAACTGATCAGAGTTCCAGTGTTGGCAAATTGCAAAACTAGCGCGAGCTCGTTGACTAGAGTTTTCTCGGCCTGCTGTTGAAGAATCTTCAGGAGACGCCGTTCTTCTCGTAACCTCTCTCGAACTTTTTCATAGTCTTCAAAATCTTCCCAAGGCACGTTGCCGACGGCCTCTTTCAGCTGACTAAGCTGAAGATGAAGTTGAGAGAGCGTCTCTTCGTCATCTATAAGGTCCAAATTAGCGAGATAACAGCCAAAGCTGCGTTGCACTAGCTCCCGCGCCTTATCAAAGCCGTAGTGCTGCAACAAGTGAAGGACCATCCCGTAACTAGGTGTGAATTGACTGACTAAAGGATCTGCCGGACTCGTGGCTAGATGCTTCAAATGCATCTCTTCCCGAACCCCTTCAAACCGGCTTTGCACTGTTACGACATATCCTTGGGAATCCAAGCCACGACGACCGGCGCGACCTGCCATTTGCAAAAACTCACTCCCCATCAACAGCCGATGACCCCGTTCCGTTCGCTTAGATAATGAGGAAATTACTGTGCTACGGGCCGGCATATTTATCCCTGCCGCAAGTGTTTCAGTAGCAAAAACTACTTTTACAAGCCCCTGTTGAAATAATTCCTCGATCAGCTCCTTCCATGCTGGAAGAACCCCAGCATGGTGTGCAGCGATCCCTCGCAGCAAGGCATCAGCATGGATCCCATATCGCACCGCTTCAGAATTCGCCGTTGTATAAGCAGCAAGCCGCGCATAGATCTGCGCTTGCTCATGTTGAGTAACAAGACATTGTGTGCCTAGATCACGTACCGATTTATCACATCCTCGGCGGCTAAAAATGAAATAAATCGCTGGCAGCATGTTGCGTTTTACCATTTGTTCGACAACAAAGCTGATCGCAGGGGTATTCCGCTGAAGAGGCTTGAGGGGGTCTCTTTTGCGTTTATTATTGCTTTTGGGTCCACGCGATAACTTGCAATTTGGGTGTAACCCCGTACCGGCTTTGTTGAGCAGGGGATGTAGCCCTTTGGTACTACAGAAACTGAAGTGCAATGGAACTGGCCTATGGTCACTCGTTACAAGTGAGGTCGGACCGTGGACTTTTTCAATCCAATCAGTGAGTTGGCCTGCATTCGTCACAGTGGCGGATAGAGCAACGAGCTGGACGGGTTGCGGACAGTAGATAATCGACTCTTCCCAAACGGTGCCTCTTTGGGAATCATTCATGTAGTGACATTCATCTAGTACAACTGCTTCCACATCGGCTAATGGATTGTCATGTTCATCTACCTCGGAGTAGAGCATATTTCGGAAAATCTCCGTAGTCATCACCACAATGGATGCATCCCGGTTCACGCTCAGGTCGCCGGTCATTAAACCGACGTTCTCGTGGCCAAACTGGTCGCGAAAGTCGCGAAGTTTTTGGTTTGAAAGTGCCTTAAGCGGAGTCGTATAAAATGCCTTTTGACCATGAACCAAAGCGCGGTGAATTGCATATTCACCCACCAAGGTCTTACCCGAACCAGTAGGAGCACTCACTACCACCGAGTGCCCTTGGTTGAGTGCATCAATAGCCTTTAATTGAAAATCATCTAACCGGAAAGGAAAAAGTTGATTAGGATCAAGTCCAGAAGCGGAAGCCTCAGGATCGGCTGCCTGACTTGAAATGACCTGCTTAGCTTTATTCATAGGTTAATCCTAGGAAAGATTGATAACAGTCTTCAATTCCCCAAGTTGTAGAGAAGTTGCAGAAATGGAGATGAGACACTAACGACAAGTACGCTGTTTGGCTGCTCAGATCTTCTCAGTTTCTATAAAAATGATCGTGGTTCAGCGCAATGCCCGATTGTTGTATTCAGCAAAATAACGAGAGCAATAGTGCCCTGTGCAGTTATTGTCATTCAAGTCAGCTGCAGGCTTTAAAACAACTACTTTTGAAATATGTAGAATGTGTAACTTCACTTTCGAGTTAATTCATTGCGATACTAATTAATCTGTCTTAACTTTTTACCGACGGCGCTTCGCATCTCGTGAGGTCTCGCAGTGCATCTATTAAAGCAATTCCATTTCCAAAACTGACGAAGCTGTTAGGGTTGGATTGATGGATTACTTTGACTACACTAAGCAGCTTTAGGAAAATGTATTACTAAAGTGCAACCGCCGCCGGACTTATTCATCGCAGTTATCACTACAGACAACGCCCTATCAGTACTACCGAACCGAAACCGTAACATTCTTGGCGATAGCACTCAGGTAATAAACGCACCAAAATCAACCTCAAGAGCCAATGGCGGAGAGAACTGCCGGCCTATAGTCCGGAAAAACTGCTGTCAGGATAAACCGGATATAGGCGAAGGTCGAAATTTGCTGGTCGAAACCGCATCCGAACCGCAGAAGCTCTGAACTTCTAGCCCATGCCATTCCCTCTGCTTAATACTTACCATCAAAACCTAGAACGACTAGGCCACAGACCTAGGTGAACAAAAACCTATAGGTTGCAGGGGTAGAGAGCGGTCTTGGTAAAACCAAGATAGATTTAGAGGAAGGGTAAGACGCTCCGAAGTCATGACTTGATTGATCACTGAATCTTCCTTCAAGTTCATACTGAGAGAGTGGCCGGCGAGCCAATCAGCTCCATGGATACAACTCGACGTCGACATTTGAATAGCTGGCAGCCGGGACGTCAACCGTGGGAATTAAAGAGTAGTACCAATGTTGAACTTGCTTTCAGGGACCTAGCAAGCAACGATTACCTTGGCCTCAGCCGTCATCCAGCGGTGGTTGAAGCCGCTGCTACCGCTCTAAAGACTGATGGTTTGGGAGCAGGAGGATCAAGGTTGATTACTGGCACGCGTCCCCGGCATATGCGCCTGGAAGCAGAACTTGGTGACTGGCTTGGACGAGAGAGAGTTTTGCTTTTTCCTAGTGGATTCCAAGCCAATCTCGCTGCTGTCGCGGCCCTCGCAGGGCGTCACACCACGGTGCTTGCTGATCGACTAGTTCACCATTCACTATTGGTAGGCGTCCGCGCGTGCGGTGCCCAGCTCCAACGATTTGTTCATAACGATCTTCAAGATCTCGAGCGTCGTCTTCGAGCACTACATAGCAGCGATACACTGCCTCTAGTTATCAGTGAAAGCCTATTTAGCATGGAAGGGACCAGCCCCAATCTCCAAGACATGGCCTCGCTTTGTGCTCAGCATGGAGCGCAACTTTTAGTAGATGAAGCCCATGGTCTTGGTGTTCTGGGGCCTGGTGGACGTGGGCTCTGCTGGGGAATTAATGACCCGATTCACTTGATCAGCGGAACGTTCGGCAAAGCCTTCGGTAGCGGCGGAGCTTTTCTGGCGGGGGACGCCGTCATGGGAGAACGACTGCTGCAAACGAGCGGAGCATTTCGCTATACCACCGCCCTGGCACCACCCTTAGTGGCTGGCGCACAAGCCGCCCTCAACTTGATTAAAGCCTATCCGACTTGGGGGCGTTCACTTAGACAAAGGTCGAATGACTGGCGTACTTCCCTCTCTCTTAATGGATGGGTTCGTCCCAAAGGCAACGGCCCTGTTCTTCCCCTTCTTTTCGAGAGTGATCGGGCTGCTCTAGACCAACAAAAACGCCTGAAAGAACATGGATTACTCAGCATCGCAATTCGGCCACCAACAGTTCCCGAAGGAACATCCCGGCTAAGGATAGTTTTGCGAAGGGATTTACCAGATGACACGTTGCAGCTCTTGCTCCGCGCCCTCGTTTCCTAAATGACACAAATTCTCGCAATGCATGGATGGGCAGGGCATGCCGGTCAATGGAATAACTGGCAATACCAGCTAGAGCAACACCATAGGCACATGCTAATCGGAGAACGTGGCTACACCAACGCTGCTCCTACTGTTCCACACTGGGATAGTAAACCTGGCCCCCGAGTTGTCATCGCCCATTCACTTGGTCTCCACCTACTGCCGGCAAGTCTGCTGAATGAAGCGACAGCCTTGATACTGCTAGGCTGCTTCGCAGCTTTTGTTCCAAAAGGGCGGGCCGGCCGATCGGTATTAGCTGGACTGAAAGGGATGCGAGCAGCTCTGGGTTCAGAAGGGGAATTGGCAATGTTGCGCCGTTTCCTTGAGAAGACTGCACAACCGTTACCCCTCAGCTCTTGTCCACCTTCTCCCTTGCTCCATGGCATTTCTCTAGAAGGACGCCAACGTTTACGCAACGACCTCTCACTACTAGAAACATGCCATAACCTTCCGAAGGGGTGGCCTGAAAAAGCTCATGTTTTAGTCATAAGGGGGGAACAAGATGCGGTGGTGCAAGCCAGCATTCACAAGCAACTTTTAGATCAAATCGGCCTCCAAGTTGAGATGGTACACAACGATCCCCATGTGGGACATGCCTTGATCACATCAGGGGTGTTGTCTGTTGTGTACAAATGGATCGAACATTTGTGATTACCTCGCAAGACATCCTTCAGAGGTTTAGCGTTGCCGCCAGTCGGTACAATACCGCCACACGCCTGCAACAGAGCGTAGCCTGGCGACTAGCCTGCCATTGTCGGCGACTGTCGATTCCCAAAGGAATTTGGGCAGATCTGGGCAGCGGAACAGGATGGCTTGCCGATGCTTTAGAAGCTACGCACCCGGGCTACCAGGTCCTACGTGTAGATGGTAGTGCGGCGATGTTGAATCAACAACGCAACAGCGTGAAAACGATTCAACACGACTTAAGCAAAGGGTTACCATCATGGCCAAACCAGCCCCAACTGCTCGCCTCTAACTTTGCTTTGCACTGGTTACCGAATCCCGTACTCACGCTGAATGAGTGGATTCAATCCTTGACGCCAGGAGATTGGCTAGCGGTGGCGGTGCCTGTTCGGGGTAGCTTTCCTCAATGGCGTTCTGCCGCCGCTGCTGCTAATCAACTCTATACGGCTTTTTCGCTTCCACACGACGAAGAGCTCATTGCAACCATTCCAGCCAGAATGATCCGTCGACAACAAGTGCGTCACTTTACCCAAACCGCAATTACACCGATTTCTTTGCTGAAACCTATCATTGACATCGGTGCAGGGGTAACGAACAAGGGTCGGTTAAGCCCTGGTGCGTGGCGGCGCATCTTCAGAGCCTGGCCGGAAGCAGATTCCTCAAAGTGCTTGGAGTCAGGTGGATTTTATCAAAAACGATTCGGCTTGTCATGGAAAGTTTTACTGCTGATTTTGAATAGATAAGCTGTATGTCGCTTCGCCTCGTGGTTTGCGGTACTGACACCGATGTCGGCAAGACAGTGGTGAGTGCCTGGCTCGTCCAAGGCCTGCGGGCAACTTACTGGAAGCCTGTGCAAAGTGGCTTAGAAGGCGGTGGAGATCGCGAACGCGTCCGCAACTTGCTTGATCTTCCTTCGAACCGACTGCTTCCGGAAGCCTTTGCTTTTAGTCAACCAGTTTCACCACATTGGGCGGCCGAGCTTGATCAAACACCGCTTGTACCCGAACAATTGATGCTACCAAAGTGTGATGGACCCCTTGTCGTGGAAACTGCGGGAGGCCTGATGGTACCTCTTACACGACATCTACTGCAAATTGATCAGCTGAAGCGCTGGGGGCTACCAATCATTTTGGTTGCTCGAAGCGGCTTAGGAACACTCAACCACACCCTATTAAGCCTAGAGGCTCTCCGGCAACGCAACCTCATAGTTCTTGGGTTAATCCTTAATGGAGCCTTCCACCACGATAACCCTGCAACTCTAGAAGAATTCGGAGGCGTCCCGGTTCTGGCCCAACTTCCGCCTCTACAACCACTAACAGCTCAAACACTTAAACAGCACTGGTACAACCAACGCTTTAATTCTAGATTTCAAACAATGTTGAATCAGATATACTGCTGAAGCATTGATGAGCGCTGTAGTGCTAAAATTGTACGCTGGCATCGCCATCACCCACAAGTTGCAGAAGCTGAGCTCGTGCATCGGATTAGTTGTAGACTGATCGCTACAGAGGGCAGAAGGACCCAACGCAACCATCACTCAGGCCAACTGGTCTAAACGCTTGGAATATCAGTAACAGACACTCGTTTTAGTCTGCCTACCCCGGCCCTGCAAAAAAAACGACAGCAGCCAGTTGATTAGATCCAAGGGTGAATTTTGTTGTACATGAGGTTGAGATGATCCTCTCGTCTCAGAGTAGCTACCTTCGGGCGAGATTTCATCGCAGAAACTCCAAGCTCACAATCAGCCCTTACAGTCAGGTATGTCAGTGGAACGAAATAACTTGGAGAAGGTGGATTCTGTGTAGAGGCCACAATAAACACATCGTCATTACTTAAAGCTCCAGTATGGCGGAAATGCTGTAAACAGCCATGACGATTCAACGTCACCCCAATCTCTGGCCTCCATTCACCCAAATTGCTACGACAGCATCACCACAACGGGTGACGGCCGGGGAGGGAGCACTGCTATTCAGAGAACAAGGTGGACCCTTGATTGACGCGATTAGCAGCTGGTGGGTGACCCTGCATGGCCATGCTCATCCAGTCATAGCCGAAGCAGTTGCTGATCAAGCGCGTCGACTCGAGCAGGTGATTTTTGCAGATTTCACACATGAACCTGCGGAACAATTAGCCATTCGACTCAGTGGCATTACCGGTTTGCAGCGATTGTTTTTTTCAGATAATGGTTCGACTGCTGTGGAAGTCGCTCTAAAAATTGCCTGTCAATGGTGGGCTAACCGCGGCCAGCCACGCCATCAAATAGTGGCCTTCGACGGCGCGTACCACGGTGATACTTTTGGTGCCATGGCCGTTGGCGAACGTAATCTATTTAGCGCACCATTTGAAGACAAGTTATTCCCCGTAGCGAGGGTGCCTTGGCCTAGTACCTGGTGGAATGATTCAGAGGTGAATACTAAGGAAGCAGCATCACTACAAGTGCTGGAAGCCGCGCTGGAAACGCCCACAGCAGCGGTCATCCTTGAGCCACTGTTGCAGGGGGCAGGAGGGATGACCATTGTGCGCCCAGAGTTTCTCCAGGAAGTTGAAATTCGGACCAAGACCTCTGGGGCCCTGCTTATTGCCGATGAGGTACTTACCGGGTTCGGACGCTGCGGCGATTGGTTTGCGAGTCGGCGTGCAGGAATTCGACCCGACCTAATGGCATTGTCCAAAGGACTTACTGGGGGCTGCCTACCTATGGGTGTCACCATGGCAAGTGAGGCAATTTTTGAAGCCTTCATTGGTAAGGATCCGAGTTTAACGCTATGGCATGGCCACAGCTTCACCGCTAATCCCCTGGGATGCGCCGCTGCCGTGGCTAGCATCACTCTCCTTGAAACCAACCCAGCGGCATTCCAGAACTTTGAAGCGCGGCATCGGCCCTATCTTAAACGCTTGGATCAACACCCCCGTGTCGAGCGAACGAGACTAGTTGGTACAGTTGCTGCCTTCGATTTGGTGGTGAAGGGACCTGCTGGTTATCTCAACCCAGCGGGTCCTGCAATAAAACGAATTGCTATGGAACACGGGGTTTTTCTTCGCCCTTTAGGACAAGTGATTTATCTACTACCACCGCTGTGCATCAGCGATGCACAGCTCGCCCAATGTTACGAAGCCGTCGGAACGGCTTTAGATCAAATCTAAATGCCTTTGCTTACTGAGGGGCCAGCCTGGATGGCTGCTTCTACATCTGCACGGGAAAGTCCATAAGGCAGTGAACACTGCGTCTCTTCACTATCCCCAGGCGATTGCCAAATCACTTTAAGATCGTTCTGGTCCAACAAGAGAACCGCACTCCAATCATCATATTCAAGGCGCCATCGACATGGATCGTTATCAATCCGCATGGCTCCCAACCGCTGCAGCCAGCCTTCAAGTGCGCGAAGCGAGTGTTGGTTCAGGGGTGAGTTCTCCGGCGGCAGGACGGACGACATTAAAATCGAATTGCACATTGGTAGTTTTCAAAGTCTGCTCATCCGTGAGCCAGGACGGCAACACTTGCCAATCGCGCCCTCGGATCATTGCTACGCCCAAACCGATTAGTACGCTCAGCAGAAGAGCAACACTTAAGAGCATCAAGGAAAACCATTCGCCTCCAGAAAGCGGACGACGTTGACCGACGCTGCTCCATCCATTAGAGCGCGGAAGCTCATTGGCCGCCTGTTGAGTCTTCTGACTTTGGCGAAGTATGGCATCGTAGGCATCACGACGGCCAGGATCTGCCAGGAGAGTATAAGATTCCCTAAGCTGCTGAAAAGCCTTGCTAGCCTGGGCTTCGGGTAGTTCTGTGGTATCGGGATGGAGTGTTTTACTCTTACGCCGAAATGCTTGGCGCAACGCTTCCGAATCTACCTCTGGAGCTACGCCGAGTCGTTGGTAGTGGCTAATGGGCACGTTTAGCTCGATCTTGCAACCCCATCCTAAGAAAAGTTGTTAGCGTGGCTCATGGTCGGTACCAACCCGGGAGCTGAGTGCTGGGAGGCACTGAAATGGCGGCCTTCCGCCGATCAGCTCAACCGGCTTGCTAAACTGCAGACTCTATTACGTGGGTGGAATGATAAGGTCAATCTCACGCGGCTTGTTGAAGGTAACGACTACTGGGTAAATCAAATTTTTGATAGCCTCTGGCCCTTAACGAGTGAGTTAGAGACGCCAAAGCGACCGAGAGTTTGTATCGATGTTGGAACAGGAAGTGGCTTCCCAGGACTGGCCGTTGCCATCGCTCTTCCTGGTGCGCGAATGACTTTAGTAGACTCAGTTGGCCGCAAAACGGCTGCCGTAAAAGCGATGGTTAGTAGCCTTGGTCTTACTGATCAAGTGTCGGTGCGCACTGAACGCATCGAAATAACGGGTCACGATCATTTGTGTAGAGGTATGTTCGACCTTGCCATGGCCCGAGCCGTTGCGGCGGCGCCTACAGTCGCAGAATATCTCGTCCCTCTCTTACAACCCCAGGGCGAAGCACTGATCTTCCGAGGGCAATGGTCGAAAGATGACACCTCCAAGTTTGCCAAGGTTCTCAAACCACTGAGGGCCAACCTAAAAGCGGTGCAAGTGTGTCGACTCCCTGCTGGACGTGGCATCCGTCATTTATTACGTGTTCAGCCAACGTCGCCCTGCCCATCAATCTACCCACGATCGGTGGGTACTCCAAACCGCACCCCGCTGGGCACATAAGAAACCTTTAGAAACCAATGAGTCTTGGTCCTGTATCATGTGGCCGTCCCGCTGCTTAACGCGATCCGTAAACATTGACACATCAACGTAACGTAACCGGACCGTAAACTTGGGGCATAAAGGAAACTATCTAAGGCTTAGAGGTACTCACCGATCGAAACTATTTTCGATATGCGGCTTTTTGCTAGTGATGTAAATAAATAAACCTTTGGGAAACACCTGCCACCCGTCTTGACAGGAAAAGTCTTTCCAAACCATGTTTATAGCCGCGCCGGCCTAAGCAAAAAGGGGGAGCGAGCCTCCTGCTAGTTCCGGTGTCGGGTTAGCAGTGAAGTCATTAACCTTGGGGACGTGCTTGGAGATTTTGTCGAATCAGATCTTGCTTCAATCCTTCAAGGGATTCGAAAGAAACCCAATGAATGCAGTCAACGGGGCAAGTATCAATAGCTTCTTGGATAAGTTCGGCACTGTCACCATCCTGGCGAATGGCTCGAGAACGCCCAAGACGAGGCTCAACAACAAATGTATTGGTTGCAACATGAGCACAATATCGGCAACCGATACATGCTGCCTCGTCTACCCAGACAGCTTGATCTCTGAGATGTCCACCCAACAAGGGCTCTCGACCATTGGGTTGATCGGGACTTGTGGCGGCAGCAGAAAAAGCAAGAGTTGGATCGGACAGTGTCAGGTGTCCCAGCGAGTAACTACAAGTTCAATCGAGCCATCTTGACTCCGTGATTGCTCAGTGATTTGAAAACCCTCGCTAGCAGTTGCTGACAACACAGCATTCAAGGCATAGAGCTGGGTGAGCTTACCAAGGAAGCGCTCTATTGGAATCTGTTGCCTCCAGAGATCTAAATCAGTCACCAATTCATAGGAACCAGATTGACAATTCCAACGGAAACCAAGATCACCACCCTCCTGCATTGTCACAGCTAAATCAGCCGTGACCGTCTGACCTCGATAACCACGTATGGGGCGCTGTCCTTTTTCAGGGTGGTAACCCATGTCTTTGAGAGCTTGAGCCAAAGGATCTAGCTGACGCAATTCGGTTTTAACAGTGCTGAAATGCGACATTAGTTCGGATTAGCAGAAAGGGACTGGGACTGGGACTGGGACTGGGACTGGGACTGGGTATCAGGCTGCTGAAACATATCAGCTGTGACTGCTCGACGTTCAACTGTTCCAAGAGCAGCTTCTAACCGTTCGGTGAGCTGCTGGCACGCGGGACCGGTCACACCTTCGACCCGCTCTTCCACGCGACCATCAGGCCTGATGGTGAAAAGAACCGTACGTTGAAGCATTCAACCTGCGTTAGATGGGATGTAATCTAATGGTGGTCTCGACAAGACTGTTGATTTCACAACATCAGATAATGAGGCCGTTGTCAATCAATATTTGTATACGTTCTAAAACCATTGGGTTTCCAAGCTGCTCTAACGCCGTACGCGCTTCATCTCGAACTGAAGTTTCGCCGTCGTAAAGCAGTGCCTCAATCAGAATCTCAATAATCTCGTTTTGACGAGACTCCACCAACTGGTCGATTAAGCGCCCGAGTGCCCAAATGCAGTTGCTACGAACGACTGGTTCACTATCGATTTGAAGACTCACAATTAACTGACTTGCTGCCGGATCCGCCTTATCTGGAGAGCGACTACCCGATTCAGCAAGGGAACCTGGACACCACAACCGCACTGCAGCGACATCGTTTTGCAGGGCACGAATCAGTGGATTAAGAATTGGGGCGTCGGGGTAGTTCCCTAGGCTCCAGGCCGCTGCTTTGCGAACATAGGCGTTGCTGTCTAACTGGAGGAGCTGCAGTAACGGTTCCACTGCCGGAGGCGAGGGGTTTCGTCCCAAGGCATACACAGCGCTCATTCGTTCAACCGGACAAGGGCGTTGCAACAGAGGTAGTAACAGCGGAGCTGCCCTAGGGTCTTTGTATTCACAAAATACTTGAAGCCCTTGCAAGCGCTGATTATGAGTACCGCAAAGGTCTACAAGACCCTGATCACAGATAAGAGCTATAGATGAAGACGTATCACCAGTCCTAAACTCATCTAGAGGATCGATAGTCTCCTCAGCAGCTAGCTCTCGTGCCAGCAGATCCGGATCAAGAGAGAGAGTAGCGAGCTCCAAATCTCTCAAATCCCTATGTTGGCGGCGATCGTCTACCACAGGCATCAGGCATACGGTGCGTAACTCGGCTAGACCCCTGTCTTTCGTCTAGCTCTCCTTCGCTTAGCCAGTTGGGGCAGGCGCCAGCATGTCACTTGGTAACCAAATCCTTGCGCTGACTGCGACGAGCGCCAATACAAACAGCGAAATGATGATAGCTGGCAAAAGGGTAGAGCGGAAAAAGGACAAGGTCTGATTTAGTCTCGCTGATCATTCTGCTGGCGAGTGAGTGACGAGGGCTGGCCGGTGCAGTAACAAGAAGGAAATTACCAACACACCAAGGCCAAACCAACCTGTCATTTGCTGATACAACAAGAAGCCACCTGTCCCCAACAAACCGCCAAATAGAATCCCACAGGCCAACACGAAACGCCGCAATATCGTAGAGAAAGTTTCGACTGGTTTTACGTTGAAGCGCCGACGCAGATGTGCCCAGCCTGGACCAGGTGGTTTGACTGTGCGTACAAATCGCTCGAGTACAGCTTCGGATTCCGGGGGGGTTAGCAACATCACTGTAAGCCAAACTGCGGCAGAAATCAACGTAATTACAGTCAATCTTAGGCCGTAGTCGTCGATACGGACTAGCGGAACAACGGATGTGAACAGACCAACGATGAAACCACAGAGCATAGCGGACAGTTCTGCTGCAGCATTAATCCTCCACCAAAACCAGCGCAGAACGAGTACAATACCCGACCCAGAACCAATTGCGATCACAAGACGAAATACCATTCCGACGCTGTCATTAACCAATGCAGTCGCCACACCAAGCATTAATAGCAGGAGAGTGGTGCTCTGACCCACAAGCAGTAATTCTCGAGAACCTGCTTGGGGACGAATAAAGCGCTGATAAAGATCATGCGTAAGGTAGCTAGCACCCCAGTTCACGGAGGTACTCACTGTGCTCATAAATGCAGCGACCAGAGACACCACCACTAGACCGAGACCAACTGGTGGCAACAAATCAACAGCCAGAGCAGGATAGCCAAGCTCAAAATCGGCCTGTTCCGGCAATAAAACAAGTGCAGCCAAAGCCACCACCACCCACAACCAACTGCGAATCAAATAATTAACAACAAGAAAAATCCATCCTGCTAGTCGAGCTTGTCGTTCATCATGGGTGGCAAGCATGCGTTGGACGAACTCCCCCCCTCCATCGCTACGACGAAAACTCCACCATTGCACCGCGATATAAGCCGTAAACATAGGCACGCTGACGCCAGCGTCATCGAGCCAAACAAAACCATCCTTATCCCAAGTCCAGGGAACAAGTGAAACCAGTTCAGGACGATTCAGGGCATGAAGCTGATTTAACATCAACGCCATGCCGCCCGTAGCATGAAGTGCCGCCACGGCCACAGTTAACGCTCCAAGCAAAGCGAGCATAAGATGGATAAGATCTGTCATAACTACCGCCCAGAGTCCGCCAACTGCCGTGTAGCTGACCACCATCAGGGCAACAATCACCAGCAGCCAAACCGTGTCGGACAAACCCAGCACATTCGTCCTGCCGTTCACGACGTCCAAGGCTTCCATTACCTTCCGTAAGGCGAGAAATGCATAGCCGATGCCAATGCAGTTGACAGGTAGAGCTAAAAGAAAAGCCTTAATACCGCGGAGTTTCGCTGCAGCAGCGCCACCATAACGCAACTCAGTAAATGCTGCATCAGTCAAAACGCCGCTACGACGCCAAAACGATGCAAAAACTACTGTCATAGCGACGTGCGCCAGAGCGAAGCTCCACCATTCCCAATTTCCTGCTAATCCACGATTTCCTACGAGACCCGCTACGTACAGTGGGGTATCGATCGAGAAAGTTGTAGCAGCCATCGACGCGCCAGCCAACCAACCATTCAGGTGACGGCCAGCCAAGAAATAATCGTCTTGTTCTCGATTTCGACGAGCTAGCCATAGGCCTAGCAAGAGCGTGAGCAGTAAGTACAGAATAAGAAGAAACCAATCAATTACAGCCATTCACCATCCCATTCAGCGTTTCATTAAGTTTGGACAAATCTTATAAATTAGTGCAAGTAATATCGACATCTAGAAATAAACAATCCAATAATAGCAGTTTGACTCGGTTCAATCAATTATAATATGAATCTAACAATCAACACTTCTGACAATGCAAAGCGATAGAAAATAGGGATTAACTAACTTCAGCTACATGTTGTCTACGCAATTGACCGCATGCAGCATTCTGATCAAGACCACGGCTTACTCGAAGACTAACAGCTACACCACGACGCTCAAGTACCCGTCGAAAAGCTTCAATTCTCCGAAGAGCTGGTCGTTTAAATTCTTGTTCCTCAATTGGGTTATAAGCAATGAGGTTGATATGGCTTTGGAAACCTCCAAGCCGATCCGCTAACTCAGCTGCATGTTCCGGTCGATCATTCAATTCTTTGAGGAGAATGTATTCAAAACTGACGCGACGACCAGTCATACTTAGGTAATGATGGCAATCACTGAGTAAAGCGTCATAAGGATAACTATGGGCCGTGGGGATCAATTCTTCTCTTAAACGCTGATTCGGAGCATGCAGACTTACTGCGAGGGTGAATTGAGCACGCCCGAGCTTCTTTATAGCTAATTCCGCCAACTGTGGCAAAGTTTTGGGAACACCAATGGTACTAACCGTGATTCGTCGCTGACTAATGCCAAGGTCAATGTTGAAACAGCGAATCGATTCCAATACCATTTCACTATTGAGCAATGGCTCCCCCATCCCCATAAAAACAATATGAGACGGACGCCGATCCATTGCTTCTCTCACACTTAACACCTGATCTACAATTTCGTGGGTTGCTAACGAACGCTGCAGACCGCCTTTCCCTGTAGCGCAAAAGCGACAGGCCATTGGACAGCCCACTTGACTCGAGACGCAAACTGTCAATCGCTGATTGGTGGGGATCCCAACTGTCTCGATAATCTCTCCATCGTCTGTAGCTAAAAGCAACTTGGTAGTGGCATCGGACGCCACGAATCGACGTATGCACCTTAAACGTCCAACTCGAAAATTCTGAGCGTCAAGTTCGACACGCCACTGCTTTGGCAGAACCGTAATATCAGTTAAAGATTTTACCCCTTTGTTATAAATCCAATCATAGATTTGCCGTCCACGAAAGGCATTCTGACCCTGAGCAATCGCCCAATCTTCAAGCTCAGTTGTACTGCGGCCAAGTAAAACATCCCTTACCAATTTAATAAACCATGACCAAGATTAAATTCGATGATTAACAGGGCAATAAACCCAAGCATGGCCACACGTCCATTAAGCTTCTCGGTGTGGCTGTGAAAACCGTAACGGGGCAAACGGCGCTGGGGAATTTCGGTTGGTTCGATCATGAGCATATCTATGCTTAAGTGAGTTGAAATAATGAAAAATTACTCATCAGAAAGCAAGCCCTCCTCTTGTAGACCTTCAACGGCCTCCGCATCTACTACTTGATCTTCCTTCAGCTCATTATCGATATCAGGCCGCGTAAACGCGGCACTATTACTACTGGCTAATGGATCAATGTTATGGCGGGTCCTAGTGGCTTTTAAATCAGCATCGCTGGGATCATCGAGAAGTGCACTTGCACTTGCCGCAGGTGGCATATCTACTGTGTAGTCCGGGCGCAGATTTTGCATTCGTCGATAACCTGCAGGATCTTCCGACAGAATGTCAGGGTGAGGACCAGCTTCCTTTTGTAGTTCCTCGACGAAACCACTGAAACCTGTACCCGCGGGAATTAGACGACCGATAATGACGTTTTCCTTAAGACCGCGCAGCCAATCGCTTTTCCCCTCGATGGCAGCTTCTGTAAGAACACGGGTTGTTTCCTGGAAGGATGCAGCAGAAATAAAGCTATCGGTATTGAGTGAGGCCTTGGTAATTCCCAGTAGTACCGGAGTAAATTCGGCTGGGGCTCCGCCAGTAATAGCCATGGCCTGGTTTGTATCTTCCACCTGTCTCAACTCAATCAACTCGCCGGGAAGAAGAGTTGTGTCACCAGCATCCTCAACACGAACCTTGCTGGTCATCTGACGCACAATTACCTCAATATGTTTATCGTCAATTGAAACACCCTGAGACTTGTAAACATTTTGAACTTCTGTCACAAGGCAGTCTTGTAAACACGCAATTGCTCCTTGCGCTGCATCCATTAAAGGTTTACGGCTGCGGATGTCTTCAAAGAAACATTCCAAAAGCTCATGAGGATTGATTGGGCCATCAGTCAATAGTTCGCCAGCAGCTACTTGTTGACCATCATTAACTATCACATTACGACTAAGAAGAATTGGATATTCGCTGATCGCGCCGTCCGATTCAATCACGTTAACAGAGAGAGAATCATCGTCCTCTCCATGTTTTACCTCAATCATTCCAGGCTTTTTACAAAGAATGGCCGAATCCCGGGGGCGACGAGCTTCCAACAACTCCTCAATCCTTGGGAGACCCTGGACGATATCTCCCGTCTTTTGACGTTCAAAAACCAAAAGGGCTAATCCATCCCCACGCTGCACTAAATCACCGTCACGAACATGAAGTAAAGAGTCGGGCGATACCATGTAGGGACGACCAAGGCGCAGAGTGACACTATTGCCATCCACAGCTTCGACTTCACCACAATGAGTAGACGGCTGTGCGCTAGCCAATAAATCACCATCAACAATACGATCGCCAATATTGACCGAAGGTGTGATAGAGGTGGAGATCGTGGCAGTATCTTCTGGACGCTTAACAATTATGCGGCGAACAGGTTCGGTCTCCGTAGTTTTGGGCAACTGAACAATACCCTCTTGTTTACAAAGAATCTGGGTGGTTGCAACAATGTCACCCGCTTTCATTAAAGCGCCGTCCTCTACCTGAAGTTCGGTGTGAGTTGAACCATGGCTTGAGTCCGACATAGTGTCTCGGCGCACCAAAATTGATTCGAGGATCACGAGACGGAGACGAGAAATAGTTTTTGCCCGCTTATCGGCAGCCTTTTCTACGTCCACAGTCATCTGCGGCGTAGTATTGAAGGTCTCGAGTAATAATTGAATCTTGAGGAGCTCCACACCCTCAACAGATTTGATTAGTTCATTATCTTTAAAGGCCAAACGCTGGGTAGCTTTAATGCCTAAGTGAGGGCCGTTAGCCTGCTTCACATGAGATAAATCAGGGAGCTGAGCTTCGTTAGGGATGATGTATTCCTCGATTGGACGCAAGAGGAAGCCCCTCCCTTCCGGCGTTTCAACAGTTTGAACATATTTCACCGTATCAACGGAAATTCCCTCAGTTATTTCTTCTCCAGGACTGACTATCTGACCATCACCTTCAAAGCGTTCAAGTAACTTGTTATCGCTGCTTAGATGAAAGTCACCACCACGGACAATAATCTCACGCAGAATGTCGTTCTTTTGGGTAACAGTAACGATACCGGCAGTTTGGCTGAAAATGTCTTTAACTACCTCCGTTCCAGCTTCAATCCATTGACCATCGGTAATCATCAGAAGAGAGATATCTTTGTTGATCTCATGGGTTTCCTGAGGGATCCAAAGTAACGTACCTCCTTTATTGACCTCATATCCGTTCTTCGCAGAACGAGCTTTTTTGACACTCAAACCAGGGGCAAATTTGACGAGCCCGCCGGTGTTAGTACGGAAGCGATCGTCAGCAAGCTCGGCAATTACTTCACCGCTACCAATCTTGCTGCCAGGAATCGTATTGAGACGATAACGGGTGCCATCCTTTGCCTCAAGATTCCAAAGTTCACCAGAATGTGTAGACTCCTCCAGCAACTTGAAGTCTTTGAGAGTCATTGCTGTTGTAACGACCTGAACCTCTCGAGAGTCACCAATAGAATCGCGAAGACGAACATCGCCGCCAAACTCACTGCGCTGGCTAGCTTCAGCAAGAACTTGACCTTCTGTAACTTTTGATTTTCCACTAACTACCGGAAGAGCATTGGGAGGTAAGTTGTAAACGTCACCCGCTAACACCCACATCCGGCCTAATCGCTGAGCTTTAAGCGTAATGTTCCCTTGACGGTCAGTAACTTCTCGTGGCTGAATCTTGTCCTCATAACGAACCTGACCTGCCAAATCACATATCACGTCTTTGGTGGCTTTCTCAACGTTCTTTTTCACTGCACCAGCAGCGATCTGTGCAACAGTGACATCAGACTGAATGGTTTGACCGTTATCAACAAATAGCAAAGAACCCGTCGTAATCTCAATTCTTTGCAGGCGAACATTACCCGAGGAAGGTTTGATCGTAAGTATGAAATCAACTTCAGCTTGTTGGGCCTCAACACCATGAGGAGTCCTATAAGAACGGACACGAGCTCCAATTCCAAATTCAACGTCACCGGCAACCTTGGAACGGACTACACCACTCTCCGCAGTTGACACACCACCGGTGTGGAATGTCCGCATCGTGAGCTGGGTTCCAGGCTCGCCAATTGACTGGGCAGCGATGATACCAACGGCCTCCCCAAGATCAACCAATTCGTTGTGAGCTAGTGCCCAGCCATAACACTTACGACATACTGAGCGGCTGGCTTCGCACGTAAGCGGCGAGCGGATACTAATCTCCGTAATGCCCGCCTCTTCAATTATTTTTGAAAGGGCTGGATCAATTTCGGTGTCGCGTTCAGCAAGAACTTTACCTTCAGGACTTAGCACCTGCGTTGCAGTTAAGCGCCCCACAAGGCGATTCCCGAACCTACTATCCTCTGCTTCAACAACGATGTGTCGTTTGGTGCCACAGTCATCCTCTCGGACAATCACATCCTGAGCAACATCTACCAAGCGACGGGTGAGATAGCCGGAGTCGGCGGTTCGCAGAGCGGTGTCTACTAAACCTTTACGGGCTCCGTAAGAGGAAATCACATACTCGGTGACTGTAAGTCCTTCACGGAAATTTGTACGGATTGGCAAGTCAATAATCTCGCCCTGCGGATTGGCCATAAGACCACGCATGCCGACTAACTGACGCACTTGGGACATGTTGCCGCGAGCCCCAGAATTAGCCATCATCCATACTGAATTAAGCGGTGCGTTCTCATCAAAGTTCTTCTTAACTGCGTTAACAAGACGCTCATTAGTCTCTGTCCAAGTATCAATTACTTTAGTGTGACGCTCCACCTCAGTGATTTCACCCAACCTATAACGCTCTTCTGTGGCAGTGATCTGCTCCTCTGCTTGACCCAGAAGATCTTTTTTAGCCTTAGGAACCTTTAAGTCATCAACTGAAATAGAGACGGCCGCTTGAGTTGCATACTTGAACCCAAGATCCTTCAAGTTATCTGCCATTGAGGAAGTTACGGCAGTACCATAATTTTTAAAAGACCAAGCTACTAGATTTTTTAGAGCTTTTTTGTCAACAATATGGTTTCGAAACGGCGGTCGAGTTTTTGAAAGAGGCTTTGCAACAAGCCTTCCAGAGACTACTTTGGCAACTTTGGAAGATTTACGTGTTCTAGATGGGGTCATGGCTGCGCGCGGATTAGATTAACGGTGAGGACAAGAATTCAAGCGGCGGCCACCGCATCCATGATGGTGTGGTTCATAACTACACGGCCGACAGTGGTGAGGATGTAACGGCTAATTAAAGCTTCGTCATCATCAAATCGGTCGCGACGATAGCTCCACTGCTCAACCCGCGTTCCATCGCTTAAAGCCTCGACTTTAAGCGGTTCCTGGAGTTCTTCCTCATCTTCAACTTCGCCATTAAAGCGAACCCAAACCCAATCGTGAAGGCCAACACGGGTATCCTCAAACGCGTGAATCACATCCTCAAGGCCTGCAAAGGTTGCACTGCGATCACCAAAGTCCGGCTGGTTGGCACCAGGCTGTAAAGCCGTAAGATAATAGGAGCCAAGCACCATGTCCTGAGACGGAGTGATAATTGGTTCGCCTGTCGCTGGAGACAGAATATTGTTGCTAGCCAACATCAACATGCGTGCCTCAGTCTGAGCCTCAATGGCGAGTGGTACGTGAACAGCCATTTGATCACCATCGAAATCGGCATTAAAAGCTGGACAGACCAGGGGATGAAGCTGGATTGCACGACCATCTACCAATTTTGGTTCGAAGGCTTGAATACCGAGACGGTGCAAAGTCGGAGCACGATTCAACATAATCGGATGACCTTCAATCACTTCTTGCAGAACCTGCATCACTTCATCGTCAGCGCGTTGAATCAGCTTTTTTGCTGCTTTAATGTTATTAACAATGTTTTGACGAATCAAACGGTGAATTACAAACGGCTGGAATAACTCAATTGCCATCTCCTTCGGCAAACCACATTGATGCATCTTCAATTTGGGACCAACTACAATTACAGAGCGACCTGAATAATCAACTCGTTTACCAAGAAGGTTTTGCCGAAAACGCCCCTGCTTACCCTCGATGATATCACTCAATGATTTCAATGGTCGACTATTTGCACCAACTACTGTCCGACCGCGGCGACCATTGTCGATAAGAGCATCGACGGCCTCCTGAAGCATTCGCTTTTCATTACGAACAATGATTTCAGGAGCTAATATCTCCTGTAATCGCGCCAAGCGGTTATTTCGGTTGATCACTCGGCGGTATAAATCGTTGAGGTCGGAGGTGGCAAAGCGACCGCCATCTAGTTGAACCATCGGACGTAAATCCGGTGGAATTACTGGAATTACGGAGAGCACCATCCAATCAGGATGGGCACCGGTAGCAACAAAATTATCGATCACGCGAAGCCGTTTGATCAGTTTGGCGCGCTTCTGTCCTCTACTACCATTAATCTCCTCTCGTAACTGCTCGGCCACTTCATCGAGGTTGAGATCCTCTAGTAACCGCTTTAGCGCTTCAGCACCGATACCAACTGTAGGCTCGTTGTGAATTTCAGACTCTTCTGCATAAATCTCGTCCTCGATTTCCAACCACTCATCTTCTGTAAGCAGCTGCTTGTATTTTAGCCCTTTATGATCACCAATATCAAGTACAACGTAGCAGTTGAAGTAAACAATTTGCTCAACATCGCGAAGCGGCATATCTAGAAGGATAGCCACATAGCTCGGAATACCCTTGAGATACCAGACGTGGGAGACAGGAGCAGCGAGCTTAATAAAGCCCATGCGATGACGCCGGACCCTACTTTCAGTAACATCGACCCCGCAGCGCTCACAAACGATACCACGATAGCGAACTCTCTTGTACTTGCCACAGTGGCACTCCCAATCCTTGGAAGGACCAAAAATCTTTTCGCAAAACAACCCGTCCATCTCAGGTTTGAGTGTGCGGTAGTTGATGGTCTCAGGTTTAGTAACTTCACCCACAACCTGACCGTTAGGCAAGGTGCGCTGGCCCCATTCCATGATTCTTTCGGGAGAGGCAAGTGTAATCTTGACGTAGTCGAAGTGATTCTCAGTGCGAAGGTTGCTGTTGGTCATTGACGATTAAGGGAAAAGCGCGTTGTCGGTTCGTTCGTTAGATCCGTTAGTCTTCGTCATAATCTGCGACTCCGAGGGATTCATAGGTCGGACGGTTTGGCGTGCTGCGGCGTGGATTCACATCCTGCATCAAATCCACCTCCTTGCCCTCATCGGTGTAAACTGCGATATCCAAGCCGAGGGATTGAAGCTCGCGCATAAGTACTTTAAAAGACTCGGGTGTTCCAGGACGGGGAATAGGCTTGCCCTTCACGATCGCATTTAGAGCCTCGTTACGGCCCTGCATGTCATCGGACTTGACCGTCAGTAATTCTTGAAGAGTGTAGGCGGCGCCATAAGCTTCAAGAGCCCAAACCTCCATTTCTCCTAAGCGCTGACCACCCTGTTGCGCCTTGCCACCTAAAGGCTGCTGAGTCACTAAGGAGTAAGGACCCGTAGACCGAGCATGGATCTTGTCGTCAACCAGGTGCACCAGTTTCAAGAAGTGAGAATAACCAACGGCAACCGGTTGATCGAAAGGAAGACCCGTCCGACCATCTCGTAGCACGAGCTTTCCAGGATTCTCTGGGTTGTAGACCCAATCCATGCCGGGAAGTTTTGCTGCTTCTTTGAGAAATGTTTCTACAGTTTGTTGAGACTTTTCAGCGCCATGCATCTCATCGAATGGTACTACCTTAACGCGGCAGTCAAGATTAGAAGCAGCCCAACCCATCAATAACTCAAACACCTGTCCGACATTCATTCGACTTGGCACACCCAAAGGATTGAGCACAATGTCAACCGGGGTGCCGTCAGGAAGATAGGGCATATCCTCACGAGGAAGAATGCGACTGATGATCCCCTTATTGCCATGGCGTCCGGCCATTTTATCGCCAACCTGAATTTTGCGGCGCTGTGCTACGTAAACACGAACGACCATGTTTGCACCAGGCGGTAACTCATCGCCCTGTTCACGAGTGTAAATACGAACATCAACAACGCGACCACGTTCAGTTCCAGGAACGCGAAGCGAGTTATCGCGAACATCACGTGCTTTCTCACCAAAAATTGCGCGCAGCAACTTTTCCTCTGGAGGCTGATCTGATTCACCCTTAGGAGTAACCTTACCCACTAAAATATCACCGCTCTCGACAAAAGCACCGACACGAATAATCCCCATTTCGTCGAGATTACCAAGACTTTCTTCGGCTACATTTGGAATCTCGCCGGTAATTTCTTCAGGACCAAGCTTGGTTTGACGAGCCTCAATTTCATACTTCTCAATATGAACCGAAGTGTAGAGGTCGTCTATAACAAGGCGCTCACTTACCAATAAAGCATCTTCATAATTATAACCCTCCCAGGGCATATAGGCGATTAGGACATTCTGTCCTAGGGCAATCTCGCCACCTTCACAGGCCGAGCCGTCAGCTAAAACCTGTCCAACGATAACAGCATCACCTCGACGGACGATTGGGCGCTGGTTAAGGCACGTGTCCTGGTTGGATCGCTGGTACTTCTGCAAGAAATGGGTATGCTCTTCACCATTTTCATCGAGAACAACAATGGCATTGGCATCCACAAAAGCAACAGTGCCATTAACTCGAGAAATTGGAACCATTCCGGAATCTCTCGCTACCTGAGTTTCAAGACCAGTTCCCACGAGAGCTCTCTCAGGCCGTAGAAGTGGAACGGCTTGCCTTTGCATATTGGATCCCATCAGAGCGCGGTTGGCGTCATCGTGCTCAAGGAAGGGAATTAATGACGTGGCAACCGAAATAACCTGCACCGGTGATAGGGCCACATAATCCACCTGCTCAGGCGGGACCTTTTCAAAATCCTGGCGGTAGCGAACAGGAATCAGATCGGCCTTTATCTGTCCATTGTCTTCGGTGGCGACGTCACCAGGAGCAACACGCACCTCATCCTCTTGATCAGCAGAGAGGTAGATGGGATCACCAGCCTTGATGACGAAACCATTCTCGACTCTCCAGAAAGGAGTTTCAATGAACCCATACTCGTTGACGCGAGCATGGGTCGCTAGAGAATTTATCAAGCCAGCATTAGGTCCTTCCGGCGTCTCAATCGGACAGAGCCGGCCGTAGTGGGAGGGATGAATATCCCGGACAGCGAACCCTGCCCGTTCGCGCGTCAAACCGCCAGGGCCAAGAGCAGAAATACGGCGCTTATGGGTGAGCTCGGCGAGGGGATTTGTTTGATCCATGAATTGGCTCAGCTGGCTAGAGCCAAAAAACTCTTTAATTGCTGCTACCAAAGGCTTAGGGTTCACCAGCTGGGCTGGAGTGAGCGAGTCAGTCTCTCCAACTGTCATCCGCTCTTTAATAATTCTCTCGAGACGGTTAAGTCCCACACGTACCTGATTCTGTAGCAATTCACCAACAGAGCGGACACGACGATTACCAAGGTGGTCAATATCATCAAGGCTTACGCCACCGACATCCAGTTCCAGATTAATCAGATAGTCGAGTGTGGAGAGAACATCTTCATGGGTAAGGGTACGCACTGCGTCGGGAATAGTGAGGCGCAGCTTTTTGTTGATCTTGTAACGACCAACCCGACCTAGGTCGTAGCGCTTGGCATCAAAGAAACGAGTCTGCAGCAACTGTTGACCTCCGCTCACCGAAGGCGGTTCACCAGGACGAAGTTTTTTGTAGAGCTCAAGAAGAGCCTGATCCTCCGAGTTGATGCCTTCATCATTTGCGGCATCGATCGAGTGTTTATAAAATTCCGGGTGGCGAAGCTTATCCAATACATCATTGTCAGAAAGACCCATGGCACGCATGAGCACATGAGCGTTGATTTTGCGTGTCTTGTCGACACGAACATGCAGTAGGTCATTCTTATCTGTTTCAAACTTTAACCAAGCGCCACGATTGGGAATGACGCTGGCGTTGTAAGTACGACGGCCATTCTTGTCCATTTCATCTTTGAAATAAACTCCTGGACTACGCACGATCTGGTTAACGATTACGCGTTCAGCGCCATTAATGATGAATGTTCCACGCTCAGTCATTAATGGCAATTCGCCAATGAAGACCTCTTGCTCTTTGATCTCACCGGTTTCCTTATTAACCAAGCGACATGTCACGTACATCTGTGATGCGAATGTTGCATCTCGGCGCTTAGCTTCCTCCACGTCATGGCGAGGGCGCTTGAGTCGGTACTCACTACCAACGAAATGCAGTTCTAACTTGCTGGTGTAGTCGGTAATCGGGGAGAAGCTCTCAAGCTCTTCAATCAGGCCCTTATCTAAAAACCATTTGAAGCCGGCCCGCTGAACTTCCACCAGGTCTGGGAGGTATGTGGCGGTCTTGGCAACCTGAATCGCGCTGCTGCTCATGCGGGGACCGACAGGAAGGATGAAGGAACGAGGATCTGGACAAGATACCGAAGTGCAGATCAAGCAAAGCGATTAGAGCACTAAGACGGTGGTAGAACTAGCTCCCAATTAAGAGATCCAACAACACCACTGTTGAGCTCAGAAATTGCTGGGCAGATCAGCTGACGATGACAAATGCACCGGACGGGAACGGATGCTTTGGGTTCCACAGATACGGGAGCACCGGATCTATGGCCAGTCCAATGTGGCATCTTACATAACGCCTAACCTTTGCCTTGGACTAGTTAGGAAATCAAGGCAGCTTGAAAAGACGGCGAGCATTGGCTGTCGTAACAGCAGCGACTTGGTTTACATCAACGCTGCGCAAGTCGGCAATCCGAGCCGCCACCGAAGCCACAAACGCTGGCTCGTTGCGTTTGCCACGCCTAGGCACCGGAGCCAAAAAAGGGCAGTCTGTCTCCACTAGGAAGCGATTTTCAGGTACCCTTTGAGCACAGGCGTGAGTCGCCAACGCTTTAGGGAATGTGACGGTGCCGCTAAAGCTAATGTAGAGGCCCAGGCTTAGGAAGCCTTCCATTTCCTCGGGTATTCCTCCCCAACAGTGTACAACCCCGGTTGGGCATCGGCCCTCAGATTTGCGGGCATTAAGTTCATTCAACATCGGCTCAGCAGCATCCCGACAATGGATAATTACCGGGAGATCGAGTTCGAAGGCTAGATCTAGCTGTGGACGCAGCACTGCCAACTGGTCTTCCAAATTTTTGTCTCGGAACAAATCCAGCCCAAGCTCTCCAATCGCCACAACCCGGTCATCGTCTAGTACGGCCCGACGCAAAACCTCAAGCGTATCTAAGCCCCAGTGTTCTGTACCGAGAGGGTGAACTCCAACGGAATAACGCATCTCTGGAAACTGATCGGCAAGTGAGCGGATCGCAGGAATCTCAGATGGTTTCACACAGGAATGAAGAAGGGCTTTCACTCCGGCATCTCGCCAGCGCGAGGCTACATCATTTAAATCCTCCTCAAATGCTTGGAAAACAATGTGGCAGTGACTATCGATCAGCGCCGAAACAGACGACACGGTAAGAACAAAACACGCTCTCGAACCATTCTGCCGGTTAGAGTCGATCAACTGGTGGGTTCGATAGCCTTACGCACAGCACAGCTTAGACGAGATTTTTGGTTAGCACCGTTGTTTCGGTGCAAAACACCGACTTTCACAGCCTTATCAATTTTGCTAAATGCTTCACGCAAGGAGACCTGAACCAAGGCTTTGGCTTCGTCACCAGGGGTCATGCTGTAAGCATCGCAAGCAGTGAAGCAACGTTTCATTAGCGTGCGTAAAGAGGACTTGTAGATGCGATTGCGCAAGCGATTGCGCTCCACAATCCCTATCCGTTTTTTTGCTGATTTGTTATTGGCCACTAACGCGAAAACACTGCGAACAGTCTGGAATCGTACTCCTTGACACAAAGAAACACGACCAGACGTCTCACGAGCTTCCGATCCTAGTTCGTTAATACTAAAACCCTAAGCAGCTCCTTGCCTGATGGAGAATCCGGCGGTTTTTTCACTCCGCATCGTGCGAGATCCGGAATTGGCCAGAAAAGAGCTTAAACGTCTAATCGGACGTATGGATAATGCTCAGCAGTGGAAGGTTCGGGATCAGGTTGACGCCATTCTTTTTGATGTTCGTAACCGTGGAGATGCCGCGATTATTCAATTTACAGAACAGTTTGATGGCTTTCGCCCAGAACCTATAGTCGTTCCGGAAGATCAATTGGAACGTGCATGGCGCGCACTATCGAAGAATCTCCGTGATGCTTTGGAGCAGGCTCATCGGCGCATTACCGACTTTCATCAATGCCAACGTCCAGCAGATATCACGGTTAACGGTCCTTATGGAGAGTGCCTGGGACGCCGCTGGCGACCGGTTGATCGCGCGGGTCTCTACATACCGGGGGGTCGTGCTGCTTACCCCAGCACAGTGCTCATGAACGCTATTCCGGCTAGGGTCGCTGGGGTCAATGAGGTGGTGATTTGTTCTCCAGCAGATCAAAGTGGTCAAGTTAACCCTGTGGTACTAGCCGCTTCTCATCTCGTGGGAGTACACACCGTGTTTCGTCTTGGCGGGGCACAAGCCATCGCTGCCATGGCTTATGGAAGCGATAGTGTTCCCAAAGTAGATGTGATCAGTGGGCCAGGGAACATTTACGTTACCCTTGCTAAACAGGCTGTTTACGGGCAAGTCGGCATCGATTCTCTTGCTGGTCCGAGCGAGATCTTAATAATTGCTGATGAGAGTGCCAAACCTGATCAAGTAGCGGCGGATCTTTTAGCCCAAGCTGAACACGATCCTTTGGCTGCTGCGGTTTTGATCACAACCAACCAGGCTTTGGCCGATAAAATCACTCAGGAGATCGAACAGCAACTCGTAACGCACCCTCGCCGCGAAATCTGTCGGGCTTCACTTAGCAACTGGGGGTTGATAGTGGTTTGTAAAAACCTTGAAACTTGTGCTCAGTTGAGCGACGGCTTCGCTCCAGAGCATCTTGAGCTTCTCGTGGAGCAACCTGAGGTATTGGCAAAACAGATTCAGCACGCAGGGGCTATTTTTCTCGGACCATGGTCTCCGGAAGCTGTTGGTGACTACTTAGCTGGCCCTAATCACACTCTACCAACCTGTGGCACTGCGCGATTTAGTGGAGCCTTGAGTGTAGAAACATTTATGCGGCATACCTCCCTAATCGCTTTCAATCGAGCAGCTCTCGAGGCCACCGGACTGGCTGTTCAGAAACTGGCCGAAAGTGAGGGGCTTCACAGCCATGCGGAATCGGTTCGGCTACGGCTCAGTGAGAGTGCTTCTCTAAGCTACGAACACCGGCAACCCCGTTGACAATCTCGCCCACCAACACTTCGTCGACCAGATTCACAAATAAACCGTTTTCTAGAACACCCGGTACGTTATTGATCACTCGCTCTAAATTCAAAGGATCACTGATTCCACCATCTAGCTTCACGTCCAGTATGAGATTACCCTGATCGGTCACAACCGGACCGGCCTTGTGTTGAGCCATACGGAGTTGCGCATGGCCCCCGATGTTAGTCAGAGTTTGCTTAACTTGGCGCCAGGCGCCAGGTAGAACTTCGACTGGCAAAGAGAAGTCCAGATTGAGAAGTTTCACAAGTTTAGTAGAATCCACCACCACTACAAAACGATTGGCTTTGGCCGCTACAAGCTTCTCTTGAACGTGACAAGCACCACCACCTTTAATCAACTGAAAGTTGGGATCGACTTCATCAGCTCCATCAATAGCGAGATCAATTCGGTCAACAGCATTCAGACTTAAGAGAGGAATATTTAACTCAGTTGCCAACACTTCGCCTTGAAACGATGTTGTAACGCCAACAATGTTGTTTAATTCTCCTGAAGCAAGCTTAATTCCGAGTCCTCGGATCATCAATGCCGCCGTAGAGCCAGATCCAAGACCTAGGACCATGTCATCTTCGATCTGTTCAACTGCGGCATCGGCAACCGCCTGCTTCATTTGAGTTTGTAGATCCGGCATCATGACGTGCACCTATGGGCGCGACGGTAGCAAGGGTTTCAGCCTATGCCTGGTAAAGGGGCTGGCTTCACCGAAAGGGTGAGTTCGCGGCCATTACGCAACACCGTCAATGGGAGAGGTTCTTCAATTCGAGCAGCATCTACCACCTCTAACAAAGTCTGAGGATCAGTCACAGTGTTTGTCTCCACAGCAATTACCAAATCACCTCGGCGCAAGCCCGCTTGTTCGGCAGGGCCCTGCGGCAAAACACTTTGAACTAATGCGCCGGTTCGCTCTGGCAGTTGCACAAGTGCATTGGGATCCCTATTGTGATCGCGTGCTATCCGCGGGGTGAGGCCAACCAGCTGTAAGCCAATGTAAGGATGAATGACCTCACCCTGTTGTTGTAACTGGTCAGCAACCTTTTGAGCCAAGTTGATTGGGATCGCGAAGCCCAAACCAGCTCCTGGACCGGAACGCACAAGGGTGTTAATGCCAATCACCTCACCTTCCGCGTTCACCAAGGGACCTCCCGAGTTACCGGGATTAATTGCTGCATCTGTTTGGATCAAATCCAGCCGTTTGTCTGAAAAACCGAGGCTATTGATATTACGGTGCAGGCTGCTGACAATCCCGAGCGTTACGGTGCGTTCAAGACCAAAGGGTGTGCCCAATGCAATAGCCCAATCCCCCACCTCTATCGCTTCAGAATCGCCAAGGGGAGCCTTCGGTGGCAGTTTTCGTCCTTCAAGTTGAACCAACGCGAGATCAGTGACAGAGTCGAACCCAACTACATGACCATCGAGCTGCTCGCCATCAGCGACAGTGACACTAACCGATTCCACCCGATCCACGACGTGAGCATTGGTTAAAATTAACCCTTCAGCATTAATCACTACACCCGATCCCTGGCCGCGTTCACGTTCTGGACCCGCTTGAGGATCACCCAACAGATCGCGAAGCAACGGATCAATCAAGCCCGGATCAAAAGCCTGCCGTTCTACGGTTCGTTCTGTATCGATTCGGACCACAGCGGGGGCGACTCGGCGCGCGGAATCGGCTACGAAGCTATGCTCCAGTGCTCCCACACGGGAGACAGAGGACAGGGTTGTATCCAGTGCTAACACCAAACACAAGACCAGGCGCAAAACGATCTTCAGCAACGCTTTAGAGCAGTCCTGTCTCTTCTATCCGAATTAGACGCACAATGGGGACCGTATGGCAAGCTTCTCATATTGCTGATGATTTAGTATGATCATCCACTGAAAATAATCTATTCAATATCCAGATCAATCTGAGGCTAATGATTTAGAGCTAAATCTATATATACAGACTAAATAGATTCCATGAGGATTTCCACGATAGCTGTGGTGCTTACATGATGTTGGTAAAGGGAATCTACGCTTTTCACTGCATAATAATCATGCTTTATTATATTCCTGTAACCACATTAATGCCATTATGTGACTAAGATATATGTATTATCTTATCAAAATAAGAAATTAGCTATGTAGTATTTAGATCAAAAAACAAGAAATGATCTGCACTAATTTCTTATATACGAGATTTAATAATAAAAGCCAAGTATTAAAGATTTGCTTTGAATATTTTAGAGTTTTGTTGAACAAAATATTCGTCTTACAGCCTCACGCAAGTTCCGACAGATAATTAAGCTCATCTATAATAATCAATACATAATCTAAAATGAACTCAAATTTTTTAACTTATGAGCGTTGATAATCAAGCAATTCACTCACATTGAATCTTAGATTTCTTTCCATTACAAAGCATTTAATCTCGTAAATCTAACAAACTTTAACCTTAAAAAATAAACGCGAACCTAAGAATATAACACTTTTTAAAATATGAAACGATAAACAAAAACTTATCGCAACTTTTGCAATAAGTTCGACGTCTGCTACTGCGATAATAAGACTAATGGGTATCTAAGATCTAGTAAACTTGCCTCAAGCAAGACCGAATATTTACTGTTGCTATATAAAAATTTTCGTCGACTTTTTATCTGATTATTTTTATAATTAGGGCTATTTCTTTGAGATTAATTGTTAAGTAATTTGGTGCCCAATAATCTAATTTATTGATAAATTAAAATTAAGCTAATGATTCAGTGTGATTAGCCATTGCTTAATTAAAATTTTGAGTTGAATCGAATAAATCAATTTTTATATTTAAAAATACTGGAACTTTTAAAATCACTGTTCATGTTTTTCAGATCTGAACATATGTTAATCATAAAATCTAATATTGTTTGCACTATTGTATCAAGATTGAAGCCTGCTAAGGAATGCTGAACTATGGTTTTCCTTACAGCTATAGACTTGACAAAACACCTAACAAAGCCTAGATTATGGGCTGCTAGTAACTTAAAATATTGAGGAAAACGAATAATTATACCAATTAAGATTGTGAAATTCAGAAAACTGAAATCGCCGACATCATAACTTCTTAAAAACTATAGTATTGGGCATCGAGCTTTATTTGTTCGGTTTCTGACAGAGCAGGGAGAGTCGACTACAGTGAGCGGGTGTCCGACAGGTATCTCCCTTTTGGGAGAGCAGTCACAACTGAAATGCATGTTGGGCAGGGCCTGACATCAGTTTTCTTTGACCCATCCCCTATTGCCAAAACTTGAGCAGCTGACCCATAAGGTCGCAAGCCTTCACGGTTTTGAGCTCTGTGGAGTTCAATTACTCACGCATATGAGCCCAATCACCTTGCAAGTTCGGATTCGCCATACTGACGGCACTGACGTCAGCCTTGACGATTGCGCCAACTTCAGCAATGTGCTCGGACAAACCCTCGAGGAATCCTCTGGGCTGACCGAGGCCTATGTTCTCGAAATCAGTAGTCCCGGAATCGGGAAGCAACTAGCTTATGATCGCGATTTTCAGACTTTTCGCGGTTTCCCTGTGAGGGTCACTTATCGCGGCAAGAATGATGTTCAGCAGTGTCTCGATGGCCTTTTGCTTGAGCGTAGTGACAGCATGCTGCGAATCAACATCCACGGAAAAATTAAAAGCATTCCTTGCGACAGGGTGACCGAGGTACGCCTAACCACACCTGGTCAGTAATCGAGCAAGCAGCTCCCCCCGCTCTATACTAATCAACCAGCCCGATGGCTCTCGTACTGCTTCCCGGTCTCAGCAATCTGATCGACGACATTAGTGATGAAAAGAAGCTTCCCCCACAAGTTGTCGAAACAGCACTTCGAGAAGCTCTTTTAAAGGGATACGAACGCTATAGGCGGACCCTGTATATCGGGGTCGGTGAAGATCCCTTTGATGAGGACTACTTTAGCAATTTTGATGTTGGCCTTGATCTAGAAGAAGAGGGTTATCGAGTCCTCGCCAGCAAGATCATTGTTGACGAAGTTGAAAGCGAAGATCACCAAATCGCTCTTGCCGAGGTGATGCAAGTCGCGGATGATGCCCAATCTGGCGACACTGTTGTTCTGGATGTTACTCCTGAAAAGGAAGACTTCGGCCGTATGGCTGCGGCTACTACAAAGCAAGTTTTAGCCCAGAAGCTACGGGATCAGCAACGTAGGATGATCCAAGAAGAATTCGCTGATCTAGAGGACCCCGTCCTCACTGCACGGGTGATCCGATTCGAGCGCCAGTCCATCATAATGGCGGTTAGTTCAGGACTGGGACGGCCTGAAGTAGAAGCAGAATTGCCTCGTCGTGACCAACTGCCAAACGACAACTACCGAGCTAACGCTACCTTCAAAGTTTTCCTCAAAGAAGTTAGCGAGGTACCACGCCGTGGGCCTCAGCTGTTCGTCAGCCGATCTAACGCAGGCTTGGTGGTTTATCTATTTGAGAACGAAGTTCCAGAGATCCAGGAAGGATCAGTTCGCATAGTCGCTGTGGCCCGCGAAGCGAATCCTCCTTCACGGTCTGTTGGTCCCCGTACCAAAGTTGCTGTAGACAGCATTGAACGGGAAGTTGATCCCGTAGGTGCATGCATTGGTGCACGAGGTTCCAGGATCCAACAAGTCGTCAACGAACTCCTCGGAGAGAAGATTGATGTCATTCGCTGGTCCCAGGACCCGGGGCAATACATCGCTAACTCCCTTAGCCCTGCTCGGGTTGAAGTGGTGCGCCTTGTAGATCCTGCAGGCCAACATGCCCACGTTTTAGTCCCAGCGGACCAACTCAGCCTAGCAATCGGCCGTGAAGGACAAAACGTTCGCTTGGCGTCACGACTGACGGGCTGGAAAATTGATATCAAGAATTCAGCGGAATATGACCAAGTGGCCGAGGATGCTAGCGTGACTGAGTTAATTTCACAGAGAGAAGAGGAGGAGGCTCTGCAACGGGAAGCGGAGGAACGCTTGGCTGTTGAGCAAGCTGCTCGTGCTGAGGAGGACGCGCGTTTGCGCGAGCTCTATCCACTGCCTGAGGACAATGAGGGTTACACGGAAGGGACAGGTGCTTCCGCAGAGCGTTTGACTTCAGAGTCCAGCAAGGAACCAGTAGCCATGAGTAACCAGGTTTCCGATAGCTCAAACGAGGAATTTACAGAGCTAGTCGACAAGCTCAAAACAAATGTGAGCGAGGGAGCCCTGTGAATACAAAGCCCATCCTTCGTCGCTGCGTGGCATGCCGCCAGCTTCTGGATCGCTGCCAGCTTTGGCGAGTGATTCTCGACCACGAGGATGGGGTCCTACTAGATTCAGGGATGGGTCGCTCGGCCTATCTCTGTCCAGAGGAAGAGTGCCTAGAAGAGGCACGGCGCCGAAAGCGTTTGCAAAAAGCCCTGAGATGTCAGGTGCCTGATGCAATCTTTACGGCGCTGGATGAGCGGCTCAGTGCAACCACTGATGAATCCGCTGAGGCAAACTAAACACTGTCCACACTTTGCGTGAGGGCACCGCGGTACACCATGCCCGGATCGATCGGAGACCCCAACTGAATGACCAGCAGCGGCAAAGTCAGAATCTACGAGTTGTCCAAGGACCTCGGCCTTGAAAACAAGGACGTGTTGGATGCTGCCGAGAAGCTTTCGATCGCAGCAAAAAGCCACAGCAGCTCAATCAGTGACTCCGAAGCCAGACGGATCCGAAATTTTCTCAGCAAGGGGTCATTAACCAGCAAACTGACGACTGCACCAGTTAAGCCAGCATCCAGTAAATCAATTTTATCGGTCAAAAAAGCAACGCCAAACTCAATAGAACTGTCGGCGCCACCTGTGGCCTCGAAACCGCAACAACTGGCACAGCCAGCGCCAAGTAAACCAGTCCAGCCAACGGTTAGAGCCGTCGCACCACCGTCTCGTCCTACCAACCCAAGCAAACCTGCTCTCGCTCAGTCAACTGATGCAAGGCGCACTCCAGGGCCTATTGCTTCCATAGGTCGGCCTGAACCGTCCAAACCTCAGGGCACTCCAAAACCTCAATCAACCAGTAAAACTCCATCCATCGCTCCAGTACTCGTTGATAAACCGACTCTTGCAGTTAATCCTGCGATAGCGGCCAAGCCAATGAGAGCTGTCAAGCCTATACCGGCAAAACCGGTGGTAGACAAAGTAACAGCCCCCACGCCGCGTCCAAAAAGCCCAACGACTGCTCCAAACACGATAACCAAGCCTCGGCCTATTCCATCCAGACCAACCCCTCGTCCTTCCACTGCCCCGAGCCGTCCTATAGCAGTTCAGGGACAAAAACCGCAAGTTGTACCTCGAGCAGGGTCACTGCCACGACCTGGCATACCTTCTCGTGCTGTTTCACCGACTAAATCAAGCACACCGAAGCGCCCCACGCCGCGGCCCGAACTTAGCAGCAAACCAGTCCCTCGCCGTCCTGCAGGTATCGGCTCTCCTCAGCGCCTAGGTACTACCGGAGTACCGCCACAACGTCAGAACGGGCCCACACGGCCTGGATCACCAACTCGTCCAGGCAAGCCCGGTGTTTCCACCGTTGCGCGTGGGAACACGTTGGAACTTGTCGGTAAGCCAATCCGACGCGACGGCAGCACGGCCAGCGGACGTCCCGGCGCTCCAACCCGGCCAGGGGCAGGGGCGTCACTCAGGCAGGGCATACCTGGTGGCATGCGCAAACCGATGGCACCTGGTGAGCTCATGCAGCTCCAGAAACCAGTTAGCCGTCCAGTCGCCCCAGCGCCACGTCGACCTGACGCCCCACGACCCGCTGAGGCCGGAGTCGCTACACCTCCAGTTGCACGACCAACGGCTCCATCTGCACCACGTCGCCCGGGATTCCGTCCAGGTGGTCCCGGTGGCCAACGACGCCCAGGCCGACCTGATTGGGATGACAGCGCCAAGCTCGAAGCACTGCGCAGCCGCTCGCCCCAAAAGCAAAGGCAGAAAGTCCACATAATTGGTGAGAATGATGATGCCCTTGCCGCCCAAACCGGTGGTTTCGCTGGTGAACAGCAGGCAATGGTGCTCTCAGCCAGTCTCGCTCGCCCGACCAAGCCGAAATCCCAACAACGGACAGCACCAAAGCCGGTAGCAGCTGTTCGCAAACGTCGTAAAGAAACAGCCCGTCAACGCCAACGCCGACGAGCTATGGAACTGCGGGCCGCGCGCGAGGCCAAACAGGTTCGGCCGGAGATGATTGTTGTGCCAGAGGACAACCTCACAGTGCAAGAACTCGCGGACATGCTCAGTGTCGAGAGTTCTGAAATCATCAAATCTCTATTTTTTAAAGGAATCATCGCAACGGTCACACAAACTTTGGATATGCCGACCATTGAGGCGGTGGCTGAAGAATTCGGTGTCCCTGTAATTCAAGACGATGTCGAAGAAGCTGCCAAGAAGACCGTTGACATGATCGAGGAAAAGGATCTCAATCATCTCATTCGCCGTCCTCCTGTGGTCACCGTGATGGGTCACGTCGACCATGGCAAGACCAGTCTTCTCGATGCCATACGACAAGCCCGGGTTGCTGCTGGTGAAGCCGGCGGAATTACCCAACACATCGGCGCATACCAGGTTGAAATACAGCATAAGGATGAGCCACGCAAGCTCACGTTCTTGGATACACCGGGCCATGAAGCATTTACGGCAATGCGCGCCAGGGGTACAAAAGTCACCGACGTGGCTGTCTTGGTTGTGGCCGCTGATGACGGCGTGCGTCCTCAAACCTTGGAGGCGATTAGCCACGCCCGAGCCGCCGAAGTACCAATTGTGGTAGCAATCAACAAAATTGACAAAGAAGGCGCATCAGCCGACCGAGTCAAACAAGAACTGTCTGAGCAGGACCTTCTGGCTGAGGAATGGGGTGGTGATGTGGTAATGGTGCCCGTGAGTGCCATCAAAAGAGACAACATCGACAAGTTGTTGGAGATGCTTCTCCTGGTCACAGAGGTAGAAGACCTTCAGGCTAATCCGGATCGCCTCGCTCGTGGAACCGTGATAGAAGCTCACTTGGATAAAGCAAAAGGCCCCGTAGCAACCTTGTTAATCCAAAACGGCACTCTCAAAACAGGTGATGTTCTCGCTGCAGGACCGGTTTTGGGCAAAGTGCGGGCAATGGTGGACGACAATCGCCAACGACTAAAAGAAGCCGGGCCATCCTTTGCTGTGGAGGCTCTCGGGTTTAGCGAGGTGCCTACGGCAGGCGATGAATTCGAGGTCTACCCCGATGAGAAAGCAGCACGGGCTGTTGTAGGCGATCGTGCCTCAGATGCACGCGCCACTCGCCTTGCTCAACAAATGGCTTCGCGTCGAGTATCGCTTACAACGATGTCTGGTCAAGCAAACGAAGGAGAACTAAAAGAGCTCAATCTTATTCTTAAAGCTGATGTTCAAGGCTCCGTAGAGGCCATCCTTGGCTCGCTCGAGCAACTACCAAAAGATGAGGTTCAAGTACGCGTCCTATTATCAGCACCGGGGGAAATCACTGAAACAGATGTTGACCTAGCGGCAGCATCTGGGGCAGTGATTATTGGCTTCAACACCTCAATGGCTCCTGGTGCTAAAAAAGCATCGGATGCAACGGGTGTTGATGTACGTGATTACGACGTAATTTACAAACTGTTAGAGGACATCCAGTTAGCGATGGAGGGCTTGCTCGAGCCGGAACTGGTCGAAGAAGCTCTCGGAGAAGCCCAAGTCCGCGCCGTATTCGCTATTGGCAAAAGTGCTGTCGCTGGCTGTTATGTCACAACCGGAAAACTGCACCGCAACTGCAAGGTCCGTGTGCGCCGTGGCAAGCAGGTAGTCTACAGCGGTGATTTGGATTCTCTACGTCGCAACAAAGACGACGTTAAAGAGGTAGCTACAGGTTTCGAGTGTGGCGTGGGTGCAGATCGATTTGCTAACTGGGAAGAAGGTGATCGCATCGAAGCCTTCAAAATGGTTACCCAACGCCGCAAACTCACCACCTGATCTTTACTTCTTCATATCGTGAAGTCTCGTCTCGAGCCTCTGCTTTGGCTTCAATGTCTCGCCATTGGCACTATCCCACTAGAGTTATTGCTAATTTGGTTGATTTTAGCGGGTGCCGACCCTGGCTCGGTACCATTAATTGAGCGTTTGCTTGTTTGGGGCGTTGGCGTACTTGCCCCAAGCATTGTTTTATGGGAACGTCCAGCAGACTGGGGGTCTCTACTCTTGGTGCGTATTCCTTATGTAAACCGCGATAAAAATCAACAAGCTCTCAGCACACAGCAGGGAGGCATTATCAGCCGGATTCCCTTATGCCTAGCTGTGATCGGATTGTTGCCCTTACTCTGGTGGCTTGACGATTCTGCAGTCTTAGCAAGCGAATTCTCACCCGTTTTTGGACAGTCACGCTTGGTGACTTTATTGCTTAGCGTCCCGCTCCTGGCCTTAATAGTATGGCACTTACAACAACTTACGCAGGCGCTAGGGTGGCTCATCGCAAGTGAGCAATTTGATTACGCAAAACCTCGTACGTTTAGTAACGTTGATCTGAAAAAACAACGCACTAGCCTCGGACTACAAGTGCTTCGACTTAATCCACTGGAATGGCCAGAAGCATACCAAACCCCTGACAAACGTACGCCGACAGTAGCAGTCACTTCTCAAAAAAGCAAAGACAATAAAATAAACAAAGCGTCCGCAAGCCTCATTCCAACTCGAGAACCATCAGTCACCAGTGCGGGTCCGATCGAAACAGAGAAGAGTGAAAAACAGGATGAAGGCACTAATCTGGATACCAAAATCACCGAAATCAACATTGTTACCAGCAGAAGCACGAAAGAGCATGATGAACATGCCGAGACCAGCAGAAGTAAGCAAAGCAAACCATATGAGACGCCTAAGGCCGCGCCAGGGAGCAAGTGACTCTTTGATCAACCTATCTCTCAAGGCTGGATTTAAACCAGGCTTATCTTTTTGTTTAATGGACATGTAAAAAGGATTAAAAGATAATGCTAAAATGGTAAATTAATTTTATCGCCGATGTAGCTCAGCTGGTAGAGCAACGCTTTCGTAAAGCGTGGGTCGCCTGTTCAAGTCAGGTCATCGGCTTTTGTTTTCTGTCAATAACTTAACTACAACCAAGACTATAGATCATGGTTTAAACAATTTAAAAATTATAAGATTCTAGTTCTTAGATAAGAAAATAAAGATTAAGATAGTTGCAAAAGCTTAAGAACTAATTAGCATTAAAACAATAATTTTGCTACCTTTATTTCGTTTAAATGCTACTCATCTTTAACTAAAAATTATTTTTTATCCTGCTTTTCTAGGTAGTATTGTAGTATTATTTATATCTTTACTATCTTTACCCCTATAAAGCAGGCAGTATAGTAAATTAATTTACTCTAAAATTTAAGAATTTAATTAATCATATAGAATCTTAATTTACAAAAAATTGCATCAAAATTATATTAAATGAAATCACTAAATAATTAAAATTAATATTAAATAACACACTAGACTATAAAGATTGGTTAATTTTAGAATACTGAAAACAAAAATAATTCAGCCTTTATAAATTCATCACGTGAAAATAATATCTATAAATCTTTAAAATTGTTCTTTGTTACTCATTAAAAATTGATATACATAATCTCAATTAGAAGTTCTGTAATTATCTTACGTAAGATAGAGGAATTGTATAAATGAAAAAGTAATTAATAATTTAAATTAGAAATTGCACAAGATGTTTTATATGCATAAAAAACTTTTTAATCTCGAGCTTAGTGATGCCTAGTAATAATAAAATTACACATATAAAGTATCAAACAATTGAGTGAAAACTTTATTAAATTATTACAGAAATATAAGCAGGTCAGCAGTATCAAAAGTCTTCCTGCTATTCTAAAGAGATAAATATCATTCATCTAAATAAATCTACCTATAGTTAATTAGCTGAGTAGATTACATCTATCTTATTTACCAGAGAGATTAAAACCATTTGTAGTTATTGATTAAATAGATCTTGACATCATATATCTTAATTATAAGACAGACTATATCACGTTTTAAACAATCATAGTTATTTACTATAACTGTAGAAAATAGCCTTGGTAGATTAGCTTTGAAAATGAGCTAAAGTATAAGATTGTCAATACTACTACAAGGACTAATTAAAACATCTTGTACTTAAAATAATAGCTTTAACCTTAACTACTACTGCAATTCAAGACAACTATAAACTCTAAAGAGATAAAACAATCATGTCATTAGAGACAATAGTGACTCTTGTAATTATAGGGTTTGAACTAATATTATGTTAGCTATGTCAAGTTAGGAGAATAACACAGAATAGCAGTATAATTATTATACTTATTAAGGCATAAAGTTATAAAATTATTTATTATATATAAATCAAAATGAGTAGCATCACCTTACTACTATCTTAAATAGAGAATTAAGACATTTTTAATTAAAAAGATTAATAAAAAATTATAAAATAAATTAAATATATTAATTGTAGTTATTATTAGCTAAAACTTAACTAGCTTGACTACTAGCAAGTACAAAATTTCTATAAAAATTAGTTATTAACTATATTAGGTTAATTTGTAATAAAGTATAGCCATTGCTAATAGAAATTATTATAAATGCTAATAATAAATAAATCTGTGTAATGTAGGATTACAATTAATGTTTAGTTTAAAAGGTTAAAAACTATACTTATTTACTGAAAAAGCAATATCAGAATCTTTAATATTTTCTAATCGTAAAATAAATCTTTTAAAAGTCCTTAAATGTTCTCAACAATTAGCTATTTTTAACCTTTAAAAGATACTAGATATTTTGATTATAAGTACTATCAATAGCTTTTTAAAATTTTCTTAAATACTTCTACCATTAATAGAACTTACCATAAACACCCACACGACCTAAAATAATATCTTAACTAAGTATTAATATCTTAGAAACTAAGTTTTAATGATTACTGAAGTATTATTCTAAACAATAATTATTAATATAATTTTTCATATACCTATTAAAACAAAATTAATGATCAACTAAAAATTTTAGTGTAATTATTAACAATAGTTTTATTTTAACCTTTATAATCTTAAAAATAAATTAACTATTTTAATTAACTTTTTAATCATTTAAATGATTCAACTTATGAGTTAAAAGTAATTTTTTATAATAAAATTGGCAATTTAATTAGCATAAGTAAAGCTTGATTGTTTTTAGAACAAACTATGATTAAAATAAGAGTTTACAAGTTTTAATCACAAAAATTTTAACTAGAGAAATAATCTGTTTTATATTAGATATACCTTTATTGAATTAAAATTAACGATAAGCTTAATATATACTATTTAATTTTTTACTTAAAATATGCTGTACGTGAAGACAATTTACAAATTTTAGTAATAAAAGATAAATATTTTTGAAATGCTTATCAATAACTAGTAATTTAAATATCCACTTTTATTAAAGACTAATTTTGTAATTATGCCTGTTTTTTAGAAGCTAACTAAAAATATAGTGAGCAAAGAAAATATAAATATTCAACTCTTAAGTAAGACAGTTATTTTAGAATAAATTACTTAATGTAAAGTGAGTAACTTTGCAATTATTCAGACAACAAGAACTACTTATCAAAAACTAATCTGTGCACAAAATGAATCATATCGAATGATAATAATCAGAGATGCAACAGTTAATATTTTAGTAGTGTTATATAAAATTAAAATATAGCTTATTATTAAAACGCAGATATGACTGAGAAAAAGCTATTGATCATTCTACATCCTTTAAATACCATTTTTTTACATTAATGGCTATTAATACTATAAGCATATTCTCTTATTTATACTATCTTCTATTAGAATTAATTTAGAAGTCTACCAATAATTTTATTTAGTATTTCGTATTTAATTTGTTGCTTTTATTTACTAGATTATGTAGCTTATCTATAATATATAGGCTAAGCATTATCTAAGCGTAATGCGTAGTTGAACTCACATATCAAAAGTACCACTCGGGAAGCTGACAATAGTGATGTTATTGATCGCGATGCAAACAGCGAGACAATCACTCCAATAAACTCAAGTAGGGGCGATCGGTATTAATTATCTTGAGAATAAAAAACGTGGGTGGTCAACTATCTTAGATTGACTTTTAACAGGCCCTCACCGCAGCCTTCTTAGAAATTACTACAATCACGACTTACTGCCTTAAGGTCTGCAATGGCTTGAGTGCCCCGACCACTTCCCAGCTGCTGGAGAATCAGATCGGCCTGAACCCCAAGGAGAAGAGTCTGACAAGAGAAAGCATTTCGCTTGTAAGCACGTTTTTGCAATATTTCAGCTTCGCCCAGGGCTCTCTGACAAAGCATTTGCTGACCGGTCTGTAAACAACCAAGAGCCCTGGTGTAAAAGTCATCAAACTCCGGGTTACGATTGCTTTGTGAACATAGGGTCAAAATTGTGAAAACTGTGACGGTACCGATAATCAGAGGCTACAGCGGTGATTTATTGACATGATAGTCGAGCTCTAAGACATTGCTTTGCCGTGTATACAGATTGGTCTGCCATTGCCCTGTTACTGTTCACAGCTGTGCCACTGCTTGTAATCGTGGGCACGGCTACGCTGTTTGTGTTGCGCAACAAAGAAAAAGCGCCCCTGGGCTGAAAGCCCAGTACCTAAACTTTGTTAGGTAAATCAAGTTTTACGTACTCACAGCTTTGATAAGCTAATGGTCGTGTAGCCGTGAGTACGGCGGTGGTTGTTGGAAGCGTCTTTAGCTAAACCAGACCGGAGGCAGACCCTTCAAGTATCGACCAGATCCTGTTTGAAGGCTGCCACCACCGTTACAGATCGCGTATGCTGATATGAATAACTCTAAAAGATAACTTGGGCTAGACTAAAGATTGTAGTGTCAATATTTTCTTCTAGTGACCTAACCGACAGCAAATCGTTACCGTCTAGTCCCATCCATGACCAGCTCTAGTTAGTCGAGACTTGCACAGTAACAAGGATCTAAAGCAGGGTTGGCTACCAGTTAGTTGGCCACGTTTAAAACGAAATTCTCACTATCAACTTGGATAGCGTCCAAGCACCCTACCTAGTGCCTTGACTGCTTTCTCACTTGGGAAATTTGCAACTGCTGCTATCACAGAGGAATAGGCCAATCATATGACCAGGCAAAAAGAGGGACGGTTTAGTCCAGGATCACAAAAAGAGCAAAATTTCACCGGCAGGGTCTCACGAAGCTAGTGGGTTCGCTTTTTCGTGCCATTTTGATGGGTCGGAAACAGAGCTCATTGATCGCCATCGGTAGCCGACAGAGATGGTAAGCGCGCAAAAGAGTCATTTACACAGGGCAACACTGCATTGCTACTGCCATTGGTGTTGCTACAGGTACTCACAATCGGCCGATTCAGGGTAGATGTCGTGCACGTTATTCCAAACCACATTTTGCTGTGAAAGGCTGACAGTTAAGCCCAGTGGAGCTCAAGTCAATACGTTAATGGCCGGGTGCATGCAACCACTCACAGACAGTCTTGTGGAGAATCGAGATCGTCAATAGCCACTTCCCATCGATAGCTCTATTCCTGCGAACAGCAAAGATAGGAACACTAGCTAGGGTGCGAGTCCTAACCGGCGACAGACCATGTAGCTCATGGTAGGCACGTTGAATACACGGGTGGTGATCTTTTGGTCGAGATGCAAAAGAGACAAACCAGTCTCATTACTAGAGGGCGGCCGAAAAGACCGCCCAGCCCAGCTAAATAGGTAGTCTTAAGGGTCAACCTTGAACACGATCCTTAAACATCTTGCCGGCGGTAAAGGCAGGCACGCGCTTTGCAGGGATCGCAATTTTCTCGCCAGTTTTGGGGTTTAAACCTTGGCGAGCCGAACGCTCACGAGGCTCAAAAGAGCCGAAACCAAGAATGGAAACCTTTTTACCTTCGACAACCGAGTAAATGATTGTGTCGATGGCGGCATCCACAACCATGGACACATCGGTTTTGGTGAGCTCAGTGCGAGCAGCAACCAGATTGACCAAATCGGCTTTGTTCATTTGAGAGGAAAGTATAGGAGGCGGAGACGGCTCTAATACGGCGTTATGGTCGCGCCGCTGCCCTCCCCAAGTGGTTTAATCGTATGGAGGACAACCGGTCGCTGCAAGCGAAATGTCTTGTGGCACAACGCTTTAGCTACTTCAAGGCGAATCACTCCAGCCGGAGTAGGGCACTAGATGCCCTCCTTTCAACCTTCCTAAGCCGGCTCCAGAAGCTAGTTGAGGACTGGATTGTTTAGGAATCCAAGACCGCAATTTAACCAGACTAGCCAACTGTCGAGGCCAGTGAAATGTACGGCGATTTCGCAATGGTCCGAGACATCCCGGACTTAATGGGGTCAGCAAACGCCCGCAGAACAAAAGTTCAATGGGTGCGGGCGCAAACACGACGGTACTGCCTGGGGTAGGGCCAGGGGTCCAAAGTAACCGCAATCCGCTAACGGTGGTGTGTTCCTCTTGAAAACGGTCGAGGCGAGTGACGTTTGGCAGCAAATAAGCTTCCTGTTCCTGCACTAAAACTGGCCAATCCAATTGTTGCTGCAAACGTTGCAAACGGCCGTGCCCTTCACGGCTCGTCAGTAGAATCCGTGGCTGGCGGGTCCCAGCCACGGATTTCAAAGAGGTGATTGTAGCTTCTGTTAACGGTGGGCAGTCAATTAAGACCGGCTCAGGTGCAATGTCTAACCACCAAGAACTACCGCCCTGGCAGTCTCGGTTCGGAGGAAATAACCAAAGATCGTCACGCACCTGCTGCGGCAGCTGACCATTTACTACAGCGGTTGTCATCGATAGCACTCAAAGACAAAACAAACTATTAACCTGGAAACCACATCATTAACCAGGCCTTGAGCGGCATTCACCCCGGCAAGCCCTGGCCGTTGGGCAGCAGTGCCACAGCGCGAGGAGTCAATTTTTCCTTGGCAGCTCCTGCTGCCAATCGCATTGAACTGCTGATCTACACAAATGGCAATGATCGATCCCCAGAACGCGTTATTGAACTGGGTAGTCATCGCCATTGGTCAGGAGATTACTGGAACGTCGAGATAGAAGGCCTTAGGGAGGGTTGTTGTTATGGCTACCGAGTGTTTGGTCCACTAGCACCTGGCTCCCATGGATTTTGTCCGTCCAAGGTGCTTCTCGATCCTGCGGCACGGGCTATCACAGGGTGGGAGGTCTACGACCGGGCCTTGGCCACAGGATCCTCACCCAATGCCCACGCCTGTCTAAAGGCTGTGGTAAGCGAACGAAAGAGATTTGATTTTGAATCCCATCCCAGACCTCGTCACAGCTGGCAACGGTCAGTAATTTACGAACTTCATGTCGGTGCTTTCACCAAGGGGATCGATTCAGGCCTTACTGACAATGCGCGGGGTACCTATGGCGGAGTCATTAAGAAGCTTCCTTATCTCAAAGAGCTTGGGATTACAGCAATTGAGCTTCTACCTATTTTCAGTTTTGATCCTACTGATGCACCTCCAGGAAGGAAAAATGTTTGGGGCTACAGCCCGGTGAATTGGTTCACACCTCATCACGGTTACTGTTTAGAAAATGACCCATTGCAAGGGCGGAATGAGATACGTCAGCTCGTCGCTGCTTGTCATGACGCAGGTATCGAAGTGCTGTTAGATGTTGTATACAATCACACTACAGAGGGCAACTCCCATGGTCCAACTATTAGCTGGCGTGGTTGCGCTGACACCATTTACTATCACCAAAACAGTAATGGTGACTACCTCGACGTAAGTGGATGCGGTAATTCAATTGCAGCGAACCAACCGCTTAGCACACAACTCATTCTAGAATCGATGCGTTGTTGGGCTATTGAATTAGGGGTTGATGGCTTCCGCTTCGACCTTGGTATTGAACTCAGTCGTGGCCAACAACTAGAGCCACTTGAATATCCCCCCCTTTTTGGGGCTATGGAAGCCGATCCTGAACTGAGCGACCTTAAATTAGTGAGCGAGCCTTGGGACTGCGGTGGCCTGTATCGATTGAATGATTTTCCCGCAAGACGAATTAGCACTTGGAACGGCCACTTCCGAGACGATTTGCGACGTTTTTGGAAAGGCGACGAGCACATTACATGGGCATTAGGCCAACGATTAGAGAGCAGTCCAGATCTCTACAACGGCAATCCTGTCGCTGTAGGCCGTTCAATAAATCTAATCACAGCCCACGACGGTTTCACTCTGGCAGATCTTGTTAGCTATGATCGTAAGCACAACCTGGCAAATGGGGAAAACAACCGCGATGGTGAAAACAACAATAATAGCTGGAATCACGGGATCGAAGGACCAACCACGCAACCCAAGGTGTTAGCGCTCCGACGAAGGCAGCAACGCAATCTACTGAGCACTCTACTCCTTGCACGTGGAGTACCAATGTTATTGATGGGCGACGAAGTGGGCCGTAGTCAAGGAGGAAATAACAACGCCTGGTGTCAAGACAGCCCGCTGGCGCGGATGATCTGGAATGAAGACCAATGTGACCTAGAATTAAAACTCTTTCTCACTCGTTTACTGAAGCTGCGTCGAGCTTTGCCTCAGCTATTTAATCCGCTCACTACTGCTCATGAAACCACAAAAGAATGTCCTCAAAACCATATAGATTTGTATCGTCAGTGGCATGGAGTGGAATTATCAAAACCCGATTGGGCAGCATGGTCTCGATCTGCAGCAACCAGCTTACATATGGGAAACCGTGGAGCGGCCTTGCTTTGGATGGGCTTTAATGCCCATAAAGAAGCGTTGAATTTTGAGCTTCCTGTGCCGACTTCACCATGGAAACGCTTAATTGATACATCACTTCCAGCCCCAATGGATTTTCCAAAACAACCGGTACCTTTTCAGGGTTTTAGTATTCTTTTGGAGAACCGGAGCTTCGTATTACTCGTAGCTCAAGATGAAGTTTCAAACTTGCGCTTGTAACTAAATAAATGTTTGAGAGCAAATTCTTAAAAGAAACCTTTAGTTTATTTTAAATAATATCAGAAATTTTTCCTCTATCACATTAGACTCAAAGACTATTACTTACTTAATAAATCAACAACAACTTTTGATAATGGAGTTAATTAATGAACACTAATTTTTAGAATAAAACATTAATTACCAACTAAATCATTAATCATATCTCATTAGCTTAAGCCAGGCTAAGATGTTATTTGTTTATTGCCTCTAGTATAAATAGCTATAAAAATCTTGAAGACAACATTTATTTCTGTTACGCTAGTGTTCAGGTTGATCAATCGTTTACCAGTATATGTAGCGAGGAATATAATAAATCAGAGTGAATTAATCAAAACTGCTGATATAGATCAATAACTAATAGATTCTGACTACTGAATTATATTCGTTATACGCTAGTATTTCGCATGTTAGATGGGTAGGAACATCTCAGCGACTACTACTGTGCATTTCGAAGCAATACGAACGTCTGCATCCGTAGCAAGTTGTTTTAACAAACCAGAAGTAAAAGCAGCTTTTATAACAGAAATCAAAATCCAGTATCTCTGGATAGTTACGATATGTCATCTTTGAAAGTTAAAACTTGATTCTACTTATTTACTGTTTGATCAAGCAGATATTAATTATTACTTTTATATATATAATTAATTTCTCTTTTTAACTAGCCCTTGATATTTGAAATCTAGATGATTAATGATCTTTGAAAAAATTTATATCGTTTATGTTTTAATCTCACTGTTCTAAATATCCCTTTCTAAATTACTGGTGACACTATATCTCCGTATATTTAAGACTAAAATAGTACATTCGAAAGTAAAACTTGAAAGATAGTCTCTGAAAAATTATCTGAGACGAGGGATTTTAAAATGTTATAAATTCATTTAAACAATAAAATTATTTGATACCTTAATGATTAAGAAAAAGTTTTCAGGGGTAATTTCGGCGGACTATAAACCTCAAAATAAAATTGTAGATGATTAAGTTCAGGCTAATTTTGCCGATGGCTTAAAATCTTATCAGGCTGATCATTAACTAAAGTTGAACTGAAAAAGCGGGCGGCGGGAATCGAACCCGCGTCATCAGCTTGGAAGGCTGAGGTCTTACCACTACACAACGCCCGCGTTAGTGCAAATAAACTACCTTGGTAAATAGAAATGATCCTTGCCTCGGTACGTCTGCATTATGACTGCCCGCCTACCTCCTATCCTCGCTTGACACCCTCGAAAACACAACCGCGTGTATCTAGTCGACGCCTCATAATGGCATATGGCTTCGGTGACGTCGGCACTGGCCTGACTGCAACGATACTAGGGTTTTATCTATTTCCATTCCTAACTTGCGCAGCAGGACTACCAGCTTTCATTGCTGGATCTTTACTAACTGTGATCAAAGTGTGGGACGCATTCAATGATCCCTTGATTGGCTGGATGAGTGATCACACGCGAAGCCATTGGGGCCCAAGATTGCCTTGGATGTTCGGAGCTTCGCTACCCTTGGGGATAAGTCTAGCATCAATGTGGTGGATTCCTGAGGGCAACACCACGCAGCTCACAGCGTATTACGCGGTGATGGCGATCCTGCTGATGACTGCCTATACCGGCGTGAATCTACCCTTCGCTGCTCTCTCCACAGAGCTTACACCAGACACCGCGACCCGAATTCGTTTGAATACAGCACGCTTTACTGGGTCAATTGTAGCTGGAACCCTGGGCTTGCTAATTGCTTTCCTTGTGTTGCCTCAAGGCGAAGAGGGATACATATTGATGGGCAAAATCGCTGGAGCGATCACCTTTGTCACAACCTTACTCTGCTGCTGGGGTCTGGCACCTTATGCCAAAAAAGCCCAACGTCCCAACGATGGCCGGGAACTACCCCTTCGACAGCTTCGTCGTATCTGCACTAACCCTCGGTTTACCAAAGTATTAGGGCTCTATCTGATGCTGTGGTTTGGGCTTCAGTTGATGCAAGTAGTTGCTTTGATCTGGTTAGTGCAAGTGCTCCACGTGCCAGCCAGGATTTCCACACTCCTTCTGTTGGCTTTCAACCTTGCCGCATTAGCTGGACTTCAACTGTGGAGCTTTCTTTCCAATAGATATGGACGCTTGAAATCACTTGGCTGGGGATCTGGTATTTGGATCACATCGTGCATTCTTTCCATGATGCTTTCCCCGATCCAAGAATACAGCCCTAGCACTGCGCTCATTCCGATTGTGGGGTTGATCATGCTTGTGGGGCTTGGAGCTTCAACTGCCTATTTGATTCCCTGGTCGCTTCTCTCGGACACGATTGACGCTGATCCTGCCCACCCTGCCGGACTTTACACAGCTTGTATGGTCTTTGGACAAAAGCTAATTATTGGCCTAAGCATGAGCGTATTTGGGGTGCTGTTATCTCTTACTGGCTATATATCAACTCAAAACTGCGATGGGGCATTGAATTTTGTTCAGCAGCCCAACACGGCCCAGCTCGCAATCAAACTCTGTATGGGATTGATTCCTGCTGTTTTTGTGACGCTCGGCCTTGTAGTCATACGAGGGTGGCCCGAGCGCCATGTTCATCTTAAAACAATCTCTGCTGGATGAAAATTCCACGCTCGCTAAAGCGCCTAGGCTCTAGCCTGTTGATCGGAGGCCAAGCCATCGCAGCAACGATGCGATGTCGTGTCAACATAGTTGAACTGTCCGACCAGTTACTTGAAACAGGTCCTGGCAGCCTGCTGATTGTATTGATTATTTCGTTAGCCGTAGGCTCAGTGTTCAATATTCAGGTGGCTGCTGAGCTTACCCGCCAAGGAGCGGCATCTACCATTGGAGGTATTCTTGCGATTGGACTGGCCCGAGAAATCGCACCACTACTGACCGCTTGTCTACTAGCGGGCAAGGTGGCAACTGCCTATGCAGCGCAGTTAGGAGCTATGAAAGTAACCGAGCAAATTGACGCGATCACCATGTTGCGCACCGACCCGGTGGAGTATCTGGTGGTGCCGAGACTGATTGCTTTAGTGGTAATGGCTCCACTACAGTGCTTTTTCTTCTTCATAGTAGCTATCTGGTCTGGTCACATCACCAGCACGGCCGTTTATAGCATCCCTCCAACGGTGTTCTGGACCTCGGTTCGTACTTGGATAGACTTACAAGATTTACTGCTTATGTTAGTGAAGGCGACCGTATTTGGACTCATAATTGCTATCATCGCCTGTGGATGGGGTCTGACCACTGAAGGAGGTCCGAAGGAGGTGGGTACCAGCACCACTGGGGCTGTGGTGACAATTCTGGTTCTGGTATGCATCATGGACGTGGTTTTAACCCAGGTGCTGTTCAGCGCATGATGAATTCGACCGCCAGCGTGATATTGCGCCCTGAGCCCCGTCTTCCACTGGTGACGATGATTATGGGAGGAGTTTTGATCCCCTTGCCTTGGCGTCCTTGGCCAACTCTTGTAGTGATTGTGTTTGGTCTGTTTCTCCTGATTCAAACTGCAATCCTGCGTTTGGAATTCGATGACAGGGCCTTAATTATACGACAAAATGATGCTGAACTGCGCCGCTTCCCCTACGACCAATGGCTGGCTTGGCGACTCTTTGCCCCCTGGCTACCAGGCTTATTCTACTTTCGTGAAACTAAAAACATTCACTTACTCCCAATCCTGTTTAGTCCCAGCGAGCTGCGTACACAATTAAAACAAAGGATGGGAAGCCTGGAAATACCCAAACAGTAATCTTCCGATCTACTTTTGGCCAACGCGGGAAAAGTATCACCCCGAAGCTATTTAACACTATCGCACAGCAAATCGACTCATGGTCGATTACTATCTGTCGCGGTACCCTCGTCAGCTGGAACTTAAGGAAAGAGGTCCAGTACTTGAGACGCGATGAACAACGAGATCAAACAAGCATCGCAAACAACACCAACGGCGGAATCAGTTGTTGAGGTTTTGCCTGCCACATCAGAAACATCTAACCCGGCCTTCGACAACCCAGTGCTGGAGCTAGCCCTCCAAGATCTTAAAGCGCGCCGGGACGAGCTGGGCGCAGAGATTGCCGAACTGACCGATCGCAAGCGCCAACTTGACGCTGAACTCAAGACATCCTTTGCTGGCCAGTCTGATGCCATCGCCAGACGGGTAAAAGGCTTTCAGGAGTACCTAGGCGGCGCTCTTGAACATCTCGTGCAGTCGGTAGAAAACCTAGATTTGGTGACGCAGCCAATGGTGGTTCAGCCATCACCGATAGACCAATCGGTCGAGAAAGATCAAGGGGTTGCGGGCAATGGCGGTGCTGTTGTAGCACCGGCCATGGCCGTAGCGGACACTTTTCGTCCAGATGAGTCTTTGATTCGCAGTGCTCTGAAACGCTTCCTACAACAACCTGACGTTTACGCTGACCCCTGGAATCTGCGACGCAGCATCGATACCCGCGATACGGCTCTGCTGGAAGACTGGTTTTTTAATCAAGGCGGTCGTGGAGCCCAACCCAGCCGCGGCAGCCGCTTCCGCAACATTCTACTGAGTGCAGCCCTCATAGCAATCATTGGTGAGCTGTACGGAGCGCAGTTCCAATGCCTGGTGTTAGCAAAAACCCCAGAACGACTTGGGGAGTGGCGGCGTGGGTTGCAGGATGCGTTGGGCTTAAGCCGGGAGGACTTTGGACCTAACAGCGGCATCGCGCTGTTTGAGCGATCGGAAGCCCTGGTGGAACGAGCTGACCGGCTAGAAGAACGTGGTGAGCTGCCATTGATCCTGATTGATACTGCTGAACGTAGCGTAGCGATTCCTGTGCTTCAGTTTCCGCTCTGGTTGGCTTTTGCCGCCAGTCCGAATGAAAGGCTCGACGACGACTCGCTTTAATGTCCACTACACTCTTACTGTTGGCGCTCGGCTATGTGCTGGGCTCCGTCCCTAACGGCTACCTAGCCGGCAAGTGGTTCAAAGGGATCGACTTGCGTCGGTGCGGATCGGGTAGTACTGGTGCCACCAACGTGCTGCGCAATGTAGGCAAAGGCCCTGCCCTTGTTGTTTCTTTGTTGGATATGAGCAAAGGAGCAGTAGCAGTGATGCTGGCTAAAACCTTCGGGCTCAGTGACTGGATACAGGCGATGGCTGGTCTCGCAGCTTTGGCCGGTCATATCTGGCCAGTGTGGCTCGGATGGAAGGGCGGGAAAGCGGTAGCAACAGGTCTAGGTATGCTATTAGGCCTAACATGGCCAGTGGGATTCGCCTGCGTTGGCGTCTTTGTGGCCACGATCTTTCTGTTCAGAATCGTTTCGCTTTCAAGCGTGGTAGCAGCCCTCAGCTTGCCGGTTCTAATGGTGGTCTCTGGCCAAAGCAGCGCTTACTTGGCTATTGCACTGATGGCGATGGTGTTAGTACTTTGGCGACATCGCAGCAACGTCAAACGGCTAATCGCTGGCACAGAGCCGAAAATTGGCCAGAAACGAGAAGCCTGAAGCTGAAGGTTTGTTGATTTAGCCGATTAATTAATCCAGCAAAAGCGACTGGGAAAGCAAGCTGACTTCATTGGACTACTTCACACCTTTAACTTTTACTCCGATCATCGCAAGGATTAAACATCGGAGTGAGCAAGCTGAGGTAATCGAAATTTACAAAAAGTTTACCTGTATCACATACTAGTACAAATTGAGACTGTTTTGGTTAAAATCTGATGCTTAATTAAAGTTTTTCAATAAAAAGTCAGTAAAACAGTCGCTAAAGAGATAGGCTTTATTCAAGCAATCATCAAAGTTGATCCCTTTAAAGATGCGTGATGAATTTAATGACTCCGAGATTTACTGAACTGAAATTCTTGGCAGCATAACTGTAATCACCAGCGAATTGTTCCGATCTTACGCCGTAATATTTTGTACCTGTAAATCAGTTTTACTAAGGAGAAGTCTGTTGAACCAATTCAGCAAACCTACAGTTAAGTGTGAGTATTTCCCTGCTTTACCGCTATAAAGGTTGATTAATTCTATGTAAATACCATATCAATAATTTTCTAATTAATGGATAATCGATGACAGTTTCTTATTTTATTTCTTCTTAACGATCTGGTCAAATAGGTTTGTCTAACTGCTGACTAAAGCCAAACCGGGGATAAATAGAAGGTTAATTTTTTCAAATCGTGCGATAGTGAGCATTATAGTATCGACATTAGTGCTAGTGCTACCCATAAAGTCTTGAGTAAACTGGTATCGATGGCATTTACACTATTTAGAAACCTATAGAGATATCTTGTATAACTATCTAGTTTGTAGGAACAGTGTTGTCATTTTTATGCGTTAACTATAGCAATTATTAATAAGTATCTGATGGGTTTAACTTTAAGTCTTAGATCTTGAGATTAATAAATAATGAGCTCTTTGATGATATTGATCATCTAATTAAAGTAGATTTTGCTATGAACCAACCAAAGTTCTACAACAAGCCGCAAACGCTAACCCAGGATGCTCAGCTTTCGTGATGGGCCGACCGATCACGAGTTGTGAGGCCCCTGCAGCAACCGTTTCTCTAGGTCCCATCACCCGCGCTTGATCAGTCATGTCATCACCCTTAAAACGAATTCCTGGGGTTACTAAAGCAAAGGGATCCGGATACTGGCGCCGAAGGACGGCAGTCTCGAGCGGGGAACACACACAACCACCAACACCAGAGTCCGCCGCTAACTTTGTCAAAGTCAATACCCGCTGAGTAATGCTCTCGGTGAGAGTTAGATCTCGCTGCATTTGCTTCTCCTCCCAACTGGTCAGCACCGTTGTTGCCAAAAGCGTTGGTATTGCCAAGCCAACCGATTGTGCTCCTTCTATTGCCGCGGTTTGAGATGCTTTTAAAGCCTTACTTCCAGCACAGGCATGCACTGTGATCAGTTCAGCCCCAAGAACTGCTGCGTATCGACAGGAGCTGGCCATAGTGGCCGGAATGTCATGAAATTTTAGATCAAGAAAAACTCGCAGCCCCTGTTGCTGTAGTTGGGTTACCACACTGGGACCAGCTTGAATAAATAGTTCCAGCCCCACTTTCACCCAACGCAATCCAGCAACATCAAGACTGAATGTCAACGCCTGATTAGGTGTCATACCATCGAGGGCAACAATGATCCGATCAGCTGGATCAGCAGACAGCATCGATGGTATGACACAAGTCAGCCTTAGCTTAAAACAAGGCCATCGACCTGAAGTTCTGTAGCGAGGACCTTTGTATCTAAACCGTATCGTGAAACATTTAGGAGGTTAACCGCCTAAATGTTTTCTTGCCTAATCGCAATACCTTGCCATCGAGATCGGCTGCCGATGCAAATTCCTGATTCGGATCAGTGATTCTCTTGCCTTCTAACCAAGCGGCGCCGCCTTTGATCTGACGTCGAGCTTCACTACTACTAGCGCAAATGCCCACAGCCCTAAGCAAATAAAAAGCCTTGGCAGGAAAACCCACGTTTGCTAAAGATGCTGCAGGAACGTCGGCCGACTCACCACCAGTACCAGTAACCAGTCGGGCCGCATCCGTCTGAGCTTTCTGAGCTAAATCGTAGCCGTAACGGCTGGCGGTAATCGTCAATGCCATTGCTTCTTGTTTTTCGCGTGGATCCACCGGTAACGAATCCAGATTTAGATCGGTCAGCAACGTCACGTAGTCGTCGACTGCTGTATCGCTAACTTTCTCAAGCTTAGAATACATTGAAAGCGGATCCTCTTCCAGATCGACTGTGTTTCCAAGACTTTTACTCATTTTCTGTACCCCATCTAGGCCCACAAGGATTGGCAGCAGTAAACCGAATTGTGTGCTACTACCGAAATAACGTTGCATATCACGCCCCATTGCCACATTAAATTTTTGATCTGTACCTCCGAGTTCCACATCGGCATTTACCGCGACTGAATCATAACCCTGTAGCAGTGGATAAAGGAACTCATGCAATGCGATAGGGACACCACTGGCATATCGGTTGGAGAAATCTTCTTTCGCGAGCATCTGTCCTACCGTTCCAGTCCCCAACAATCCAATCACCGTTGGAAGATCCATTCCCTCCAACCATTCGCTGTTGTACCGAATCTCTAATCGATTAGGGGTCTCGAAATCAAGCAACGCACTCTCCTTGGGCTGTTGCTGACCTAACTGACGTAAATAAGTGGCGGCATTAGTTGCCACATCTTCTTTACTCAACTGCACTCGAGTGGTGTTTGTACCCGTGGGATCGCCAATCCGCGCAGTGAAATCCCCAATGATCAACACTGCGGTGTGGCCAGCGTCTTGAAATGCACGCAGTTTCCGAAATAAAATGCTGTGCCCGAGATGAATATTGCTACCTGTAGGATCGATACCCAGCTTTACCCGCAGAGGCCGACCCTCAGTTTCTGCTGCAGCTAAACGTGCTGCAAAAGATTGATCGGTGTCAATGGGGTCACCTGTAGGGAATAAATCGGCCATGCCGCGGCTCAACCATGACGGTAAAGGCCCAATGGAATCCGGCATGGGAACGCGAAAAGAGGTGTGCGGTGGAGATCGTATGAGCGCTTTTTCAACCCAGTGGGGGCAACTCAATCTGAGCCTTCATGCGTTCTAGAGTGTTATTCATCTGCTCAAACATCTGCTCAGGCGTAATCCCAAATTGACTCAGTTGACTGCGTAACTGTTCTACGGTCAGTTTGGCCTGAAAGTCTTCCGAAAGTTCAAAACGTTTCATAAAGACGTGATAGCGGCTCATTAGCTCCTCCATCGTCTCAATGAATTTTTTCTTACCCTCGCGGTCGAACTTGCCATACTCACTGCCCAACTGCATTAGTTGTTGGTAGTCACTGAAAAGGCGCTTGGCCTCATTTTGAACGATGTCGGAGTCGAAGAAGGCCATCGCTTCGAAATGTAATTCCTTAATGGAAATTCTGCAAAATTCCCGTCGCTATTGGCAGTGCGGGTTCACCCCATCGACACCATTCACAAAGCAATCACTGTTACAGTACGTGAAGTTAACCACACGACTACCGGTCATGTCCTAGGTCTCAAGATTTTGACCTCGTCTTATCAAGAATCCCGTTGCATGATGACAGCTAGCTCTGATCGGGTACCAATTGATACATATTGTTTTTCTCGTGGCCGCCGTTACCAAAATTAATAAAGCGCGTTTCGCTGTTCGGCCACCAATCCCATTGGCTTTTTGCTTGCAACGATGTCTTTGGGCCTACCTTAGTTGTCGTCTCTGCAAAAACCATCATTTTCAGCTGGACTACTTGACCTTGACTCAACGCCTTTTCCTAGCATAGTTAATTGTCTTTATTCACGAGAGATCATGCAATTGTGAATGACTCGACAACAAAAAGTAAGCCCAGTTTAATCTAGATTATAAATGGTGATGGCACTCACATAAATCTAGTGATTAACTATAGACTTGCTTCAGCTTCAGCTGGATCTACAAGACCAGCAGTGATGACTATTACTCCCTCAGCAATGTATTCAACCTACAAAAGAAGGGATTGTATGAATGCTTATGCAGATGACTTAGCAAACAGAAAATCACCGATTAACTATACTTGCTGTCGCCATGGTTGTACGCTCAGCTAATTCCTCCCAATGCCAAATCGAATCAAATTGTTTGCAGTACTACTCCTTTTTTCCAAACGCTTTCTCTAATCAATCATTGATATCAGTAAGGTTGATCAAGAAACGCGCACTGAACAATAAACAACAGTCGGGGCTCTGAACCCTCATAGACCGTTTATATTGAGAAATAAGATTACTTTAATGGTGTCGTCCAAGACACTGTGGGATCCACTTCAACAAGACGCGTCCTAAATGTCAGCCAGCGCACTTTTGCTATGTGCTTAACGCATTGCAGTCATTAGTTAAACCTCTCGACCAGACGCCTGTTAGGGACAGCCAGATAATTGCCTTATAAAAGCTTTTGACTCGGTCTTGCAAGGCTACTCCAGCTGGTCGCTGATTTTTGATTGGGTCCCCAATGCGACTTGTGTCGACCGGGATCAGTAGTGAGAACTCCCAAACTAAAAAACAACAAGTTGATCTTTTAGTGCGATAGCAATGCGGAGATCTTTCCAGTCTCCTGAATCTTGTTGTGCATTTGGTTTAGCTCGTGGGGTCCCTATCTAATTTTCTACTGTCATGGCAACATCACCACCCTAAGCGGTGGAAACCTCCACCGAAGTGGACGGCACTAATTTAGACGAACTTATGCAGCTAAACCAAAGCTGAACCAACCGAAACAAAGCTACTAAAGCCTGTCTCGCAAACACTACCAACCAGGATTCCACGATTCAGTGAGCTTCCAGGAGCGATTTTATTTACCAGCCAAAGTCGTCGAAGCTTTGATTAATCGTATGCACTTAGGTAATTATTGTGTAGAACCTCAGCTTTCACCCTTTACCTTCGGTTGAAAACATGCAAGGAGAGCTCTTTTCAAGTCCTCTGCTAGCGTCGACGTCTCCCCTGGATTTGCCTTTAACACCTAATCAGTTACTAGCATGGCAACAACGGTTACATAATCATCAGGCACCATTATTCCGATGCGAAACCGACAGCTTTGGTCAAGCCGATTTGTTTGGGATCATTGATTCCACCACTACCATCGATCCACTAGCACTCACTCCACTCCCATTAAGTTTCTGGCGTTGGACACATAGTCCACACCAAGGAGTAGCGATTTATTTGGTGATGGATCGTCCCCCCCATCTAGAACAACCCTTACTTCTTTATGTCGGAGAGACACAAGCCGCTGATCGCCGTTGGAAGGGAGAGCATGATTGCAAGTCCTATTTGACCTCCTACAGCGAGGCACTGCAACAATGTGGCGTTTGCCATCGGCTCAGCATCCGTTTTTACAACGATGTCCCCTCTAACACCCGCGCACGTCGAGCTCTCGAACAGCAGCTGATTAGACTTTGGTGGCCTCCCTTCAACAAGGAGACTTGCCATCGCTGGGCTACGCCATTTGTAGCAAACTTAATAAATAACTAAGCTAGTGGAATCGCTACGCTCATGGCTCGAACATACACATCGCCCATGCAGCTCTCCATTTCATCCACCCAACTGAATGATTGGAGCGGCGATGTACTAGTGGTGGGGTTACCGAAAGGAAAACCGTCAGATACAGCAGCCCAACTGGAGAACAGGGTCCCCGGCGTCATCTCTGCACTAACCAAGCAAGACTTCCAGGGAAAAGTCGGCGAACAACTTGTTTTGCATCTGTTGACTAACGTCAATCCGCAAAGGGTAATTTTGATTGGTCTTGGTGACGCCGATGCTATCAATCTTGATACTCTGCGTACCGCTTCTGCAAACGGCGCCCGGGCCTCCGTTGGATGCACTGGAAGATTGGGACTACACCTACCTTGGGACGATCAGAATCCGGAGAATGCTGCCCGCGTCAGTATGGAAGCAAGTCGCTTATCGCTTTATATAGATCAACGATTCCGGAAAGAATCTGATGTGCGTCGTGTTCCGACAGTGTTGGAACTGATTGGGCTTCCGAACATAGATGCTGCGGGGCTGCAATCCGTGAATGCCACATGTGCTGGCGTTGAGCTTGCACGCGAGCTTGTAGCAGCACCGCCAAATCACGTCACTCCTGCAGCCCTTGCAAAAGTAGCCGCTACCTTGGCTCACGACTATGGCCTTGAACTAAACGTTCTTGAACGAGCCGATTGCGAAGCCCGAGGAATGGGAGCTTTTTTAGCCGTCAGTCAGGGGTCAGATTTGCCTCCCAAATTCATTCATCTGATCTACCGCCCGAAAGGAGAGGTCAAGCGTCGCCTAGCCCTCGTTGGTAAAGGCCTCACCTTTGATTCTGGTGGATACAATCTCAAGGTGGGTGCTGCCGCTCAGATCGACATCATGAAGCTCGACATGGGTGGGGGTGCTGCAGTACTTGGGGCAATGCGTTCGATCGCTGAGTTAAAGCCAGCCGGAGTGGAGGTGCACATGGTGGTGGCCTCCTGTGAAAACATGGTGAATGGCTCAGCAGTCCACCCGGGTGACATCGTCACGGCTGCGAATGGCATGACGATCGAAGTTAACAATACAGATGCGGAGGGAAGACTCACCCTTGCCGATGCGCTTCTGTATGCTTGCGAGCAAAAACCTGATGCTGTTGTGGACCTGGCAACGCTCACTGGAGCATGCGTCGTTGCGCTCGGTGATGAAATAGCCGGGGTTTGGTCCGATGACGATGGGCTGATAAGTGCGCTTAATACAGCAGCCGAAGCCGGAGGGGAAAGTCTTTGGCGCATGCCTCTGCACCAGTCTTACAAAAAGGGACTGAAATCTTTGCTGGCAGACATGAAAAACACTGGGCCTCGATCAGGAGGATCCATCACCGCAGCATTGTTCCTTAAAGAATTCGTCAGTCAAGACACTGCTTGGGCACATATCGATGTTGCTGGGCCGGTATGGAGTGATAAAGGTCAGGGAGTTAATCCAGCAGGCGCCACAGGCTACGGCGTGCGCACCTTGGTGAATTGGATTTGTGCTCAGGTATGAGTCCCTCTTCGTTACGCTGGTACGTTAAGGCTCAGCTCGGCGTTCTGTTTTTGCCTATAGGACTCTGCCTCTTTGGAGAGGCAGTCAGCCGCAAAAGCATTCAGATGCTAGGCCAGGATGGAGGGCCTTGGTTTTGGTATGGAACACTTAGTTTAATTGTCATTAATGTAGGTATCGGTCTAATGATAGAAAGCGGGCTTACTCGCGGTTTCCCAGGACGAAAGCACCTTTAAATTTAAACAGCTATCGCATGAAGTTCTTGAGAGACCTGCCCAGGGAGTTCCAGCGCATGGATCTGCCAACGGGCACGATCTGAACACGACTCCAAAACCCGATCTAGATCATCTGAAGCATGTTTTGGGGATGGGTAGGGACCGATGTGACGCGTACCGAGGCCATCCTTAACAGTCAGCAGATACATACATCTTCCTCCTTCCATCCTGGAATGATAGCTGTATTTTCCAGGAAAGTCGATGGCGTAAAATCCGCATCTTCACTAAGAAATTACTAGGTATTTGTGACGCAAATACTTGATGCTTTTAGCGATTATAAAGGGTTTCTTTTTTTAATTCTTGTCCTCTTATCTTTGCCAGATCTCGCCGGTTCTAACAGCGTTAAGACCCCACACGGCATTCAAGCGTCGATCGCGGCCACAGTCAAAACGATAAAACGTGTATCTCAACTTGTTTAACTTGGCATAATTCTGGTGGCAGCTCTTCCAAGTGCGGGCCTCAATAGCTGGTCACTCCAGAGCTCAGCGCTGGAAGCGTGAGGACGACCCAACTAAGGCGTACTCTTTGTGGGGGTTCAAGAAAGCTTCAACGGGGCCGGAGATACAGCACAACTTCTTGAACCGAAGCGAAAAAGTCGCCGTCCAGCGCGTCGTCGAAAGTCGATGTGGGTTCAAAAAGGAATGTCATTGGGGTTGCGTGTTTCCGATTCCAAAGTGGTTGGGGCATCGGGGAGTCTTCGTGTTTCAAAGCGCTTATTGAATCTGTCTCTGATGTGTGTTCCGGCAACCAGTCCCGTATTCTTCTTGATCCCTTCAGATTTGTACCTAAGACGACCTTGTTCGATCAGTTGATTAAGGACATCAGCTGAAATTCCGTTTGTTTCCGCAGGACATCTTTTTTTGAGCTGGTAGCGCACGTGCTCCGAATCGATTGGATTGGGGTAAAGTTCGAGCTCACTTGGCATCATCTCTTGAGACCAAATATCGGCAGCCTCATCTATGAGCACATCGATCATGCGGTCGGCATAAAGGTTTTCGATCGCAGCCTTCAGAAGAAAGCCTGCCAGAGAGGTATCGGTTTTGGCGACCTCAATGCCAGATCCGCTGGCCCCGTCGTACTCGACTAGAGGTTTCTCCGCTAACCATTCGCGAACGTCAGAAAGCATCGACGTCATCCTTGGGTCAAGGCGGATACCTACTTGGATTGACCTGGCGCTCAAAGCTTCCACAAACTCGTAATCAGATCCCACGGGCAGTAATACCAGGCAGATGGCGACAGGGCAATCATGACGTGTTTGCCAAAGGGTTGCAAATCAGAAACAAAGTGCGTAGTCTGTTTCGGCATGAGGGAGGTAACACCTCAGCCATGACTATCCAGGAAGCACCTATCGAAACGACGGATCGCGAACGATCTACCCTGAAGCCCCTCATATTTCAGTTGGGAAGAAAGCTCAGGAGCCTTGCTGACAGCGTTACCAGTTCGTTAGCTGTTCAAAACCTTATCTATACCAATTGTCGCCAATTCACTCGCAAACCTGACCAACCGGCATCTCCGTTCGGCTCGCGAGGTGTGGACCAAGCTGCGGGAGCTGACCAAAAAAATCGAGTTCCTGACCAATGAGGTCTGCCGGCAGCACAAGGAAACCCAGTAGGAAATCCAGCAGCTCCGCGCTCTGATCATCTGCATGGATCACAACGACCAGAACGAGCGATGAAGAAAAAAGTAAATGTGGGCCAGCTTTTCGCGCGTTGCTATCGCAGCCTCTCTGAATTCTTCGAATTTGTTCTAAATGTCACCAGTGACCATGAAGAGCGCCTTCTTGAACTGGAGATGCGAACAGGCATTCCTCTGGAGTCACAGTCCAGTTACCCGAATCAGACCTAGATGATGAAGAACCTTTCTGATGGACAAATCAACAGAACACCTGATTCGTTTCGCAGTAATTTTGTTTATTACTGCAACTTCGCTCCAAGTTGGCAATCTTCTCGGTGAGGTTTTTGCTCGCCAATTGTTTAGAGATCCACCCTGCTCGCTCTTAGAGATATGAGCTCCGAATAGCTAGTGCCTTAGACCTACCAGCGATAGCTGATATTATTGGCGCATCGACATTGACCAATGTCATTCCATACGAACTTTGACTCGTTCACGCCACATCACAAGCTACGGGATGCTGAAGAGTTCTTGATCTATTTATTGGCTACGGCATTAAAAAGCTGAGGTTCTGAGGCTGCGACCTAATGCTTATTAACCCAGTCGTTGCCAGTACGAGCATTGTCTCCCCAGACCTGATCTAGCCGGCGATCTCGGCCACAAGCGAAACGATAATAGTTGTATTTGATTGTGCTCCGCATTGCGTAATTCTGGTGGTACTGCTCAGCAGGCCAAAAGGGCACAGCCTCACGTATTTCCACTTCGATCGCTGAACGTGGATAACCGAGTTCATCGGCCGCCGCCTGTGCGCTCGTTCTAGCATCTCTTGCCTGGGTGGCATCGGCGACAAAGATCACTGGGCGATAGGAATCGCCGCGATCACAGAATTGACCGCCACTGTCAAAGGGATCCACATTGCGCCAGAAACTACGCAACAGAGTGCTGTAACTGATCAGTACAGAATCGAAGCGCACCTGTACTGCCTCCTGGTGACCTGTGTTTTCAGCACTCACCTGGCGGTAGGTGGGTTGATCCACGTGACCACCACTATAGCCGCTGACAGCTTCAATCACCCCTGGAAGGTGTTCCAAATCGTGCTCCAAGCACCAAAAACAGCCTCCAGCTAAAATAGCCGTCTGTTCCTTAGCGTCAGCGGGTTGCAAACCTGCAAAAACGAATAGGGCGATCAACACCGCGCCCGCGAACCTGATCACCGTATCACCAGATCGAAGATTGCTTGAGCAGCTCTCGTTGTTGCTCCTGGCTTACCTAAAACAGCACGTAGTCTGCTGTAACCATGAAGCATTGCCTTTCGTTCAGGACTGTCAGCCTCAAAGAAGGGTTGTGCTAGGTCCGCTAGAGCATTGGCTGTGAACTGGTCCTGTAACAACTCTGGGACTAAACGTTCCTTCAACAACAGGTTAACAGGTGAAATGTGTTCCACCTGAAAGCGGAGTAGATGTTTTGCGATAAACGCGGTCGCTCGACCCACTCGGTAACCTACCAACTGCGGTGCCCCCTGCAAGGCTAGCTCCAAGTTTACAGTTCCCGACTTGCCTATTGCCAAATCTGCTGCTGCGACCAACAGTCGTCTCACGCTATCGGTCTCCGTAGCAGGAACCACGCGGCCATTGCGGACGTTGGCTTCGACCAGGGCTCTGGTCAGTGGTTGCTCAAACTGCTGCAGGCTAGCTGGCACTAGTACTTGAAGTCCTGGGTAGCGCTGTTGCAAAAGTGCCGCAGCTCGAGCAAGGGGCGGCATCAAATAGTGCAGTTCTTGTGGACGAGAAGCTGGCACTAGCAGCAATACTGGCGCCTCAGGATCAAGTCCAAGTAGCGTTAGCGAGATTGGTTGTTCTGGCAACTCCTGAAAACTGTCTAATAATGGATGGCCCACCCAAGTAACATCTACCCCACGTGCAGCGTAGAATTCCGCTTCAGCTGGGAAAATCGCCAAAATGTGATCGACAAAATCCAACAGATGCGTGGGCTTGCCTTCGCCAAAGCGCCAAGCCCACTCCTGGGGAGCTATGTAGTACGCGATCGGTAGGGATGGGTTTTGTTTCCGTAAGCTCCTACCCAAACGCACGTTAGCACCGACGTAATCGATTAAAACCACCGCATCAGGGAGACGTTGCCTTAAGAAAAAATCGACTTTCGCCTGCAGCTGTAAGGTCGGCAAAATTAAGGGGACCGCCTCCCAAAGACCAATTGCTCCCAAAGGAGATGTATCGGCAATCAACTCCGCTCCAGCAGCAGCCATCCGAGGACCGCCGAGGGCCAGAATTTCTAGATCGATTCCGCGCCCCAATGCTTCAGCTTTGAGAGCTTGAATTAATAGGCTGCCTTGTAGATCACCGGAGACTTCGCCGGTACTGATCAAAAGCTGCACCATCAACGGCTGACTAGAACCGGAGTCGGTCCACGCCGCCCCTTAGTAATAGAGGCTTCAAGGAAGCGACATAAATGATCCGCTGCGGGAAGTAGTTCTTGGCTGCGAGCCTTCTGTAAGGCCTCAGCCATCACACAGTCAGAGCGGTACAGCAAGTTCCAGATCTCCCGCAATTGTTTTAGCTCACGACCGGCATATTGGTGTGCCAATCCACTGCGCTGTAAGCCAACCTTATTCAGACCGCGCAACCGGCCAGGATGCCCTTCCACCAAACAATATGGGGGAACGTCGCGAATTACTCGAGTCATTCCTCCCACCATTGCCATTTCTCCAATATGTACAAATTGATGAATTCCCAAACAACCACCAATCACCGCCCGGTCTTCGATCACCACATGGCCTGCCACCTGAATAGCATTGGACATAACGATGTCATTACCAAGTAGAGAGTTGTGACCGAGATGGCAAGAGGCCATTAACAGATTATGGTCACCAATCCGAGTCATTTCTCCTTCTTCAGTGGCGCGATTAATCGTGACGCACTCTCGCAGTGTATTGCCGTCGCCAATGACTACCTCAGTATTCGCACCGCGATATTTCAAATCCTGAGGATCTTGCCCAAGACAGGCCCCAGGGAACACTCTATTATCTTTTCCCAGAGTGACCCGCCCATCCAAGACAACGTTGGGGCCGATCCAGGTATTCTCACCAACAACGACCTGAGGACCGATTACAGCACCAGAACCAACCACCACACCCGCCGCCAGCTCGGCCTTGGGGTCGATCACTGCATGGGAGTGAATCTGTACAGAGGACTTACCCACAATTGTTACTCTCAGTCTATCAAGGAGAACAACAATTCACCAGAACAAACCAAGTCGTCCGCTACCAAGGCTTCTGCTTTGACCTTGCCAAAACGCTTGCGTTTAAGGCTCATCAGTTCGCAATAAATCACTAGTTGATCTCCAGGAACCACGGGGCGGCGGAAGCGTACTCCGTCAATTCCTGCAAAAACGAACAAACCCTTTGGCAGATCAGGTATATGGGCGACGATAATTCCACCGACTTGAGCCATAGCCTCCACGATCAGGACCCCCGGCATCAAAGGTCGCCCTGGAAAATGGCCTTGGAACTGAGGCTCATTCGTGGTGACATTTTTAATCGCAGTAGCTGAAACTCCTGGCTCATGGGCGGTGACCCGATCTACGAGGGCGAATGGATAGCGATGTGGAAGCAACCCGGCGATCTGTTCACTTGTCAGCACAACATCTGAGTTGGAAGATTCAGTCACAAGGAAGCAGCAAAATCGGTGTGGAGTTCATGGGAACCCCTGTAAACAAAAACCTTAGCTTTAGGGAAACCAACGAGAGCCAGATCTCCAATTAGGTCTAAGAGCTTATGGCGCACTGGTTCATTCGGGAAACGAAGCGGTGGGTTCACCCATCCATCACCATTGCAAACCAAAGCATTATCTAAATTTCCACCTTTGATTAGTCCCGCTGCACGTAATTGATTCACCTGATTACTAAAACCAAAGGTTCGTGCAGGGGCGATCTCCTCGATAAACCGCCGAGGCGTCATTTCTAGAGCTAGCTGCTGCCGCCCAATCGCTGGCTGTGGAAAATCAATAACTCCAAAAAGACTGAAAGTTTCAGCTGGAGTTGCCATGATTACACCACCGCCACGGTGTCGTAGCAAGGGTTGATTTAACTCCGGTGCAGCAAGGCGAGGTGTCTCAGCGGGTTTCAACCCAGCCTCTGCGATTGCTTCGGTCCAATCCAGAGCTGAGCCATCCAACAGAGGAATCTCATTACCGCTCAACCTAATTTCTACATGGGTGAGACCGCAACCAGCCAAAGCCGCTAACAAGTGCTCCACGGTAGCCACCTTGCATGGGCCCAAATTCAAAGTCGTACAAAGCTGACTATTACAAACCTGACTCGGAACCAAACGAAATGGATCGGCATGACCCTCGACTTTAAGATAGAACCCAGGCTGATCAGCTCCCCGTAATTGCACCACCGATGTAAGGCCACTATGAAGACCAACACCTGACCTCTCAGACTGACCAGCCAGCGTCCAAGCACCTGAATAATCCTCAGGCCAAGTGATCACTAGAACTTCCAACCAACACCGAGATTGAAGCGATAATCATCGTTGAAATCTTTCGTAGCCACCTCTAATCGCAATGGGCCGACCGGAGTTCTAACGATAACGCCTGTACCAACAGATACACCCGTACCATCCTTATTCAACAGAAGACCGGGACGTCCTTGTATATCCTTTTGAGTATCAAAATCAGTGCCAGCATCCATAAAAACCTCACCAGAAAAAATGCTGATTAATGGAAATCTGTACTCGAGAGTGATTTCACTGAAGGCTTTAGCGACGGCCAAGTCGCAATCATACCAACCTCGAATGGAATTAGAGCCACCTAGGCAAAAGGCCTCATAAGGAGGTATATCTCCAAAGGCAACACCAGCCTTAACTTGAAGACCAACTGCTTGTGGACAACTAGCTGTTTCACCCAGCTTTGGACGACAACCTTTGTGCAACTTTAACCAATTAACCGGAAAAAATCGAGTATAATTAGTAAGGAGTTTGTTAAAAGTTGGCGAATTTTCATTTACCCCGACAAATTGTTGAGTGCTAGCTGTAAAAAAGCTTCCATTTGTTGGATTATTCGAGTCATCATAAGTGTTATAGGTAGCAGCGAGTCTAAAACCAGTCAGAATATTACTTTTAGCGCAGCCATAAGAAATACAGATAACATCCTTGCTCTCGACTACGCCACTTTTTAATTTGTTTGTAGACACGCCATAGGAACGAGAGTTTGCTGAAAAGTTAATCGGTCTTACATCCTCGAATGACATGCCGATAAGCACTCTCCATGGCACGTCTTTGAATGGATTTCCACCATTGAGAGGACGCGTAAGTGCAAAATTTCCACCAGTCTTCCTAAGGGCAACTGAATCACCCTCATAATTAAACCAGCTTACATTAGAATGTTCATATTTAGTCTCGTTGATTATATCAGGAAATTTTTTAAAATCCCTAAAATCATATTTAGGATTTCTCTTGTAAATATTATGGCTTCTACCATTTGCGTAGCCTTTTAACGTCCTAATGTTACCGTTATCTTCACTCTGGAAAACTTGAGGAACCTGCTGACTCAAAAATAGCGAACCACGGAATCCAGTGCGATGACGATCTCCAGCAATCCATGGGTCAGTAAAAGTGAGATTTGATAACCCGCCATACTGCCCGTAAGTGACATTCAAGCCTACATCCCAAGCTCGCCCGAACAGGTTTGTGTCCTGAAACTGAGCCTGTCCAAAAATACCTTGATTCTGGCTGTAACCCAAGCCGCCGGAAATCTGACCGGTGGATTGTTCAACGATACCAAGAATGAGCACAACATCCCCTGGCTGTTCGGGAACCGGCTTTAACGTAACTTTTACATCGCTAAAGAGTTGGGTTCTATACAATCTTTTGATATCATCTTCAAGAATATTACGGTTGAATGGCTGACCAGGCCGAGCAGAAATTTCTCGGTTAATCACCCATTCTTTTGTTTTTCCATTAATCAGATTGCCATTTTCATCAATATCATCACCATTTTTTGTGAGGAATCGCACCTTAATATCAAGGATACGACCTTGAGTAAGCCTAAGGGAGGCTATTCCATCAGGGGTGATTTGTTCTGGACCGGTGATGCGTGCTAATGAATAACCTTCTCCAGCAAACCAATCCTGTAGAATTTTTATTCCCTTATACAAGTCATTGAGGTTTAGTGTGCGCCCATAGTTTGATGCAAAGATTTTTTCCACCATAAGACCTGTAAGATCGTCGTACGCAGGATTTAATTCCACTCTTGTCAGGACAGGGAAAGGGTTGACTTGCACAACTACACGAACACCTAAAGGTTTATCCTCAAGAATGATGCGAACATTAGAAAACCATCCGGTGGCTTGAATAGCATTAAGGTCATTCTGCAGTTCGTTACGCGTTACTTGTCTACCAGGACGTATCTGCATAGCGTCATAAACTGATAACCGAAGGCGATCTTCCTCTGGGTGACCGGTAATCCCCTCAATAGCCACTTCAGAAATGAGAACGCGGGTTATATCCACTTGTATGGGATCAACCACAGGTGCTTCTACCTTGACTGTTTGAACGATGGATTCGTCAATAGTTGAGTTGATCGCCGTCTCTAAAGTTTGGGCTTGTAATGGCTGGCTCAATAGGGGAAAGCTAAGTACAAAACCCAAAACTTCGCAACAGATAGTGACCGAAGAGCAGCTATGCAAACGTCGGGTCATCAAAGCAGAGATTAGGGTTGTGGCAATGACAAAATTTTCGCTGACCTTACAGAAGGGGGCTGCGAGGGTACGCAGAATGAATGCGTTCGAGAATCTCTCTGTAAGCCTCTATCACACCGCCAAGATCATGCCGGAATCTGTCCTTATCCAGAATCCTATCCATCACGTCAGGACTTTGGTAGTCCCAAAGCCGACAGGTATCGGGGCTAATTTCATCAGCAAGTAGCAATTGGCCAGCAGAACTCACTCCAAACTCCAGTTTAAGATCAACTAGTTGAAGATTAATTTTCGCAAAAAATGAGCACAGAACTTCGTTTACTCTGTGACCTAGTTGCTTAATAGCCGACAGGCGTACTTCATCCACTACCTCCAGCAATTTGACCCTGGCCTCAGTTAAAAGAGGGTCGCCTAGTCCATCATCTTTGTAGTACAGGTCAAGCAATGCTGGCTTTAGTTGAGTTCCCTGTGCTATCGGCATCTGCTCACACAGGGAACCGGCGGCAGTGTTGCGCAACACGACTTCCAACGGGATAACATGCACCCGCTGAACTTTCATCCAAGCATTCCCGACAAGGCCAAGGTAATGGGTCGGAACGCCTTTCTGCTTGAGTAGCTCGAACAAACAAGCAGAGATCTGGCAATTTAGCCAACCTTTGTCGTTCAATTGAGCCTTTTTCTGTGCATTAAACGCTGTTGTATCGTCCTTAAATTCGATCAAAGCACTATCCCCTTCGGCCATGGCGTAAACGCGTTTGGCTTTGCCCTCGTATAGAAGCTTTCCGTGATCTGGTTTCATAACAACGGTGCAATCATTGGTTTCCTTGCCGCGGCAGGGTCGTCCAGCTCGCGCGGGGAAGGGGAAGATAACTGTGTGGAGTTGTTTGAATCGAGCTGAAGTAGCGTACAGGTATCATCCAGATGAGCTGCCAATCGCTTCATTCGCTGCCGCGGTCGCTCCCCATCTCCGCCGGCCTCGAGCTGTAAACGCAGCTGTAGTCGCAGCACCTCCATTGCTAATCCCCAAGCCTGTTTAGACGTGGCCATATCTAGAGCAACCTCCAATAGTTGATTAGCCTGATCTCCATTCGAAGCGGCCAACCAATCGGCCGCCTTTGCTTTGCGACGAGCCCCCACGATGCCCTGTAACTCCCCTGCCAAAACAATTGATGCCGCTTCGCGAGTTCTACCAACTGAGGCTTCATGTTCCGCTAACTGATCGAGACCATTGCGCTTACCGGGTAGCGTAATCTGATCGAGGATCCTTAGATCACCGTTTACAAGTCGTCTTAGGGCCAGAGCGGCCTGACGATGATTTAGTGTGGCCGCTGCTGCCTGCCAACGCAGCATGAGCCAACTCTGACGCTCTTCACCAACTCTTGGGCTGAAACGATTAAGCACTAGTGCGACACCCTCCGGGAATCCACAGCGCAATAGCGCCTCCGCATTGCGTAATGTAAGATCGAAGCGGGCCGGGACAGGATGGATCGCGAGCAATCGATCCCGAAGCTGTCCCCTCCACCAGTTGGGCTCAGCGTCGAGAGAGTTGAGACAAGCTTGTTCCAACTCGGCGATTGTTCCGTCTGTGAGCAACCATTGAAAGCGCTTATTGGTCAATGGTTCCGGTATTAAGGCGGGCACCGTCGTGCCTAGCAATATCAAGATAATGGGAAGAGAGATAGTCCCCATAGAGAGCCCCATTCTACAAAAGAAACCTAAGAGGCTCGTTCCCTTTCTCTTGCGTTCATGGCTATTTCGTCTACCCATTCCCATTTTCTTCCCCCTCTCCGGCGAGTTCTGATAGTGGGAAGTGGTGGCCGAGAACAAGCTCTGGCTTGGGCCTTGGGGCGAAACCCCGAGATCGCCACGGTTTGGATTGCGCCTGGGAATGGTGGAACACAAGGCAAGGCGATTGCCCTAGTAGAAACCGATACCGATGCCCTTGTAACGTTCTGCCGAGACAAAAGCATCGACCTTGTTGTGGTCGGACCAGAAGCACCCCTAGCCGCAGGTGTAGCAGATGTTCTTCGTGCTGCGGAGATTAAGGTTTTTGGTCCTAGTGCAGCAGGCGCTCAACTCGAAGCAAGTAAGGCTTGGGCTAAGCGATTGATGCGTGATGCCGGGGTCCCCACGGCTAGGTATTGGGTTGTCAATAGCGAAATAGAAGCCATAACCGTTCTGAGGGAGGTGAACCGTCCTTTGGTGGTAAAAGCCGACGGCTTGGCTGCAGGCAAAGGGGTAATCGTGGCCGAATCAATAGCAGAGGCGGAAGAGGCCATCCATGACGCTTTTCAGGGTCGCTTTGGTACCGCTGGGCTCCACCTCATTCTGGAGGAACGACTTCAAGGTCCTGAGGTATCTGTCTTCGCTCTCTGTGATGGGCAACGAATGATTCTTCTACCCCCGGTGCAGGATCACAAACGACTTTATGAAGGAGATCGCGGCCCCAACACCGGAGGAATGGGGGCGTATGCCCCGGTTCCACTTTTGGACGACAATGCTTTAGGACACGTGGAAGCTTTAATTCTGCAACCTACCTTGATGACCTTGAGACAGCGGGGTATCGATTACCGTGGCGTGATCTATGCAGGTTTAATAATTACTGAGATAGGCCCACAAGTTATCGAATTCAACTGTCGCTTTGGTGATCCGGAATGTCAGACCCTAATGCCGTTACTGGGGCCAGAGCTTGGTGACGTTCTGTATGCTTGCGCTATCGGTCGCCTTGATCTCGCGCCGCCCCTCACAGTTTCGTCCCGGAGCAGCGCTTGTGTCGTGGCGGTTGCGGACGGATACCCCGACGCGCCCCGTAAAGGGGATGCCATCCAATCCGTTTTCCAAACTGACGAAACACATCAGCTGTTTCATGCCGGCACCCAGCGCGATAAGAACGGTCAACTCACTGCAGTGGGCGGTCGTGTTCTGGCTGTAGTCGCCCAGGGTGACGATTTTGATTCCGCATTTGCAGCTGCTTACTCTGGGATGGCCGACATCAACTTCACAGGGATCACTTACCGTCGCGATATTGGCCATCAGGTGCGCTCAAGCTAATGAGCAGCGAGAGCGGAGTAGTCTTGGCTGACTGGGCTTTACCTCCAAATGGGGAGCCTCCCACCGAAGACAACTCTATTTGGAAACGAGTTACTGCCTGGTGGGCGGAATTTAGTCTTCAGACCAAACTATTGGCAGTGGCCACCTTGGTGGTGAGCCTGATGATGACCGGTATCACCTTTTTTGCTCTGAATGGCATCCAAAGAGATGCAGCAATGAACGATACTCGCTACGCTCGAGACCTGGGCTTGCTTCTTGCCGGTAATGTCACAGAATTAGTTGTTGAAGGGCAAGACCGTGAGCTCGCCAATGTCGCTGAAAAGTTTTGGCGCTCGAGCCGAAGTGTTCGTTACATCTTTTTCGCTGATCCAGAGAGCGTTATCTATTTGGGGATCCCTATCAGCGCGACACCAATCGGAGAAAACGATGAACTGCGTTTGAATAGACGGCTGGAACTTCCCGAAGAGCTACAGCTTCGTCCCCAAAACCCATTGGTTAGACAACACTTGACCCCCCAAGGGACTGTGACAGATGTGTTCGTGCCGTTAATCCGCAGTGGCAGGTACTACGGAGTGCTGGGTCTTGGTGTCAATCCCAACGAGACAGCTCTTGCCAGTGCAGCGTTGACTCGAGAAGTCACCGTGGCCGTTTTCATCTCTATCTGGGTTCTGGTAATTCTTGGGGCAGTATTTAACGCTCTTACCATCACGCGTCCGGTGAAAGAACTTTTGCGCGGAGTGCGTTCTGTAGCTTCTGGCAACTTTCAAGCCAGAGTCGATCTTCCAGTGGGCGGCGAATTAGGCGAGTTGCTCACAGGATTTAATGCTATGGCCTCTCAACTCGAGGCCTATGACGAAGCCAATATTGAGGAACTCACCGCTGCCCAGGTGAAACAACAGTCATTGATCGCAACAATGGCTGATGGGGCCATCCTTCTGGACGCCACTGGACGCATCGTGTTGGCTAACCCTACTGCACGGCGGTTATTCCATTGGGAGGGTCGCAACCTTGAGTGGCAAGAACTTGTCGAAGAGCTACCAGAACTATTGACTGTTGAGGTCCATAGTGCTCTCGATGCGCTTTTACTTGGTAGTTCAGATGGCGAAGATCTTCGATGCAGTGTCGGCGAACCTGCTCGAACGCTCCGGATCGTGATGCAGGCGGTTCGCGATGCAAGCGGAGAAAGTCTTAAAGGCATAGCCGTCACAATTCAGGATCTTACTCGAGAGGTGGAACTCAATGCTGCTCAAAGTCGCTTTATTAGCAATGTATCCCATGAGTTACGAACACCTCTATTTAATATCAAGAGTTACGTCGAAACCTTACATGATCTCGGCGACCAACTAAGTGAAGATGAAAAAAAAGAATTTCTTGGGGTTGCAAATGACGAAACTGATCGACTAACGCGATTGGTGAACGATGTCCTTGACCTTTCACGACTCGAATCAGACCGAACTATTCATTTTGAAACTATCAGCATGCGTCCAGCGATGGAACAAACTCTACGCACTTATAGGCTAAACGCTGAAGACAAAGCGGTACGGCTGAGATTGGATGTCGCTCCCGATCTTCCCGATGTACTAGGAAACTGGGATTTACTTCTACAAGTTTTCGACAATTTGGTCGGAAACGCACTGAAATTTAGCCGACCAGGGGGTACTTTGAACCTTCGTGCTTACCTGTGGCCTGACAGCTGCATAGTCAAGGCAAAGATCGGTGACCTGGGTGAAGGCCCAACTTGCACTTTAACGTCTCCGCTACCACGACTACGCGTGGAAATCGCTGACACTGGTTATGGTATCAGTCCTCCCGATCAAGATCGAATCTTCGATCGCTTTTATCGAGTTGAAAATGCCGTCCACACCGAAGCAGGCACCGGCCTCGGATTATCGATCGTACGAGGAATCCTGGACAAGCATGGTACACAGATTTCGATGGTGAGCGAGCTTGACGTGGGGACAACTTTTTGGTTTGACCTGCCCTTAAAGCAATGTGACTATGACGGATTTGGTCTTCAAGTTGAAGAATATTTCCCAAACAACTAGAACTAATACAAGAATGAATTGGGCGCTGGATCTTCCTTATCTCAGTCTTCAAAGGAAACACTACGAGCAATACGGGACAGCTCACTGCGTTCGTCTACTGAGACACGGTGGGGAATACCCGAAATAATCCGCTCAAAAGTGGAAAAGGAATCCTTAATGTGCGGACCATTTCCAGTGATCACGAATTCGCGAATTCCTTTATCATGCCAAGAACCACGCATCTTGAAAACGTTGAGAGCGCGGGCCATTTCTCCACGAATTTCTACGTACTGCAACAGTAGAATAGTGTCCGTGATGGTAGAGATGTGTGAGTCGGTAATCGAGTGGCTACCCATAAATTCCTCAGAAGTATTTGTGAAGAAGCCAGCAATCTCCTCTTGCTTCGCATAGCCGGTTACGCCAATTACAAACTGGCGAAAGGCGTTATGACTAACGCCACGGGCCAATGCAGACAATGAATCTATTGCCATTCGAGATGGCTTGAACTGATTGATTTCAGTCTTGATAATTTGAAGGTGGTCTTCAAGGCCTGTGGATTCTGGATACGCACAAATAATCTTGAGTAAGCCGTCCTGCTCCATCTGCTCAAAATCGATACCCCAACTGCTGCCATTACGCATGAGCTGGGCTCGCGATTCCTCGTAGGCAAAGAGGATGGCTCGTTCCTTGCTGCGACAAGCATTCTCAATGAATTTGGATACCAACATCGTCTTGCCAGTGCCTGTGGCTCCAGTGGTTAAAATAATTGAGTCTTTAAAGAAGCCTCCACCACACATTTCATCCAATCGAGGCACCCCAGAACTTATACGCACGTTGGACGAACGTTGGGTGAGACGCATGGCACCCAATGGGAAAATACTGATGCCGTGAGCACCCATTGTAAACGGGAACTCCCCCTTCATATGAGTGGTTCCCCGCAACTTAAGGATCTCTACCGTGCGACGACGACGCTCACCTTCAAGCACGTTGCGAAGAATCACTACGTTGTCAGAGACGAACTCCTCCACTCCATAGCGAGCGATTGGTCCATACTCATCGATCCGTTCGGTAGTCATTACCGTGGTAACGCCAATCTCCTTCAATCGAGCAATCAGGCGAAAGATTTCACGTCGCACCACGAATACCGCGTTGTACTGCTGGAACACAGCAGTGATTGAATCAATCGCAACTCGCTTTGCCTTGTACTTACGGATCGCGTAATTGATCCGCTCGATTAAACCAGAGAGATCAAAACTACCAGCCACATCCTGACCATCCGGATCTGGTGAAGCATCCAAAATAAATAACTTGTCTTGCTTGACCATCTCCTGGAGGTTCCAGCCGAAACTAGCAGCATTGCGGAGAATGTCGATCGGTGATTCTTCAAAAGTCACAAAGATTCCCGGTTCATCAAAATGTTTGACGCCATCGTGGAGAAAATGCAACGAAAATACCGTTTTGCCGGTGCCGGACGTTCCACTGATTAGAGTGCTTCGCCCAACGGGAAGACCGCCTTGACAGACATCATCAAAGCCCTCGATCCCAGTGGGGAGCTTCTGAACTTGCATTTGTGACTGACCGCTTGCAGGAGGGAATTGCATGACAAAGGCATATGAATAGACCGTAGTGAGAAGCCTATTGTCGAGCTTGGGGGGGCACTATCTCGCTTAAGAATCGATTGTGGATGAATTGTTCTCTTTATCCATAGTGTCGAGGAAGTTCAACTTCAGCGAGCCATCTGATAGTTCGTCATACAGCAAGTCTAAGCCAATTAGAACCCTTTCACGGTCAGATAAGTCGCCAATGATTCGACGCACTGGGGGAGGCAAAATCTTGGCTAGTGTTGGTGTCGCGAGAATTTTGTCTTCCTCAGCTAATTGTGGGTTTTTCAGCACATCAATCACTTTGAGCGCATAAACACCACGAAATTCGGTTTCGAGGATATTGCGGAGCGTTTTCAGTGCACGCATCGAATTCGGTGTATTACCAGCAACGTAAAGCTTAAGTATGTAGGTTTTACCTGGGCTCATGACGATTCGTTAGAGACAACAGACTGATCAACTTCACGGGATGGATAGTCTAAGACCGTACCAGATAGTGGAATATCAGGGGGTATAGAGCGCCTGAACATCTCACATAAATGAGCCATCACATCAAGAAGTGCAAGGCGGTAATCCTGAAGAAAGTCATTTTTATGTCCCTCCAAGCGGAGCTGCTTCCAAAACTCGTCGATCAGATTCACATGAATCTCGACCGTGCAAGTAATTGGTAAATCAATAAAAAATGCCGCGTTGACAAAATTCTCAAGGGCTTGATCCGCTGCGGCAGGATCACTGAAATAACTGACCAACAAATTTCTATAAGTGCGATGAAGAGATTCGAGCAGTTCTTTCCGTTCATCCGGTGCCAGTCTCACTAGAAACCGGGAGGGATCTCGTTTGTAAAAGACATCCAAATAACCGAGCCGCGCCTGCAAACGACGAGAAAGAGTGCCCACTGCTTTAGTTGCCGCATCTGTGCTTTCCTGACTGCGATCCTGACGTAAGAAACGTGAAATTGCAGCGTCGATGCTGTAACCAAGCTGCACTAATTGATCGCCTGGAAGATGCAACTCTTCTGGGTGATAGTCCACATAACCTTTCACCTCGCCAACTATGACTGCGGGAAACAACATTTCCGCTTTTAGCAAATTCTCCCGAGTCACTCTATTCAGCAAATTTTGCTCAATAACAACAGCATCCAAATCATTTTGACGAGAGATCAAAGTTGTGGCGAGATTTTCGTTTTCACTAACGGATAAAACAATTGACTCGTAGCGATTGGTCGGCAACCATTGCAGGCAAGCGTCAATTAGAGTTGACGAACTCAGCAACAATGCAACGGTGAGAGCCGGTCGGGCCATCTGATGGTCCGGGCGAATGAATTACTTAAGTCTTGACCAAGTCAGGGTAAGATGCCACAATAACCGTTTGTCTTTTGATTGCGGTTCAGGCCTAGGTTGATTCGCTCCAGCTTGACCGCGTCTTGGCTACCCAATGACCGACACCAAACTTGTAGCACAGGCAGCTCCAATGATCAATGGTGGTGCCTACGCCATCGTTGAAGCCTCCGGGACACAGCTATGGCTGCAAGCTGACCGATATTATGATCTAGACCGGTTGCAGGCCGACGTAAACGAAACCGTTGAGCTGGGGAAGGTGCTGCTTATCAAAGATTCCAAAAAAGGCACTACGCTGGGTCGGCCTTACGTCGAGGGCGCCAGTGTAATAGTGAGGATCATGGCCCATCGCCGTGGTCCTAAGACGGTCGTTTACAAGATGCGACCGAAAAAGAAAACCCGACGTAAGAATGGTCACCGACAGGAGCTCACTCGGGTGATGGTGCAGTCCATCATGCTAGATGACCAATCTATCGGCTGAACGCCTCCCTCATTCTCCCGCTCCGTTGCTAAACTTTTATTACCTATGGCTCACAAGAAAGGAACAGGTTCAACTCGCAATGGCCGCGACTCCAATTCTAAGCGTCTCGGCGTTAAAGCGTACGGTGGAGAGCCCGTCTCCGCCGGTTCTATTTTAATCCGTCAGCGCGGTACATCAATACTGCCTGGGATCAATGTGGGTAGGGGCAGGGACGATACTCTATTCGCTTTGATTGATGGTTTTGTAAAATTCGAAACCGTTAAGCGCAGACTGCACAATCGCAAACGCATCAGCATCACAGCCACTGCGTGATTAACTCGAGGCTTGAGTTGAGGTTCTTGGTTCAAGCAAAATTTAAATTTAAACATCACTACTCAGTTAGCTTTAACCTCGGCACTTTGCACAGGCTTATAAATTCTTGATTGATCTTAAGGCAACCCTCATAAATTATGATAGTTTATTCAGACCTTTCCGTACAGTCGTGCGGTAATCAATAGAGGGTGAAATAACTCGAGAAACTGCCCTTGCAGCGTGCGAAAGAAACAATTTACAAGGGCCGAATCGTCAAAATGAAAAGGATATTCACCGTTATAACCCTTAAAGAAATACCAGTTAAGTAAAGCGATTGCGTCAGGCGCCATTCGCTGATGGAATTCCAATAGTTGCGCTGATGGATTAGGCAAATGTTCGAGAACATCTAAGCACACCACTGTATCGAAGCACATATCAGCCGTACTGTGTAAGTCTCTATGCACAGATAGCTTATGACTTAATCCTAATGCCTGAGCTCGTTGTTGCACAAACGCCTGATTATGAGGATTTAAATCTACAAACCACACATGGTCAACCTCTGGCAGAGTGGCTGCTGAAAGAGCATGGGTTCCAATCCCGCCGCCAAAGTCAAGCACTTGGCCCCGCGCCATCATCCCCTGAAGTCTTAAGGTGTCGGCTATGTAGTCGGAACTAGAAAGATGCCAAGCCGCTAGTTCAAGCAGATGGCCTGTCCCTACAGTGTTTTCATAGAATTCCGTGGCATCTTTGGATCTGAGTGGGCCTGGATGCAAGGCTGCCAGATTATCCATGCTTTTGGGTAGGAGCTTCTCTAACTCCTCTAGTGACAAAGTCAAATAACGAGTGAGGTGGGTCTTGACGTCCAAGCCGTCCCGAAGGAAGGCATTTACGTCTACATCCTGACTGCCGCGTAGCTGTTGCATGGAATTGCCGGTCCTCTATTCTCGGGGACGTAACAGTCTGAACTCATCGCCTTCCACTTCTGCCAATGCCCCCTCTGGAAGGTCCCTTTGGTTTCGTAGTTATTGACAAACCTGCCGGTTTTACATCTCACGCCTGCATCAGCCGCCTACGCCGTTGTTATGGCCTTAAACGAGTTGGCCACGGCGGTACACTCGACCCTGCTGTGACAGGAGTTTTACCAGTAGCCCTTGGTCTAGCAACCCGTCTTTTTCCTTACATGCCTGGCGAAAAAGACTATCGAGGTGTGATTCAACTAGGAATACGTACCAGTAGTGATGACCTTCAAGGTGAGATCCTAAAGATAGATCAATGGCCCAAACTGGATCAGACCAGCTTAATTGATGCCCTTGCCCAATTTCGGGGAACGATACAACAACGGCCTCCCCGAATCTCTGCTGTTCATATCAGCGGTAAACGAGCCCACATGAGAGCTCGCCGTGGCGAATTTATGAAACTGCCTCTAAGAATGGTGACCATTGAGCAACTCAATTTAATTCACTGGAACGCAGCATCGGGCCGCTTAACCATAGAGGTTCGCTGTTCAGCCGGGACATACATTCGCGCACTGGCTAGAGATCTGGGAGAATTGCTGGGCTGCGGAGGATGCCTTGCAGAACTCACACGTACTCAGGCCCTCGGTTTTGATCTGAAGCAGGCCCATCCCCTACCAGAGCTAGACACACCGCTTCCACGTCCCTTGTCGCCGCTTCACGTTTTGTGGAGGCTGCCGAAATACGCTATGACTAATAAGGAGGAAATGGACTGGCGCTGTGGTAAGCGTCTCACTACAAGTGGGAGCTTTAATAACGGTGACGTTGTAGTGGTTTGTAATTCCGATGGCAGCATGGCAGGCATGGGTTTGTGTGAACCAAATCAACAACTCCAGCCTAAAGTTGTGTTCGATGCAATCGGATAAAACCCTTAAAGTTTTGGCAGACTTCCTACATGACTGACATTTTTACTGTGCTCTAATAGTTAGTCATAACAGAGTGGTATCGTAGACCAAGTGGACTAAGGCAATGAAAGTAAAGGGCTTTTAATGGAGATTAGTGCAGATGGCTGCAGACTAATTAGCGAAAAACTGTGATCATTTTAACCTATTTGAAGCTTTAGAGGTTTTGCCTACGGATGTAAGATTAAGACATGTACAGCCAGAAGGATATCACTTTGAACATCGATCTAACGCTAATATGTTTCATCGGCAATACTAGCACTTTCAAAAATGCTAGTATTGCCGATGTCTTCAACAATCTCAATTATATCTGTGGTGTTAATATCAACCTAGAACTTGTCCAAAATCTAGAAATTAAATATCATTAGAATGGTATAAGTCATTAAAATTGCTAAGGTTTCCGCCAAACGTGTGGACGAGAGGTACAAGAAAGTAGACTAACTTCTTAGCAACTATCGCTAACGAATTAATCCCTAAATCTTATCAAAAAACCTGACTTTTCAAGCGCGATTTCTTTAAACTTTGTAACCAGTATGAGCTTCCACCATGAGTCAACTAACAGATGATCAGGATCATACAACTGCTATTAACAATGGCTTTGCAACATCATCACCTTTTTCATTGACATTAGATTGATTCGAAAATCTCATCAACAACCTTTGAACTCCAGCATATTGAATAGCTGATAACTTAAAGTTCAGTGTCAGTAATCTCTGAGTAAATATATTGAGCTCAATTTAGTTAGTAATTAGAACAGTGATATTACAGTTAGTCTAAATATCGTACGACCAAAGGGAAAAGATAGCCTCATTGATACTTCTGTTACTCATATTTTCTATATACACATTAATACATTAACTAACTTTAACTTCTTGAAGTTGTTGTGATTAAATCTCACGATCATCAACATCGGCTCCAGAACCAACATCAGAATCAATCTGTTGACCAGGTCGCCAACCACTTGACCAAATCTCTCGACATTTCGCATTTAGATCAGCGCGCTTTAATCCCCAGGCTGCCATGACCTTTCGGAGGTCCTGTTTGATATCTACAGCGCCGGGGAAATCGCTGTAACGAATAGATAGTCGCCCAGCTGTTGTCAATTGTTCTGGCCCTGGATCATCCTGGTGCCTAAGTAAAGCATCAACTTCATTACGATCCGTGGTGTACAGAGGATGGACTTGTGACGTGTCTTCGCTCATCTTAATCGAAATTCTTGTAAAGATAGCTTGTTATTCAAGAGGTAGATTATGAAATATAGAATGGTCAAAGTATAGTCAAATCAAAATGCGCTGACTTGCAAATAAATGCAACATCAAGTAAATAAAACGAGAGTTCGGCAGCAAAATTATTTTGCTGACATCACATACTAATTTCTACAGTGATTCAATCTAACCGTAAGTTAACTGTCAGAAATTGAAGTAAGTTCTTGAAAAGAATGTTCGTACTTAACCTCCTATTTCCTCACCTAACGGTTAAGAGCATTAATTGACACAGCCCTCTTTTCCATACCGATGCCTAAGCGCTAGCCAATAACCTTTCTCTAACGATGTCAATTTTGGATTGGTTTCGTTAATAACCTCATAAGCACGCCGTTTCGCCGCATCCATGAAACGTTCAGTTTTGTCAGGTGATTGCACGATTAGAAGCTCCACAGGAAACAAAATTTAGGAATGCCGCTGCGTTGCAACACGAGATAACTGAGATCCCTCACCTACGAGAAGGACATCATTAGCTACAGCAAACTAATTTTGATGCGCTGGACTTATTAATGGCTATTATCGTTAGCCCACAATCTAAGCAATAAAAAGGAAACTTATAAAAGCCATCATAGTTAGTATTAAAGATGCATTCCAACCAACCTAGGCAAAAACTTGCTAACATGTGTGAAGATTTTATTTGTTACAGCTTTACCAGAGGTTTATGGCAACAGCTAGGGCGATTTTTCCAGGTTGTGTCGGTAACAATTCTACAAGGAACCCTGTAGCTTCCTAATTTGTCATAAATATGCTTCGCGTTCAAGTTTTGACTGCCTTCGTTTTCTCGTTACCATCGCATCGCAAGAAATAACTATTAGTAGTTCTTGCTTATGAATATCAGAAAAGTTGCAGATTGAGTTTCTGTGGATTTCAAATTATACAAAATCGAGCTCAACCAAACAACTTTAAGCTTTTAAAACGCTCAATTACTTATTAGGGATATGGGAGAACTTTTGACCACGAAATGACGCGTATGGAGTCCATAGTTACTCTCAAGTCTGCCTAGTAGGAATAGGAATAGTTAACTCAATCTAAACAGATGTTGAAATAGCCAACAATATTCACAGATACATGATGGAAATCTTCTCTTACTTTTTTCTTTTATTTTTAGCTATGATCAGGTGTTTGGCTTCATAAACTTTGACAAGTGATGCATCACTATCCTTAATCAATTCTAATGCTAAATAATATATAAATTTTGATTAGCTGAGGTTGTTCCTATCAAGATGCCTAACTAGAATTTTTCTAGATAGATCATTCTAGCGATGTTAATCCTACATCTAACAGTGTGGCAAAGATTGGTAGTTCGATAGGGTTAGATTTTTAGAAGATCAAGTCAAACCTGCTCCATTTCTTTAGCAAGAAAGCTAATTCTTCCACGATTTAAAGCAAAAAACTTGACGAGAGTTAAACCAGATATATTAGTTAATTAGTACTAAGATTTTTTGGAGCTAGAAGTGTCCTCATAAACTGATTGACTTAAAATAAAGTTATCTAGAGTCTCAAGTCAATCAATAAAATGACTGTAAATATTTGCACATCTAACCAAGACAATGGTTCGTTATGCCCGGATGTGTAGCGCTGCATGAAGGCGAAACAGTTGCGTTTTAAGAATTATTGCGTAGTACACGATAAATTACTTTTTGATATCTTAAACTGCCCATAAGATAAGCAATAGTTAGCTTTCGTTTTTAGTTAATCTGTACCATCTATCGCGCGGCGTTAATGTCGTTGGTGTTGGCCTGCCGCCTCCGGATCACTTCTGCCAACAGTTCAAGTTTGGTATTTTCCGATTCAGTAGCGCGGTTGGCCATCCAAATACTGGCAGCTTTTTGTTGGGCCAGCTGCTGCGCTAAAGCCAATGCTATTTCACGAAGCTGTTCAAGATTCTGACAGCCACAAATAAATCGTTCGAGCTTTTCTAACTCAAAAGTTTGTTCAAGCGATCGCTCAACAGGGTCAATACTCATGCAAAGCCTTCTGATGATGAAGTTGGGTACGATGATAGAAGGTGGCTATTGACCGCTGCCGATGCATTGGCTCAAGGTTCATGTACTGAGGACTTAAAATGGTAACCGGCACATAGGCAACAAGAACTGCGACCTCCACTTTATCTAAGAATGCGTACGGAGTCTGCGTCTATGGTGCCTAAAGCTGGCTTTGCTAGGGACCTTGAAGCCTATCTAGTGCAATTAAAGCGGAAGGATGCAGGTGCACGCAATAACCGCATGACTAAAATTTGTCGAAAACAGGACCCTGTGGCCACAGGACCACAGCATCAAAAAGAATTGGCGAAGCCATGTCGTGCATGAAGGATGATGAATGTATAGATTTTAACGGCCGACCTAAATACTCATCTAGATCGAAACTAAACTAGCGAAACTAGCTCGGCATAAGCAACAAAAGTTTGGCTCAAATAAGAGCTTCGACTGCTAAATCGAAAGTCACACTTCGGTACTTGTGTTTCTTCATAATCTGAATCGTCGTCAAGTTTAATTTTAATAATTGCCTTTGCTCAAAGAAAGTCGCAAAGTTGCTGACACAATTACAACTTGGGATAGTCCATCAATATTCGTAACATAGATGGATAAAAGTTCAAATGCTGTTGCGATTGTTGAGGAGGTTGCAAGACTGTTAATTGACTTTCAGCTCTGCCGGCGAGTAATTGAAGGTGGCTGCAATACTAGTGCGGATTCATGGTGTGCTTGTAACGGGGTTACATCCACTCCCCGGTAGTAATGCAGAAGAATTGTGCGAAAATCAGCTCCCTGTTTAGCTAGACCATGGGCACCCCATTGGCTCATACCGACCCCGTGACCATACCCCTGACCACGCACCACGAGCTGAAGCCCACATCGAGATAAAACACACTGAGCAGTTGAACGCGGCGTTCTGGGCAGCGGTGGCGGCGCAACTAACAGCGAAGGGACTTTAGCTGAGAAACTAAGCTTCACTAACTGGGGACTGGGTCTATATAACCAACGGCTCTGTTGAGCCGAAACTAACGGCGGTGCATCAGGGTATTGGCCTGCAGCAGAAGTCATTTCAAATTCCACTAAAGTGCTCCTGAGTCCTAGACGCTGGCGTAACTGCTGTCCTGTGAGAACGAAGGACCCCAGTGGTCCTTTTAATCTCGCCTGACGCACACGACCACTTGCGCTCCGACTGATCACATCTATACGGTGGAGTCCACCGATTTCCGGCAGAAGTTGGAATAAATAAGGAGGAGCGAAGTGTTCTTGCCAACGATGAACAGGACTGTGTTGGTCATAGTCAGGAACACTCAGCAAATAGGGCAGTTGCTGACGCCAAACCATGCCACTAGCTTCCGTGATGCCACCGGAACTACTGTGGAAGACGGCATTAATCAATTTGTCACCATGGACAAGAACAAGTGATTGCGTATCAGCTACTGCTTTTCGGGTCCTTAATGTTTCTGCTTCAACGCCCCGGTACACTTGGCTGGTCACGTTAGCCTTCACATCCCAACCTTCCCGGAGCGTGCGTTGCTGAAGGGCGTATGTGCGGGAAGCGACGGCTTGGGCTTGCAACGCGGCCAGAGGCCAATAGTGAGGCATTTCACTGCCTACAACGCTAGTCAGATAGGTTTCAATGCCGATAATATTCACAGCCTGTAAGCATTCCCCGAAGAAACTGATCCGAAATTTTCCCCGGTAGCGTCGTGACCCCAGCCAAATGCCCCGAGGATCATTGTTCTCAACCGTCAGCACCGTGTTCTTGAATAAGCGGCGGCGTTCTCCATCAAGATCGGCCATAACACTAGATCCCACTTGACTCAGCTCCAGCTGTAGTCGTCGAAGCCGTCGTACCCCACCTGTTAGGCCATGCACCTGCATCCACTGTTGCTGATCAGCTCGCAACAGTAGGTTTGGCCCCTCGTACAGAAGCACGCGCATTTGAGGATCAAGCTTCATCGGCATTACACGCTGTGCCGAGCCAATAAGTGAGATCGTGGTCAATCCCACCAAGACTATAGAAGCGAAACGCAAAGCAAACAACTGAAAGCGTTTCAGTGTGCCGTGTCCATTCATGTCCGGCCAAATGGCAGCATGAGGTCGGAGGATTTACGGCCTTGCAGGTCACCTTTCTCGGAACAAGTTCTGGCGTTCCCACCAGGGCCCGCAACGTATCCGCTGTGGCGCTGAGGCTGCCACAGCGATCAGAGGTATGGTTATTCGACTGCGGCGAAGGAACCCAGCACCAATTTTTGCGCAGCGAACTACGGCTCTCCCAGCTTAGGCGCGTGTTCGTGACTCATATGCACGGAGATCACGTTTTCGGTCTTCCCGGCCTTTTGGCGAGCCTTGGGCTGGCTGGGAACAGCAATGAGGGCGTGGATCTTTATGGACCAGATCAGCTAGAGAGCTATCTAAACGGTGTACTCCGTACAAGTTCTACCCGGATCGGTTACCCGCTCAAAGTGCATCGCGTTCGTGATTGCGCTGACCAAAGAACAGCTATTTACGAAGACGATGACTTGACCGTGCTCTGCGCGCCGCTCACCCACCGTGTTCCGGCTTATGCCTATCGGGTGGAGCAAAAACCTTTGGCCGGGCGATTCGACGTCGCACGCGCTCAAGAGTTGCAGATTTCTCCTGGCCCAATCTATGCCCAACTGAAACAGGGGAAAACCGTCACCCTTGAGGACGGCCGAGTAATTGATGGCACAAATCTCTGCGGCCCAGAAAGACCCGGAGTCAGTGTTGTGTACTGCACCGACACAGTGTTCTGTGAAGCGGCGGTCGAACTCGCACGGGGAGCCGACCTCCTCATTCACGAGTCTACCTTTGCTCACCAAGAAGCAGCTATGGCATTCCAGAAACAACACTCGACTAGCACAATGGCTGCTCAGACCGCTGCTGAAGCCAAGGTGGGCCAACTCCTCCTCACCCACCTCAGCCCGCGTTATGCCCCAGGAAATCCAGTCACCCCTGAAGACCTTTTAAAAGAAGCTCAAGCGATTTTCCCAAACACCTGCTTAGCCAAGGACTTTCTCACCTTAAAGGTAAAACCACGCTGCAACAGTTTGTGATCAGGCTTCGGTAAGCCACAACCCCGTGATACAAGAGCTTGGTGCGGTAAACCCGTCAGTCCTCTGCAACCTTCATGGTCTCTGTTCTCCCCCCCCTGCGGCAGTCCCTAAAAGGACTACTAGTTCTCATTCCGGTACTAGTAAGCTTGCTTTCCACGCCTCCGGCTAATGCCGTCCAGTGGGATGCTGAAACCCTAACTGTTCCAGTGAATCAAAACGGTACACAGGTGACCTTTACAGACCGCGAAATAAATGCGGGGCGGAAGGTGTTTAATACAAGCTGTGGCACTTGCCATGCTGGCGGAATTACCAAGACCAACCAAAATGTTGGTCTTGATCCCGAGACCTTAGCCCTAGCTACTCCCGCTCGCAACAACGTCGATGCGCTAGTGGACTACATGAAGGATCCCACCTCCTATGATGGCGAATACAGCATCTCCGATATACATCCCAGTATGCGGAGTGCAGAGCTTTACCCAACTATGCGTGATCTTGATGACGAAGACCTTCGCTTAATAGCCGGTTATATCCTGGTATCGCCCAAGGTGCAGGGAACCTCCTGGGGCGGCGGCAAGATCTACTTCTGAACTTGCAAGGCTTAACTTAAATACCTCAGCGTTTTCGAACGAACCGTTGGGGTTTTTATTTACTCAAGACGCATCTTCAGGGATTAACGTTGTCATCCTTCATTGAGCGGGGGTGACGGCTGTACCACCACTCCTGTAATTCGCTAACAAAACGCACAGAAAATAGAGTGAGTACGGTTGTTGTGGGACGAGACCCGGGCTGCAACAGCTCTACCGAATATGACGGGCAACGGCGGGCCGCTATATCAGGTACGAAGCGTCGACCCACCCGTCGCCAACTAGGCTCCTTGCTGCGCCAAGCCAGACGGCAGCAAGGCCAAGGTAATTCCTCTCGGTCAAACAATTGGCAACAAGGACCGATTACCCGAAAGCTGTATTGACCGCCAGGACTAGTGTGGATACTACCGAAGGCCAATAGATCATGAACATCTGAATGGCTCACAACAGCTGAAAGAGAGGAGCTCTAGTCATGCAAAATGGCTAAGCGACAAAAAACCACCCCCGAAGAGGTGGTTGGACCCAACGTTTACTGAACGAAGAGAAGGCTCAATAAAGCTCTTCCTCGGAATGGGTCTTAATAGTGCAGTCAGAAGTGGGGTAAGCCACGCAAGTCAATACGAAGCCAGCCTCTATCTGATCATCGTCCAGAAAGCTCTGGTCGGATTGGTCGACAGTGCCAGCCGTAATTTTGCCGGCGCAAGTGGAGCAAGCGCCAGCGCGACAGGAGTAGGGCAGGTCAATGCCCTGCTCTTCAGCAGCGTCGAGGATGTACTGGTCATCAGGCACTTCGATGGTCTTATCAAGACCTTCGTTCTCGCTGACCAGGGTGACCTTATAGGAAGCCATGAAGTGGTGAATGCGTACAGGTCTCCGGTAATCCGGTCCTGCAGAACAGCACTTATCTACTGCAAATAAAGGCAAAATTAGAGGGTTTCAGCCCCTGGGAGGGGCAGGAACAATCGGAGCGGTAGCTCCGATAAGTTTGACTTATATTATTGGCTCATTTGGGTTGGGTCTACGGCAGGTCCCAGCTGCCTTGCGCTGCTTTCTAGATTATTGCTATCTTAACTTTGCAATGACCTCTATTAAACTGAGTACCTGATTTACTAAGCGATCCATCTCCGCTGAGTGGAGGTCACCTATACCGATGAAAGTGACCAGACTCTCAAAACCAAGATCAAGGGGTCAATCACTGGCGTCAAGAAGTTTCAGAACAACTCATTTGGCTTGTCACCGTTAACACGCTCTGAAAAAATCCCAAGGTGAACTGAAAGCACTTTTCTGGGAGATCTTAAACAACCATTATTAGCCGTGGCTAGTACCGCCAAACTTTTGTATTGGCAATTAGGACCGCTTTAGATCTGGGTTTAAATAAGATACCAGAAATCCCGCTCCCACGACTCGAATCAGCTGCCGACGTTGCTGGCCGTAGAGCAATTTTCAACATTTCTAAGATAAAGTCAAGTGGTAGGATTGTTTGCTGACGCCAAAGGCGGCTTTCGGATCTCAGCTAACAATCAATCCTGTCAATATGCTTTGAAGGGTATATCAATCTACGCCAAAAGAATCACTAACAACTTCTCTTAGACCAGACTGTGAGCTAACGGTACTACCTCTATCTTAGACTTCAATCCTCATCAAGAAACCTGATTTGGTACGATCGAGGTGGGAGGATACTTCGCTAGAAATTGAAGACTCGAGACCCGCCGGCCAGCAGATCATTCTATTTTGCCTAGAATTAATTACTATGGCAAGACAGCTAGAATGACAATACCTTTTAATTTAGATATTTCCTTGGTTAGCTATGTCGCGAAGCTAGCCAAATACATGCACCACCCAACTTCTAAACCAGTAACTTTTCTGGTTTGGAGGAATAAACCTATTAGTGGATGCAACCAAATCATCAAAGAGTGACCGGACGCGACTCCTTAATGCCATCGATTGTGGTAATTGTCTGAAGCAATTCAGCAGGAATTGGGTCATCGACGCTAAGCACCATCACAGCGTCGCCGCGAACAATCTTACGTCCTACTTGCATGGAGGCAATATTTACGTTGTGTTCACCCAACATCGAACCCAAATGGCCAATGATTCCAGGCATATCCCGGTGACGAGTAAATAGCATGTGTCTGCTTGGAGACACATTGACAGGAAACTCATCGATGCTTGTGATCCGTAATTCGTCGTCAGCAAAAACAGCCCCCTTTACACAGCGATTGCCTTGATCCCCGCGCGTGGTGATCTGCAGCGATCCGCCGGCGAAATCGCGGCTGGTCTCGTCCTTTACCTCCAAGACCTGAATACCACGAGCCTTCGCCTCCAACGATGCATTTACAAAATTAATACTGTCGCCAAGAGCCGCACTGAGAAGCCCCTTCAATGCAGCGATCACGAGTGGCTGAGACGGGTGACTAGCAAACTCACCTTGTAGGCGTAGCTCCATCTCTTGAACATAGCCACCTGCCAACTGGCTCACCAACAAACCTACGGTTTCGGCTAGTTGCAAATGCGGTTTAAGTCGTTCCATAATTTCAGCGCTAAGGCTAGGGATATTCACAGCACTACGAGCAGGCAACCCGAGCAATACGTCTCTCATCTGTTCTGCTACGTCAATGGCCACATTTTCTTGGGCTTCCTCTGTGGACGCTCCCAGGTGAGGCGTTAGCACGAGCCCTCGTTCGACAGCACGCAATGGGGAATTCTCCGCCAAAGGCTCATTGGCATACACGTCGAGGCCAGCACCGGCGATAATGCCGTTATCGATCGCTTCGGAGATGGCGGCTTCATCCACCACACCACCACGAGCGCAGTTCACAATGCGAGCCGTAGGCTTCATAGTTCGCAGTAGTTCGGTATTCACTAAATTTTCTGTGTCCTTTGTGCGTGGAATGTGAAGCGTCACGTAATCCGCAATGCGGAAGAGCGCATCAAGTTCGGTAAGCCTCACCTGCATCTGCTTGGCACGATCAGCAGCAATGAATGGGTCGTAAGCGATTAAATTCATTCCCATAGCCTGGGCCACCTTGGCTACATGAGAACCGATTTTGCCCAGACCAACAACTCCAAGAGTTTTTTTATAGAGCTCATTGCCGACATATTTTTTACGCTCCCACTTTCCTGCACGCATCCCGGCATGAGCCTGGGGCACATGACGAGACAGAGACAGCATCATCGCAAGGGTATGCTCTGCTGCAGCAATCGTGTTCCCCTCTGGTGAGTTGACCACGAGCACGCCACGCTGCGTCGCAGCGAATACATCAATGTTGTCGACACCAACACCAGCTCGACCAATGATTTTGAGCCTATTTGCCGCAGCAATCACTGTGGCGGTTACTTGTGTACCAGAACGAATCATCAAACCGTCGTAATCACCGATGATTCTCACTAGCTCCTCTTCCGTTAAAATCATGCGCTGATCGACTTGCGCTACCTGGTTAAGGATGTCAAGGCCGGCCTGATCAATCGGATCGGAAACCAGAACTTTTGTCATAAATGGGCACAGAATTGCCTAATTAAAACTGTAGGGATTGACATCCACTGCCTTATTTAAGATCAAGGGGTGGGGTTCAGAATTTAGATCAACTAAATGTGAGCAAATGCCTGTCTGCGTGCTGGTAGTGTCCGACCAAACTGCTGTGGAGGAATTAAACCAGCAGCTCAGGGAGACCAAAGTCCCCCTAACACAGTGCCTAGCTATTTCACCCGAAGGAAATACCATAGATCGCGTTAAGATGCTGAGTCCCAACCTCACTCGCCAGCTTCGGCAAAAGGTGATGGCACGCTGGCTAATGCCGTTTGGGTTCCTTGCAGGAGTCACCTTTACTCAGATCACGAACCTCACGACCTTTGCCAGTTTCGGCCCATGGGGTGAGATATTGATCAGCGGCTTGCTGGGGATGGGCTCAGGACTGATGGGCAGCTATGCCGCTGCTGCTAGTGTGAATTTTGATGATGACAACAGCGTACGCATCTTGCGCAATCGGCTTGAGGAAGGACGTTGGCTTGTGCTTTTGGAAACGCCCGACAGCATTGAATTGCCTTGGCAGGTAATACGACGCAGCCGACCACAACAGGTAATCCGTCTTAACGTTCTATGAACAGCTACTTTCGTAGGCGCAAAAATCCCAAGGTTCTCAGAAGTCTGGTTGGTTTGGCTAACAGAGCGTTGCGTGCTTAATGGCTTGTTTCTAAAGCCCTTTCTTTAGCATTTGCTTTCAAGAAGAGACGCTGAACCATAATTAAACGGACAAACCCAGTGGATTTGCTTGGCATCGCGACGAGATTGCCTGAGTGCTTCAATGATGTCAGCTTCTCTGTCTACCTACGCGAACGCAGTCTCCTGGCACCGATCACACCCCGTCCGTCGACTCAAGGGATTTTCTCTTTGACTCTCCTGGCTTAGCCCTAAAAGCCTTGGGTTAAGCTGTGCAGAATCAGGGTCCAAGGGCTGACTCGGACTTCAGTTGAGGGTTCTTAAGTCTATAACAATTGCAACGGATATAAACTTATGTGTTGAGAGGCTGTGCCGAAACGCTCAATTAACAACCTGGTTTCGCGCACGGCACTGCTGTTTATTGCGATGTTGTTCCGATAAATCAGCCGCGCTCACTGGTTCAGCGCATACTCCACACGCTTCAAACCCTGGAAAAGTCCCTTCGAACCTATGCGATGCCTTCGGCCAAACATACTTCGGATTCTTAAGAATCAGGACCGAGAGCTGACCGTTGGAGGTTGTCCTCTAGTCTCGGGATCGTGAATGCGTGGGAGTACTTTGCAATGTTTCTGATCAAAAACGACGGCTGACACATCAGGTTGGCATTTCAGTTTGCCTGCTATTGTTCACTCGAGCCGGATAGGGGTCTGGGGTCGGTCGACTGAGGGCGGTTAGCTCAGGGGTAGAGCACTACATTGACATTGTAGGAGTCACTGGTTCAAATCCAGTATCGCCCACTTTCCGCCGAGGAACTCTCTCAGTGGCATTCACAGTCGTCGTTGGACTCGGCAAGTCAGGCATCGGTGCAGCCCGACTAATGCACAATCAGGGTCAATCTGTTGCTGTGATTGAACAAGAAGACGGTCCTGAACACCGACTATGTGCCAATCAACTTCAAAAACAGGGTATTCAAGTTGAGCTGGGCTGCCCGCTTGAAATCAGCAGTTTTGTACCTTGGCGTAACTCCCTGAGCGCAGTAGTGGTTGGGCCTGGCATTCCATGGGATCACCCAACTTTGACTGCCCTTAGAAGGGGTGGAATTCAGGTACGCGGCGAGATAGATTTGGCTTGGTCAGCCCTTAACACTATCCCCTGGGTGGGAATCACTGGTACAAATGGTAAAACAACAGTGACTCATCTACTAAGCCACATTTTGCAGAGGGCTGGAATTAAGGCGCCCATGGGAGGAAATATGGGAGTATCCGCAGCAGAGATAGCACTGGAGATTACCACAGAGCGCAAATCTAAGCCCGACTGGCTTATAATGGAGCTTAGCAGCTATCAGATCGAATCCGCCCCAACGCTAGCTCCACAAATCGGCATCTGGACCAACCTAACTCCGGACCATTTAGAAAGACATAGAACTTTAGAAGCCTACGGATCAATTAAGCGCGGCTTGCTCGAGCGATCGGGTTTAGCCATTTTTAATGGTGATGATCCATATCTCCGTTCTTATCGCAAATTTCCAGGATCAGGTCTTTGGATCAGTAGCGAGGAGCCGCACTCCGAATTAGATCCCGTTGATTTTTGGATTGATGCAGAGGGAACGGTTCATATGCGAGACATAGGTGCGATGTTCACCGCCGACGTTCTGGCAATGCCAGGTGTACACAATCGTCAAAATCTTCTCCTAGCGACTGCTGCTGCCATAAAAATTGGCCTCAACCCTGCTGAAATCGCATTAGGCCTCAAGAGTTTCCCTGGCTTACCCCACAGACTTGAACAACTAGGATTATTGGCGACTGCATCTGTGTTCAACGATAGCAAAGCTACAAATTACGATGCGGCATCCGTGGGGCTCAAAGCCATAAGTGGGCCTGTTGTGGTACTGGCGGGAGGACAGATCAAGCGCGGCGATGCCGGTTGCTGGTTAGCGCAACTAAAGTCAAAAGCCTGCTCGGTGATTCTGTACGGGGCGGGAGCTGGGGAGCTGGAAGTTCTCATACGCTACTCTGGTTACATCGGGGATTTACATCGGTGTAGTGACCTCAATGAAGCTGTCCCCATTTCGGTACAAGCCACGATTAATCACAATGCGGCCAGCCTGCTCCTATCGCCGGCCTGCGCTAGCCTGGATCAGTATAAAGATTTCGAAGCCAGAGGTAATCATTTCCGGCGGTTGATACAGCCTTATCTTTTGGCCAGCTGAGTCGAATCAAATGCATTTATATTCAAGAGAGAAATCCAAACTGGGGTCACAGCGAGTCTAATTCGGAAGAATCCCGCGGTTTCCTGACATAACGAGCAACTATCAGGTTCGCAACCTTAAATGCGTGCTACGTATCTATCTCAATAATTCGGCATTTTCGTCGTCCCGGTGATGACGTTAGCCCTGCTTATCCAGCCCCGAGCTGGCACACTCCCATGGCGCCGCGTTGGGTTGACAGTCTCAAACCTAACTCTAATCAATACGGGGAGTGCCACATAACGTTTTCATCGCTGCAACGACTGCTACAGCCACGGGAGCCGGCCAGAACCCTTCTGCGCCCCGTCCCTGGCGCGGCGTTAGAACAAGCGCAAGACTCCAGCTCTGGCAATCACCAGCCAGACAACCCCACCATTCTCCACGCTCAAGCTCAAGCTCGATCGACTCCTCAACCATAAGTTGGTCCTTCAACGCGCAATACTGTGTCTCCAGAGTCGACACGAGACCGACTAAATCTCGCCACTCGAACTCTGTTAATTCAAAGGCCCAATTTTCACCACCCACAAGGACGGTGAATTGACCTCGTGAAGGTTCCCAAGCCAAACGCCATCCAAGACCTTCCCGCAGAATCACGGTGAATCATCAGCCAGGTAGAAGATCGGGTTGATCCTGCTCATCGCTTAGTTCAACGATGGCACGCTTTATCGGTTTTACGCTGGACTCGTCGAGCAGTCCGTCAAAGTCGTCGAAGCGCCGTTGCTTTGCCCGAAAAGCAATACGCACGGTTGTGAGGTATCGATTGCTTGATTGTCGAATCAAACTTTCCCCGCGCTTAGCCAAATCGTTCGAATCAATTCTTGCTGAAATCACAAGCTGATCAGAGATAGTGGGTCAGCTTAGTCGGCCGTCTCAAGTGATCTAGACTGTTAAAAGAAGAAACAGTTTCTTAAGTCGAGGTAGAAGCGGGAAACGCTGACTCGCTAAATATCTACAACGTTGTTTGGTGCCTTATCTTTAGAGCCGCTAGAAGTGAACGCGGGTAAAACAGTAGGATCGTTTCGTTAGTCCCCTCAGGATAAAGAGTGATTTAAAGTATTTGATCTTGACGTCGCCCTATTTGCGAATGCACACGACAGCGATGACAAAGGTTCTGCAACTGACCCTATCTCTAGGTTTCCCTGCAAAACGAAAAAAAATCGCTTACCAGGACGGTTTCTATCTAGTACTGGATCCAGACTAATTTCAGGTTAACCTAGCTGTGCTTTTGTCGCGGTCTGAAAAATAAGCCGTGTAAGCCGTGGGAGAGAAAGAGCTTCGACATCCCTCCGAACGTGGTGGCACTCTAGCCATTGACTTGGGAAGCACCACCACAGTGGTTGCCTTTCAATCGCCCGGGGATCCAACAGTTCAGTTGCTGGATCTTCCTCCAATCGGACATCGTCCCGGAGAGATCCCCAGTTTAGTTTGGGACAGCCACGAGCAGCCCTTGATCGGATGTCAGGTCCTTGAAGCAGGGCTTCATGACACCGACGATCCGAGATTGCACCGAGACTTTAAGCTACATATCGGCAACCGGAATACCCCAAAGCACGACCGGGCCTCTTGGGCCGGAGAACAGCTTTTACAGCAAGTCTGGCAGCGTCTACCCGCCAATCTCAACATTGAGCGCCTCGTTCTTTCTGCTCCGGTCAAAAGCTATCGCGCTTACCGAAGCTGGCTAGTCAAAGCGAGCGAGACTCTTCCCGTTAAAGAGGTTGCCCTTGTTGATGAACCAACGGCCGCTGCCTTGGGAGCAGGACTACCTCCAGGCTCACGCATCTTAGTGGTGGATTTTGGCGGCAGCACCATTGATCTAGCACTTGTTGCCCTGGAAGGCGGAGAGGGCAAGGCCGCTCCTGTAGCACAGCTTCTACGTCTCGGAGGAAAGAATCTGGGCGAAGGCAGTGGCCAAAGACTCCGTACCGCCAAAGTGCTTGGGAAGGCTGGGATGCGTCTTGGTGGTCGCGATATAGATCGTTGGATTGTTAATTCATGCTGCCCAAATCAGCCGATAACAATGACGCTTCTCAATTCAGCAGAACGGCTGAAGTGCCGTCTCAGCAACATCGCAATCTCAGATAGAGAGGAATTGCTGGAGCTAGCGATAAATGGGCAACAACACAGCCTCCGCCTCTCTCGCCGAGCACTCGATCGACTGCTCGACCATCACGGTTTTAATGTTGCTTTATCAAAGCTAATGGAAGCCACTCTTGCCGGAGGACGACGCCACAATTGCCATCTGGGGGATCTTGAAGGCATCGTAGTCGTCGGAGGTGGAGCACGATTGCCATGGCTACGACGCTGGCTTATTGAAAACACTGCGCCAGCTCCTCTTCTAATGCCCCCTCCGGTGGAGGCTGTCGCTCTTGGTGCACTTAAGCTGACCCCGGGCGTTGCTATCCGAGATGTTTTGAGAAATGGCGTGTCTTTGCGGACATGGGACCAACGCAGCAATAGACATCGGTGGCATCCCCTCTTTGTCGCCGGTCAGTCATGGCCAACCTCCAACTCTTTAGATCTCGTGCTGGCGGCCAGTCGACCAGGCCAGGATAATATTGAACTTGTTCTTGCGGAGCCATTACCTCAAGAGATACATAGCGTTGTTTTCGTCAACGGGCTGCCATGTCTGCGGGAGAATGAAGCTGGAAAAGGCAGACATCAACTGTGGCCGGGTGATCCCCTCGTACTACCGCTATCTCCACCTGGAAAAACCGGAGAAGACTGCCTTCATCTGCGATGGGCAATTGATGCCAAAGCTCAACTTCAATTAAGCGTGCGCGATCTGCGTTCTAATGAACAATATCCAACCATGCTCTTGGGCACGGTTCGATAAAGTGTTTATTTAAAACTACTGAGTATCTATCGCAACTTTCTATAAAACAATCCCATCCCTTCTCAACACATTTCTTTGGTGGCGCAACCCCACTTAATTCGACTTTGGGTTGTAGTCACCCTTGGCTCGGTGCTTACCATTTCGGCTGGTGCATTCTGTTGGGAAAAGCAGTTGCCAAATCGTCTACGGGAAGCTGTAGAAAGGCAAAACTACGGGGAGTGTGTCCGCGCCAGTGAACAGCTTGCGGCTTTGCAATGGCTCAAACAAGGAGTCGCGGCTGAACAGGCACTTTGCCGACAACGCTATGCAAAGCACTTATGGGCCAAAGGGGCAAGCGCTGAAGCACTAAATCTCCAAAAAAAGCTCATAGCCTCTGAACAAGGCGACACGGTGAAAAACCGAGCCGCACTAGATCGATGGCAGCTTACTCTCCAAGAGCGCGCCGTTACTTTTTTCTGGCAAGGTGAGCTTACGAAAGCTCTTCGGCTACTAAGTTTGCAGAACTTGCAGCGCAGTCAAAACATTCAAAATCTAAGGGATACCTTTCAGGAAATTTGGAACCGCAACCTCTCAGAAAAGGAACGCCTTGTACGCCTGGTGAAGCAAAAGCGATGGTGGGAGGCCTTAGACAGCCTCAACCGTTTAGACCACCCTTGGTGGCAATTGGAAGCCGTTAACGAACGTGCGCTTATCAACGCTGCTCTTCAGAGTTTAGAGAACATTCAGGAACATAATCAGCACGCCGTAGCTCACCCCAACCTAGTTTCGGCGCAAGAATTAGAACTTGCGGTTCAGCGTTGGTTGTCACGTGGAATGGAACCTTGGGAGGCCTTTCAGGCTGGCTGTAATAGTCTGAAGGGTCAGGTTGAAGAGGACGGACCAGAAAGCTTTTGCCGACGCTCAGACACGAGCCCCATGACAAAATAGGCCCAGGTTGGTTTTCATGAAATGCAAACGGGTGACAAGGTGCTGGTCAATACATCTGTCGTTGTGTTCAATCACCCCGAGCATCGCGGCGAAGCTTTCGATATGCAGGGGCAAAATGGAGAAGTAGTTAAGGTCCTAAATGATTGGAAAGGTCGAACGATCAGCCCCACGCTGCCAGTCATAGTGGCTTTCGGGCGTTACAAGGCCCATTTCCACGCCGAGGAACTCACGTCGTCCGGCTGAATTGTTTCAAAAACACCCCCTCTTCCTCGTCAACGTCCCGCAAACGCAGCTCAATCGTTTCACTGCGCTTAGATAGGATCCTTCTTCCGCAAAAGTCGGGTTGAATAGGCAGCTCGCGATGACCGCGATCCACCATCACGAGCAGCATCACTCTTTGCGCCCGCCCCCAGGCCTGTAAAGCCTCAAGCGCGGCGCGAGCTGTACGGCCGGTAAAAATTACATCGTCCACCAACAGCACCTGTCGGTTTTCTACGTTACAAGGGAGGGTCGTGGTTTGAACCAGGCGTGTTCCGATGCGATCGAGATCATCGCGGTGGAAAGTCGGGTCAATCGCTCCTTGGGCAATATGATGACCGCTAAGCCGTTCTAGCTCACGAGTAAGCACACGAGACAACTGCACGCCGCGAGTAGGAATTCCAAGCAGCATCAAACTACGACTGTCCTCCACTTGCTCCAATACCTGCGTTGCCAGACTTACCAAGGTTTTTGCAAGCTCCCGATCAGAGAGAATTTCGATCCTGTCTTGGTCGGACATAGGGAGTTCGATGTGGTGGTCCGGTAAAAAAAAGAGCTTGGTGGCAGATAGAGGGTTAAGTTGTTCTCACAGGAGTCCTTAAGAACCGACGATCGCTGGTGAACGTGGGCAAAAGCACTTTCAACGGTTCATTTCATACCGGATCGGTTGCTCCGGTAGTTCTCACGATTCTTGATGGCTGGGGACATCGAGACGAAGAAGAGAACAACGCCATACGCCAGAGCGAAACTCCTGTCATGGAGGCCCTTTGGCATGCCTATCCCCATACTTTGATCCAGGCGAGTGGGTCGCATGTGGGTCTGCCGGATCAGCAAATGGGGAATTCGGAAGTCGGACACCTCACAATCGGTGCTGGACGCATTATTCGTCAGGAGCTTGTTCGCATTAGCGACACAGTGCGGAGAAAACAACTCCAAAACACTCCAGAACTTCGGGCTTTTGTCGAACGCATCAGGTCGGGAAATGGAACTTTGCACCTTCTAGGCCTTTGTTCCAACGGTGGCGTACACAGCCACGTTGAACATCTTTGCGGTTTGATCAATTGGGCTGAGGACGTTGGAATCAGGAATCTTGCGATTCATGTGATTACAGACGGGCGAGATACACCCACCCAGAGCGCACTCAGATTCATTAGCACTATCCAAGACACAATTAAGAGTGCTGGTGTCGGTGCCATAGTCAGTCTTTGCGGTCGCTATTGGGCAATGGATCGTGATCAACGTTGGGAACGCACGGAAAAGGCCTACAGGCTCTATACAGATCCCGCTGTCGATGTGGATCAACAAAGCCCAGAGCAAATTCTGACCGCTAGTTACGAATCGGGGGTCACCGATGAATTTTTGGAACCGGTGCGCCTTCGGAACATCGTAATGAAGGATGAGGATGCTTTACTTATGTTTAACTTTCGACCAGATCGAACACGACAGATCATTCAAGCTCTGTGTCTGGAGAATTTTAGTGGGTTCAGTCGCGACGAAACTCCAAAATTGGATATCGTTACCTTCACTCAGGTGGAACAAGGACTACCAGTGTCAGTAGCCTTTCCTCCCGAACCGCTAGACCACCTCTTAGGACAGATTGTTGCTGAAGCAGGATTGAAGCAGTATCGGACAGCGGAAACAGAGAAGTATCCACACGTCACCTATTTCATGAATGGTGGTATCGAAAAGCCATTATTCGGAGAGGAACGCCATCTTGTCGCATCTCCCAGAGTCGCTACCTACGATCTTTCACCGGCTATGTCGGCTGATCAGCTCACGGACAGCTGCATAAGGGCTATAGAAACAAGAGAATACTCTTTGATTGTAATCAATTACGCTAACCCTGACATGGTAGGACACACTGGAGTGATGGATGCAGCTAAAGAGGCTATTCAAACCGTTGACCGATGTGTTGGTCGTCTATTAAATGCTATAGGTCAGCAAGGAGGAACGGCATTAATCACTGCCGATCACGGTAATGCTGAGTTAATGAAAGGAGAAGACGGTCAAGCCTGGACTGCCCATACCACTAACCCTGTACCGGTAATTCTTGTGGAGGGTGAACAACGTAAAATTCCAGGACACGGAAATGCCATCACCTTGCGCAACAACGGAGGGCTAGCCGATATTGCTCCAACTTTACTCCAGATACTCGACCTTCCAAAGCCCGATGCAATGACAGGCAACAGCCTAATTATACCAACGTCCAGCATCGAAAATAATCCAACATCAACCTGTCTCCCTCAAGTAGTATGACGGTTCTCAATCTAATCCTTTCCTGGACATGGATTAGCAGCGGTGTATTGCTCATCGTATTAGTCCTTCTTCATAGCCCCAAAGGGGATGGCATGGGGGGCCTATCTGCCAGTGGAAGTTCGATGTTCAGCAGTACAAGCAGCATTGAAGCTACTCTCGATCGCCTAACTTGGATTTGTCTGACCATATTTCTGGGTTTAGCCATCGTCCTGAGTACTAACTAAATATAGGTCTGCAACAAAAATAAAAAAATTAAGATCGTTACAATTTGAACATCTTTAAACAAAGCTTATAGTTAAATAAGTCATCTCAACTTAATGAAAAGAAAATATTTTATCCATGTTGGACACGGAAAAACTGGGACAACAGCAATTCAGTCGTCATTAGCTCTTGCTAGCAATCAGCTCAAAGAGCTCGGGGTACTTTATCCGATCGAGGAGGAAGCTAGGCAAAAGGCATCATTACTTGAAATTACATCTGGTAACTGCGATCCTAAAACCGGTCATGATTTAAGACAAACAATCAAACAATTAGAACATAAACTTCATAAAAATACAAGGTATAAAAAAGTAATTCTCAGCTCCGAAAATTTGTTCTTTTTTCTTGATGATTTTATCGATCACTACGAAGAAATCTCTGACTTAATAGAAGTAGAAATAATATTAGCTGTTCGCGAAATAGAAGAAATGCTTTCATCAGAGTATCAACAATTAGTCAAACGTCATGGAGAGTATAGAAGTTTTAATACATTTGTTAAAGTAATAAGACAGTATATCTCATCTCATCATAAACTTGCAGCAGAACTAATTCGAAAGTTAGATACTAAAAAAATAAAAATAAATTTAATAAACTATTCATATGAGCGCAATTTAATTGCTCAAAAAATATTTAAGTCTATTGGTATCATTGACGTATATCCCAAAAAAAGCGTTCATGATATGAAGATAAATAGAAGTCTTAGCAAGAGAGAACTAGAAATTATTATTATAATTAATACCCTTTTTCATAGTTATATACCTGAAATTGGAAGGTATATAACTGATAAATTAATTAAACAATATCCACAAGAGAAAGTACATCAATGTGCACTTAGTCAAGATAACTCTAAATATGTTTTTCAAATTAATCAGCCATTCTTAATAATCATAAATCGATTGCTTCCGGATGGTCAAAAGCTGCAGACTAACGCATCAAAGAATTTAAACTCTTGTCAAGATATTAGACCGGAAAATTCAGATTATATTAGTGATGAAATTGTTAACCTTATAACAAAAATAACATATGATACAATTATTGACTCTAAAAAAAATTTTGAAACATTATCTAATAAAGCTATCGATCAAATTATCTTAGCCAGTAAGAATAATAAACTTCCTATTGCCTTTAAAGTTGAGCTTCTTAAGCTAGCGATTAAATATCGATCAGACAGACCTCAATTAGTGGGACTATTAAATGAAGAAAATAATAAAACTTTTAAAGAAAAAAATAATTATTAAAAGTTAAGATCTTTCAATATTAATTGTGTTATTCAGGTCTAAAATAAGTAAGGTGTGGAGTTATTATTTTACTCATTTTTTAATAAAAAGAGTTTAACACATAACACAAACAATATCAACAAAATAGCTTTTAATATGGTAAATTTTTACAGATCTGTAATATTACCTCTTCAGATGACTTATTAGAAGATATTAATACACTAAATAATGCTAGATTATGTTATTTAATACTTGACGATAATCAGCGTAATTATTCCATATTTTTAATCTCATATATAGAGATATTTATTATTAATTACTAAGCAATTGTTCTAATGCTACTAAAAGATTACTTGTTTTATACACTACCTTGAAGATTATTTCTAATCAAAACAATTTATTACTAAGCAATAAATTTTTTTGTTCTAAAAAGTTTGAATTCAATTTTTATTTGAAGATTTTACGAATTATAATATCCAAATTGTATAATAATAAAATTACCTTATAACTTTATCTATTTAGTAACTCAATAAAAATAGACAATTATCATAATCTTTAGTCCATTTGAGCAGACTAATTTGTCTAATTTTAACATAAGATTAAATAAATTAATTCTTAAAAAAATAACTTTGAAGTATAAGAATAACTCGATTAGCAATTAAAATATTAAACTAATTGAATAAATTACGTTTATTTCAAATAAAAAGCCAAGAATTTTATTTCTGGTAATTAGTTATGTTAGATGGTCTAAGCAATTCAAAAAATTAATATTGATACTTTGTAGACATAAACTTTTCTAAACTCTCATTTGGTTATTTCGAATCCCTGTAAGCAGAAATTTTAACAATAAAAAAAGCGCTCCTCGAAGGAGCGCTCATAAACCGGTTTTCTAAGCACTTAGCACAAGTACCCTAACTTAATAGTCGAAATCGCCACCACCCATACCACCTCCAGCAGGAGCGGCATCTTTCTTTTCAGGAAGGTCAGCTACGATACACTCCGTGGTTAAAACCATGCCGGCGATGGAAGCAGCATTCTGAATGCCAGAGCGGGTCACTTTGGCTGGATCAACAATGCCAGCTGTTAACATGTCAATGTAATCACCGTTAGCGGCATTGTAGCCTTCATTGTTGGACCGCGATTTAACGTTTTCAGCGACAACAGCCCCATTAGCACCGGCATTTTCAGCAATGCGCATTAGCGGAGCTGTAAGAGCAGCTGAGACGATGCCAGCGCCAATTAACTCTTCGCCAGATAGGCTTTCGTTGGCCCACGTTTCGAGGGCGGGTGCAAGGTGAGCCAAGGTGGTTCCGCCACCAGGAACAATACCTTCCTCTACTGCAGCTTTAGTAGCATTAATTGCATCTTCGAGACGAAGCTTTTTATCTTTCATCTCGGTTTCCGTGGCCGCACCCACCTTTACGACCGCAACACCACCAGCTAATTTGGCCAAGCGCTCCTGCAGCTTCTCCTTGTCGTAGGTGGAGTCGGTTTCATCCATCTGTTTCTTGATCTGTTCACAGCGCGCACTTACAGCCGTCTCGTTACCTTCGGAGACGATAGTAGTAGTATCTTTATTAATTGTGACACGACGAGCCGTACCCATCATCTCCAGCTTGGCTTTGTCTAGTTTTAGGCCGGCATCCTCGGTGATTAGTTGACCATTCGTGAGTACAGCCATGTCTTCAAGCATGGCCTTACGGCGATCACCAAAACCAGGCGCCTTTACTGCGGCTACGTTAAGCACGCCACGCAAACGGTTGACCACCAGGGTCGCTAACGCTTCTTTCTCGATGTCCTCAGCAATAATTAACAGTGGCTTGCCCGTGCGGGCCACCTGCTCTAGCACAGGAACGAGATCCTGAACCAACCCAATCTTCTTATCAGTTAGCAGAATGTAGGGTTCGTCAAGAACCGCTTCCATGCGCTCAGTGTCAGTAGCGAAGTAAGGGGAGATGTAGCCTTTATCAAAACGCATACCCTCGGTCACTTCAAGTTCAGTCTCCATAGACTTCCCTTCTTCAAGAGAAATCACCCCCTCCTTGCCGACTTTATCCATCGCATCGGCAATCATTTTACCGACTTCCTCATCGTTACCGGCAGATATAGTTCCTACTTGAGCAATAGCATTGCTATCAGCAATTGGCTTGGACATATCCTTAATTTTGCCAACAAGGAAATCAGAGGCCTTGTCGATTCCCTTTTTAAGAGTGATCGCATTGGCTCCGGCAGCAACGTTGCGCAGACCGGCTTTCACCATGGCATGAGCTAAAACTGTGGCCGTCGTTGTGCCATCGCCAGCAGCATCGTTTGTTTTAGAAGCAGCCTGACGAATCAGAGCAACACCCGTATTCTCAATATGGTCTTCAAGCTCAATTTCTTTGGCGATGGTAACACCATCATTGATAATCTGAGGTGAACCGAATTTCTTCTCGAGTACTACGTTGCGACCTTTAGGGCCAAGAGTGACGGCAACTGATTCGGCAAGGATATCTATACCTTTTTCGAGAGCGCGGCGTGCATTCTCGTTGTAAATGATGCGTTTAGCCATGAAAAACCTGTCCTAAGTAAATGGTGTTTACAAAAACCGCTGACGGCTATTAACCTCAGCATGCGTTGAGTAAGAGATTCTAGTTGACAATCGCAAGGATGTCCTTTTCAGATAGAAGCACGTATTCGTCACTACCGAGCTTGATATCGGTACCGGCATACTTGCTGTAGAGCACTTTGTCGCCTACACCGACCTCGGGAGCCTGGCGGCTACCGTCTTCATTAGGCTTACCGGGGCCAATTTGGACGACCTCACCGACTTGAGGCTTCTCCTTTGCGGTGTCCGGTAAGAGGATACCACCAGCAGTTTTTTCTTCTGATTCAGACACCTTGACGAAAACACGATCGCCAAGCGGCTTAACAGTGGAGACACTGAGGGAAACAGCAGCCATAAGTTGTTGCAAAAGCAGGGACCAAGGCGCCGAGCGCCACGCATCGACACGAGCTGGCGTTCAAGGCTGACTCAACGCCAACGTATGCAATCACCCCTCTCAAGCACCATATCGAGACGGTGCGGTTGACCGAACAGACGCGATATGGTGGATGGTTGGCTCAGCGGTGGTATGGTTTTGGCCGCTTTGATATGGGCCCGAGCGCGCTGCGCCTGATCCTGCACCTTTACTCAACCTATGATCACTTCTGCTCCTGCATCGGCTGGCATCAAAGGCGTGATCCGCCAAGTGATTGGACCGGTTCTGGATGTAGAGTTCCCCGCCGGCAAGTTGCCCAAGATTTACAATGCACTCCGTGTAAAAGCAAAAAACACGAGCGGTCAAGAGATAGCTCTTACCGCCGAGGTGCAACAGCTACTTGGTGATCATCGCGTCCGCGCTGTAGCTATGAGCGGTACCGATGGACTGGTTCGCGGCATGGAGGCTGTCGATACCGGGGCACCAATCTCAGTGCCTGTCGGTGAAGCCACCTTGGGTCGCATCTTTAATGTACTCGGTGAACCCGTCGACGAGCAAGGACCTGTTAACGCTCAAGCAACAGCGCCGATTCACCGTGAGGCTCCTAGGCTCATCGAGCTAGAGACCAAACCAAAGGTATTTGAAACTGGCATCAAGGTGATTGACCTGCTGGCTCCCTATCGACAAGGTGGCAAGGTTGGCTTATTCGGTGGAGCTGGTGTTGGCAAAACCGTGTTGATCCAAGAGCTTATTAACAATATCGCCAAAGAGCACGGTGGTGTGTCCGTTTTCGGTGGTGTCGGTGAGCGCACGCGCGAGGGCAACGATCTTTATGAGGAATTCAAAGAATCTGGAGTGATCAACGCTGATAACCTCTTGAAGTCCAAGGTGGCTCTTTGCTACGGCCAGATGAATGAGCCCCCCGGTGCCCGTATGCGGGTGGGCCTTTCAGCCCTCACCATGGCCGAGCATTTCCGTGATGTAAACAAGCAAGATGTTCTACTGTTTGTTGATAACATCTTCCGTTTTGTTCAAGCTGGTTCTGAAGTTTCAGCTCTCTTAGGCCGCATGCCATCAGCTGTGGGTTATCAGCCCACTCTTGGCACTGACGTCGGGGCGCTACAAGAACGTGTTGCTTCCACGGTTGAAGGTTCAATCACCTCAATTCAGGCTGTTTACGTCCCTGCTGATGATCTCACTGACCCAGCTCCTGCAACCACTTTTGCTCACCTTGATGCCACTACAGTTTTGAATCGCGCTCTGGCTTCCAAGGGCATTTATCCCGCCGTTGACCCTTTGGATTCCACCAGCACGATGCTACAGCCCGCCGTTGTCGGCGACGACCATTACAAAACGGCTCGTGCTGTACAGGCAACCCTACAGCGTTATAAAGAACTCCAGGACATTATTGCCATTCTTGGTCTCGACGAACTGTCAGAAGATGATCGTCAGACCGTTGATCGTGCTCGCAAGATTGAGAAATTTCTCTCTCAACCTTTCTTTGTGGCCGAGATATTCACTGGTATGTCTGGTAAATATGTAAAATTAGAGGAAACTATCAGCGGTTTCAATCAAATTCTCTCTGGTGAACTCGATGAACTTCCCGAACAAGCCTTTTATCTTGTGGGAAACATAGAAGAGGTGAAGGCCAAGGCTCAGAAAATGACCTCTGAATCCAAGTAGCATAATAATTAGTTATTCAGAAGTGTTTCATTTTCCCCATATTTCAGTACGTTTAGGTCGCTCTCTTTCCTTAGCAAATCTTACGAACCAAGGTTCATGTCCCTAATTCTTCGCGTATTGACCCCTGATCAAAACCTATTTGATGGTAGTGCTGATGAGGTAATTTTGCCCAGCACCACAGGTCAGCTCGGCATACTGAGCGGTCATATTTCTATGCTCACTGCCGTTGATGTGGGTGTGTTGCGCGTCCGAGCCAATGGTTCTTGGAGTTCTATCGCATTGATGGGTGGTTTCGCTGAAGTGGATTCAGATGAAGTAACTGTTTTAGTCAATAAAGCTCAACTAGGTAGTTGTATTGACAGCAGTGCTGCCGAAAGCGAATTCCAAAAGGCTTCGGCAATCCTTGTGGAAATGGAAGGAAAACCTGCATCTCCTGAAAAGTTGAAAGCGCAGCAACAAATGAATGAAGCACGCGCCCGCATGCAAGCGAGCAAATAAATTATTCAGTATGGTTTGGTTTAGCTGCTAAGTGAAAACAAAGCGACCTTCGCGTATCGCCAACCACCTAAATTTAGCTTTACACCTAATCATGAGAAAACTATTTGTCTCCTCATAGCTGCCGACCATCTATTAACTAGCCTAATACCTATTGATGGTAGAATCAGGCAGTGCCGCAAAATGTGACCTCGGGGAACTTCAGCTTGGCTTCATCAAGACTTTTGCCTTTGCCTTCCTCTTGCCAGTAGTTGATTACTTCAGTGGCTTGATTGAGCATTTCTACACGCTCGTTGTCTGTGATCCAACTCTTCCCTTCGAGCTCTGTCTTGAGCATCTCCCAGGCGTCCTCACGGGGCCAAAAAAAGTAAGCAGTGAGAGGACTGGGGCCGCCGCCAACAATTTGATCTACAGAGATAGCGAGATTATCGGGTAGCCAAAGAATTTTTAATAAAAAACGACCTTCATCAGCTTTAGGGGTATATCCAGAGGGTACACCGTCGGCATCAATTGTAGCCGAAGCAAGAGCAGCGGCAGCGGCACCGCGGAACCCCCCCCGACGTTCCTCATCTTCTACCGGTGTTAAAGCTACAGGCCTCTCGGTGGATTCAGCTGCCTGAATCGTATCTTCAGCTATGCCGACGGCCGAATTGGCGACCTCTTGGTCGGCGGTGGCAGCGCTTTCGCTAGCTGTCATAGAATCAGCGCTCAAGGCAAAAACACAGAAGGCTAGTCTAACAGCCGTTGCATACAACCTAGATCCTGAGCTCACCCTCTATTCTTTTATTTGATATAGACGGCGTCATCCGTGACGTGGCCGGCAGCTACCGCAGAGCACTCCAAGAGACCGTAGCGCACTTCAGCGGATGGCGGCCCTCGTTGACCGACATCGACAAACTCAAGGGGGAAGGGATGTGGAACAATGACTGGGACGCCAGCCTCGAGTTTTTACGGCGACGTGGAGCAATATTACCGAAGCGAAATGACCTGATCAAGATATTCAGTGGTTTTTACTTTGGTGGTGACCCTGAGGGTGATCCAAACCACTGGATGGGCTTTATTCATGATGAACCGTTGCTTGTAGATCAGGGTTTTTTCACAACCTTGACAGTGCGAGGATGGCGATGGGGCTTCGTGAGTGGTGCTGAGTCTCCCTCCGCTCGATACGTGCTCCATCAACGCCTCGGACTCATCGATCCCCCTCTAATCGCTATGGGCGACGCGCCTGACAAACCAGACCCGACAGGCTTGATCCGCTTAGCAGATCGACTCATAGCAGGAGGTTCTCCCCAACTCATCGCCTACATCGGCGACACTGTGGCTGATGTAAAAACGGTCATGAATGCCCGCAGGCTTAGGCCAGAGCACACCTGGCAAAGCTTTGCAGTCAATCCTCCCCACGTGAGGGATACGGCGACCTACCAACAAAAGCTACGCGATGCGGGGGCCGATCAAGTCTTAACTCATACCTTTGACCTTTTAAATCTTTTCTAACGCTCCATCGCCACTATGCTTTTCTCGGCGGCCTGGGACAGCACCTCGTGACCATGTTCCGTAACAGCGACATCGTCTTCGATTCGAATACCGATTCCTTTCCAGCACTCCTCAATCTCGGGTTGGCCCTCTGGTACAGCCAGTCGGTCGCTAACGTAGAGCCCTGGTTCTACTGTGAGAACAACTCCGGTTTCTAATTCAACAGGTCGCTCGCCAAGTCGATAAGCGCCCACATCGTGTACATCCAACCCCAACCAGTGCCCGGTGCGATGCATATAAAGATGGCGGTAGTCGCCACGCTCAATTATCCCATCGGGGTCACCTTCGAGAAGACCTAAGTCTACGAGACCCTCGACTAGAACACGCAAAGCGGTGGCATGTACCTTCTCTGCCGTTTCGCCAGGACGCACTGCCTGAATCGCAGCCTCCTGAGCTGCTAAAACTAAACTGTAGAGCTCCTTCTGCTCGGCACTGAAACGTCCATTAATCGGAAAAGTACGCGTGATATCACCATTGTAATAGTCTGCCACGGAACAACCGGCATCAATTAACAGTAGATCACCATCCTGTAGTAGTGCCGTATTAGCAGTGTAGTGAAGAACGCAAGCGTTGTCGCCGCCTGCAACGATAGAAGTGTAGGCTGGACCCCGCGTGCCACTGGCGCGAAAGTGCGCTTCAATCACGGCCTGCACCTCTGACTCTTTCATTCCTGGTTTGGTTATCTGCCGTGCCAACTCATGTGCTTCCGCAGAGATCAAGCAGGCTTCGCGCAGACGCTCCAACTCATGCGGCTCTTTTCGCAACCGTAGACTATGTAGGATCGGCGTGGGAGCGACCAAGCCAAGTGCTGCTATGCCAGTGTGTGAGTAGGTATCAAGCTGACGACCCCACACTGAGAGAACCAGGGGCTCTATTTTAGGATGGCGACCGATCCGAAAGGCGATAGCTTCGGCCCCTTGTAGATAACTTGTTAGCCTTTTTTCAGTAAGTTGATCTAGGGGATGGGCTATATCGGCACCATAGTGCTTCACTGCTCCCTCAGTTCCCCAGCGAAACCCTGTCCAGACCTCAGCCGCTGGATCCTTTGGCTGAACGAATAGGACAAAGCGTTCTCCCTTGGGACGGTGGGGCAGCAACAATGCTACTGCGCCAGGCTCATCGAAACCGGTGAGATAGAAAAAATCACTGTCCTGGCGAAACGGCCACTCACAGTCAGCATGGTGCATAGTGAGTTCCGAAGCGGGAATTATGGCCGCCGCCACCCCTAGTTGCTCGAGAAAACGCTCACGCCGGAGCGCATAGATGTCGAGATTGAACACAGTCAACACTGTTGAAGCTCAAGCTGATCAGGATGGCAGTTAATGGGGCCGAATTGGCCATGACAGATACGGATGCGTTGAGCGTTGATAAGCAATGAGCTCTGATTTACTCGTGCTGCTCGTGCTTGTGTTGGTTGTGCTGCTTGGCTCTGCCCTTTGTTCGGGTGTTGAGGCTGCATTGTTAACAGTGAACCCGATTCGCGTGCAGGAGCTAGCAGTACGCAATCGCCCGGTGGCCGGTGCTCGCCGTTTAGCCAAGTTACGCAAATACCTCGGCAGAACACTATCGGCATTGGTCATTGCCAACAACGGATTCAATATCTTCGGCAGCCTGATGCTCGGTGGTTATGCAGCTTGGATGTTCGAGCAGCGAGGAGTCAATAGTGCCGCATTGCCATTGTTCTCTATTGGTCTTACCATTCTTGTGATTTTGCTTGGCGAGATTCTTCCTAAGGCCTTGGGGAGCCGTCTGGCTTTACCGGTAGCCATAGCCAGTGCACCGTTACTTCATTGGCTCGGGATTTTGTTACGTCCTTTGGTTTTGTTGCTGGAAAGGATCTTACCGGCCATAACCGCCGAAGCAGAGATCAGCACAAACGAAGATGAAATTCGTCTATTAGCGCGCCTCGGCTCTCAAAAAGGTGAAATAGAAGCCGATGAAGCAGCCATGATTAGCAAGGTGTTTCAACTGAATGATCTCACAGCACGGGATTTAATGACACCACGAGTAGCAGCGCCAACATTAGATGGCAGCTTGAGCATTGAGGCTCAAAAAACTCAACTAATGGAGAACAACTCTTCAAGGTGGGTGGTGCTAGGGGATCAGGTGGACAAGGTTTTGGGCGTGGCTAGTAGAGAACACTTACTTACAGCATTGCTGAAAAACCGTGGTCACTTAACACCCGTTGATCTTTGTGAACCAGTGGATTACGTACCTGAGATGATCCGAGCCGATCGTTTACTCGCTGGTTTTCGCAAAGACAGTAACGGTGTACGCGTCGTAGTTGATGAATTCGGCGGATTTGTTGGAGTTATCGGTGCAGAAGCTGTTTTGGCAGTTTTGGCGGGCTGGTGGCGGAAACCCGCTTAAAGTGAGGCGGGCAAATTACTAGCGCTCACTATGCACGCGTATCTGGCCTTTGCCAAAAATATAGGCATCCCTCAGAATCAATATCTTTAAATGTATACGATTATTAAAACCATCAACGAAACAGATCAATGCATAAAAGAGCTAACGGTCGCCTTTCCTTGATTAAGACTGCTAATGCGCTTGAAACTAAGAAAATTAAAAATCATTATTGTGGTTTAAATTTACACACAGCTAAAATTCTAGCTATCATTTTTAACTTGAAACTGATCGAATAAAGTCGATCAAAATTATCACTTTTTAAGTGGATAACTCTTAGTTGATAAAACTTTAAATATAATTAATTGCATGGTGAAACTGATATAAGTGTAGTTACACTAATAAAAGTTAGAGATAGGTTTTAGTCGGATAATAACCAATATCAAAACAATTTTAAATATTATATATTAGTATGCTTAGACAATACTAGACATATTATTTTTTGTTTTTTAATCTAATGAGTTACTAGATAAATAATTTTTTGCTTTCCTCAATTTTTTCTCGTATTTTAAATATAAAAATAAAAGAAATAAGCTATCCAATTAATGATTCGCTATCATTTCTTATTTTTCAGATACTTTTGCAAGATTTAAATCACATCGGTTTCGAAATCATCGTTTAATTGTACTTGGATGAATCGCAATTAATAACCTCTAGCAACCTTTCACTTAGGCCAAGAAATTGCTCTTTTATTTATTCACGATTGCTTTCTTTCATATCTGTTTAATCATTAAGTAAATGAACTAGGGTTAATTTGATAGCGCCAATTATTTCAACTTATAATATTTTAACGCAGACCAGACGATTAATTGCACTCATCACTACCCAGTAGTGATGAGTGCAAAACCGAAAGCACAACAATTCAGCAAAATACCAAGAAACATGCCAACTCCAACCATCCCAACCCCATGCATGCCACCCCCAACTGCAGAACGTTGCCGTGAATTATTAAACCAGTGGCGCCATCGCCTGTGCCTCTCACAACGAGAGAAAGGGCTTCTAGGAGGAGAATTGATTCTGTTAGACCAACAGCTGCAACGCTTTCAACAACACAAACTGCGAATTGCTGTATTTGGACGCGTCGGTGTAGGAAAATCCAGTCTGATTAATGCCCTTATCGGTCAGCAATTGTTGTCCACCGACGTAGTTCATGGTAGCACGCGTCACCAACACGGTGTGGTTTGGCCTATCTCCATCACTGATCTCCAACAGGTCGAACTGGTAGATACGCCGGGCATCGATGAAATCGATGATACAAGCAGGGCGCTATTAGCAACCAAGGTGGCCATGGAATCTGACTTGGTGCTGCTTGTTATAGATAGCGATCTCACCCGCACAGATCGAGACATCCTCGATACATTGCTAACGAACGGCAAGCCGGTACATGTGGTTCTGAACCGGAGTGACCGATGGTCCGAGGGCGAGTTATTGGATCTCTTGAATAGCATTCGATCTCATCTGCCTGGTAACCTTCCCTTTACTGCTATCGCAGCAGCTCCACGTGAACCAAGGCTTCAGCACGATGGCCGCGTCCGCAGCGAAATTAGTCCTGCACGTATTCGCGCCCTTGAACAACGCCTACTAAGCCAGCTAAATAGCGAAGGAATGCTGTTACTGGCCCTTCAGAGCTTGCGACAAGCCGACAGATTCCAGTGTTCTTGCCAAAGGCTGCGGCTGCGACAGCACCGACGCAATGCTCAAAACCTAATTGGCCGCTACGCCGCGGCCAAAGCGACAGGAGTAGCTATTAACCCTTTCCTAGCACTCGATTTTGCAGGAGGAATAGCCTGCGACACGGCTTTGTTGATGCAGCTCGGTCGCCTCTACGGTATCCCCTTAACGCCCAGTGCAGCACGACAGCTGCTTACTAAGCTCTCTAGAAACAACTTGCTTTTAGGGGGTGTCCAGATTGCGTTGGGCGCACTTAAACAGCTGTTGCTACTGTTAATACCGATCAGCGGTGGTAGCAGTCTGGCGCCTACAGCACCTGTGGCTCTTCTCCAGGCTGCGCTAGCAGTGCATGCGAGCCGTCGCACAGGTCAGTTGATGGCGAAAAAATTATTAAGACCATCGGGCGGCCAACCTGGAGCCCTGCTCAAACGATTAGCCCAGCGGGATCCTGTAGTGCGTCACTGGCTTAGTCGCTGGCCTTTGCAGATGAACCAAGACCTGCATTCACTTCTCCCTTAGACATGGGGTTAGATCGAATCGCTCTGTTAGGAACTAGCGCCGACCCTCCAACTCGGGGGCATCAAGCTCTACTGGAGCAGTTAATCAAGCGATATGACCAAGTTGTCACCTGGGCCAGTGATAATCCTATGAAACAACACGGTGCCTCGCTGCCGGTGCGGACAATGCTACTTAAGGCGTTAGTGGAGCAACTCAACACCAATAATTTGCAACTGGTCCAAGATCTAAGCAGCCCCTTTACCGTGATTACTCTGAACCGCGCCAACCAACGCTGGCCCAAACACGATCTGGCATTCGTGGTGGGGAGTGACTTGGCAGCACAGATTCCCAGCTGGAAAGAGGCTGATCAGTGGCTATGCCGCTGCAAAATTGCCGTTGCTCATCGTCAGGGCTGGCCTCTCAGCGAAACTGTTTTGGCTGAGCTGAGCGCATTTGGCGCATCTGTTGATGTTTTGGATATTGATATACCAGCCAGCGCCAGCTCCGAGCAGCGGCTAGACCCACGATCTGAGAAAGTTCCGACAGCGGTCTGGCCCCTTCTGATCAAGCAGAAGCTTTACGGTCTAGCTCCCAACCTTTGCTGATGCGCCTTGCTCTTGCCCAAATGAATCCGTTAGTGGGTGATTTGCGAGGCAACGCAGAAAAAATACTAACAGCAGCCTTAGACGCCCAGAATCGAGGCGCAGATTTGTTGATTACTCCTGAATTGTCACTATGGGGATACCCACCCCGAGACTTGTTACTTCAACCGGCGCGCATCGCTTTGCAAGATCAAGTGCTTCGGTGGATTACGAGTCAATTAGAAAGTGATCTGATGATTCTAGTTGGGGTAGCCCTACCAATTGGAGACAACCGCACACCGGGTCTTACTAACAGCATTGTGTTAGTGGAACGGCGAGGCTGGCGAGCCGTAGCTCACAAACAACTGTTGCCCAATTATGACGTTTTTGATGAAAGGCGCTACTTTCGCCCAGGTACAGGGCCGAATCTCCTCTTCCTCCCGCATGGCCAGCGACTGGGACTCACCATCTGCGAGGACTTGTGGGTAGACGAGACACTACAGCGAGAACGACTCGCTGGTCCGGATCCCATCGCTCAACTGATCCCAGAACGTCCAAACCTATTACTTAATCTCGCTGCATCACCCTTTGATGTTGATAAACCACTGTTACGCCAAAAACTTGCGGGCGAAGCAGCACGCCGACTAAATTGCCCTGTGGTCTACCTCAATCAGGTAGGTGGAAACGATGAATTAATATTCGATGGTGATAGTTTTGTGATGTCTGCTTCAGGTGAGCGGCTTTTAGAGCTTTCTGCTTGCCATGAACAGCTATCTTTATGGGACAGCTGTTCACGAACAAATGCTCTAAAACAAGCCAAAAAAAATCCCCTAGATCAATTATTTCGCGTCTTGGTACTAGGTGTCCGCGACTACACCAAAAAGTGTGGTTTCCAAAAGGTATTACTTGGTCTCAGTGGCGGAATCGATTCAAGTCTTGTTGCAGTCATTGCAACCGCCGCACTCGGAGCAGATCAGGTATCTGCGTTGCTCATGCCATCCCCATGGAGCTCAACCGGATCCATCAACGATGCCCTAGCACTAGCAAAACGACTAAATCTCCAAACCAATACCCTGCCAATCCAACCGTTGATGGATAGATTCGACACGACCTTAAAGCCTGTGTTTGGGGATAAACCACAAGGGGTGACTGCTGAAAATATGCAATCGCGGATTCGTGGGACGCTGCTGATGGCGGTGGCCAACCAACAAGGACACTTGCTTCTCACTACCGGAAACAAATCAGAGATTGCGGTGGGTTACTGCACCCTCTACGGAGACATGAATGGTGGTCTGGCCGTAATTGGAGATCTTTACAAAACCAGTGTGTTCGCACTTTGTGACTGGCTCGATGGCCCAACTTCTCAGCGTTGTCGGCACGATCATCAATTGCCGGAAAGCGGCGATTTAGTAGGAGAAGCAATTCGTCGAAAATCACCGAGCGCCGAACTGCGACCGGAGCAAAAAGACAGCGACTCTCTACCAGACTACAGCGATCTCGATCCATTGTTGAAGGACCTCATCCAAAAGCGAAGTCAAGGAGAACTATTAACCGCTGCCGGTCACGATCCGGAGCTAGTGAAGCTCGTTCAACAATTACTCAAGCAAGCAGAATTTAAACGAAGGCAGGCTGCGCCGCTGCTCAAAGTAAGTCCCCAAGCTTTTGGAAGTGGCTGGCGGCTGCCGATTGCTTGCTGTTAAGTTAGGTCTAGGAGAAGCGTTCTGCTCAGCCGTTATAGTGTTTTTCGCTTCAGTCAAGAAGAACTAATAACAGTTGGCTGTAGATGCAGCATGTTAGCTGATCATGCAGAGACTTAAGTCCAAAATTGGAATAGGCCTCTGAGTTGGCGACGTCCCTGCCACTATTGGCGCGTAACTCATCAATTGAGATGAGACTTGGGTAACCCATCTAATAGTCAAAGAGTTACAGGCAGAAGGATTCGGCTTTTTTCAAAACGACTTGGTTCCATTTAATTACCTAACACCTCACTGTCTATCTGAAGTTGGTACGGCAGCGTCTCTTCAAAAGAAGGTGCTGTCTCCATGATTTATGAAACAGTGCGATTCAAAGCGATAATATCAACTGTCCTAATTATTGAGCTTGGACATCATTATTTCACTTTAAGGGGTAGTAATGGTCGCCCTAGCGCAGATGGACTTAATCCCTCTCGTAACGCTACCAACAGACCAGCAGCCTCGGCGTAACTGCCCGCGCGCATAACGCCAGAAGACAAACCTAAAGCTTCTGAAGTGACAGAAAGGAGCGACTGGTTAGCCACACTAATGATAGGGACCCTTCGCTCAATACAGGCTAGTATTGACTCCCCACCTAGGGCCCCTTCAGGTACCACCGCAGCACCAAGATTAGAAGCACTAAGGTCTCCCAACTGGGCAGCCTCGCCCTTAATTAAGTCTGGTGCTCGGCTAAGACCCACCAACACACAAGCCAGAAACGTATGGCCGAGCTCCTCAGCTGCAGCTCTGGGGTCTAACTGGAGATTCAGCGATAAGGAAGGCAATGCTGGAGCATGGGCACAAGGAACCTGGAGCTGACGCACCAACAGATGACTGATTACTGCCTCGGCACCCGCCAGAATATCGACGCCGCTGCCTTGGCGGTAGGCTGTTAGCTCCTCGCTATGGTAGTCGCCAGGAAAGCGTGCTACTACGGCTATCGCTGTAGCCCCGGAATCACGTAGTTGTTCACCAGCACGCAATAGAGCATCAGGATGTTCTATTGCACCCCAACTTGCTCCACTCGGGCCGCGATTGAATGTCACGTTTAGGGGCCGATCAGAACGTAAAACTGGTCCAATCTCCAAACCGAGGGTGGCACGGCAGGCGTCTGCCATCTGGATTTGACGCTGGGCTAGTTCCGGTTCGATACCAGCATCTAAGAGCAGCCCGATACGCTGCTGCCGCACAGATCTCAAGCACCAATCACCAACAGCAAAACGATCCAGAGCGTACCCCTCAACATAATGAATCCGGGGATCGTTCCAGTAAAGCGCAGCGCCATTCATCACATTTGGATGGGTGATAAGGCAACCGCTAGCAGCTGCCAATAGGCGAGCACTAGGCAAAGCGTCACCAGCGTAACCCCCGATAGCACAGCCGATCCCCGTGGGTAACACCATCAAACTGGGTAATGGCGCTACATTCATCCGTCATAGACTCCTTCCAACTGTAAAAGACGAGTACCATCTGCAGCCGTAGTTAGGCACGTAATCGCCCAGCGCAGCGGCTCACCGTCTCTTGTAAGCTCGGATCGGACCCATGCACGTAGCTGCGAAACAGAGACATGCTCAGGCCAGATGAGCTTGCGTTGCAGACAACGCAAGCTCATTTTTGGTACTGACCAAATTGAGCGTCATACAATGAGTCCTCTTGGCCAGCCTTAAGCATAAGATCAGTGCGAGGGTAAGAGACGCACAAAAGGGCGTAACCCTGTTCCTGTAGATCTACTTTGACACCCATAGCATCAGGCTGTTCCACCTTTCCAAGGCTAATGACTGCCGAGCAAGTTGTGCAGACACCCGTACAACAAGAGCTAGGCAAGGGGACGTCAGCGGAATCAGCGGCATCCAGCACTGTCTGATCAGCACGACAACGAAATCGGTAGGTTTTACCCTCAAATTCAGCACAGATGGAATAAGTGGGCACGGCTGTTGCAGTGTCGGACATTCTGCAAAGACTTGAGTCTATGTAAGGAATTCTCTCAGGTAGCAGGCGGATTCTGGAATTAACAAACGCAGTTAGAACCTAAAGTCAGGCTTTTTAGCAAGTAGGTCCTAATAGAAAGAATCGTTAACATTAAATACGGGCCAAAACCGACCGACAAATCTGGAGATAAAAGGTTAATTAGGTTTGATTAAGGCCCATGGCATACACAGGTGCAAGACCCATTATCTGCCAAACCAGCGTAGTAAGCCCAATCGCTAGCTAACTGTAATCGCTGTGACGACAGTTAAAAGCGACTGATCACATACAACAGGGAGGGAAAATCAGCCTCCAGCCGCAGCCGAACCACCCACTACTTCCAAGATTTCTTGGGTGATAGCAGCTTGGCGTGCCTTATTGTAATCAAGGGTCAAGGTTTTAGCTAATTCCTTAGCGTTATCGCTAGCGTTATTCATAGCAGTCATTCGGCTGGCTAGTTCGGAAGCCGCAGACTCTTGTAAGCAACGCAACAACTGGTTCTGCAAGTACAGCGGAAGCAAAGCGTTAAGAAGCTGATCAGGGCTTTGCTCGAACACAATGTCAGATGGAATATTTGGTTCGGTATTGACAGGGCCAGCGCCGGGTTCCACCACTAACCGACCATTGTTAGTTGTAAGATTAAAGATTTCGTCCTCGGGATCGGCAATGTTCTGAGGATCTAGAGGAAGCAAGGTTTGAAGAACAGGTTTGCAACTTACCAAATTGATGAATTTGGTAAATACCATTTCCACCCGATCTGTGCCTGATGCCATGAACTCAGCTAGCATGTCACTTGCAATCATGTTTGCTTCATTTGCGGTAGGCACTTGCTCAAGACCAGTGAACTTTGCCTGAATCGGATAGTCTCTGTTGGAAAAGTAATTGATTGCCTTACTACCAATCACAACAAGCTTCACATTGAAGCCCTTGGCCTTTAACTCGGTAAACCGTTGCTCTGTGCGCTTAATGATGCTGTCATTGTAGCCACCACAAAGACCCCGATCCCCAGTGATTGCAGCAAGAGTGATCGTCTCCACATTGCGCTGCTTCAGCAAAGGAGCCTCCGCATCCTCAAAGCGCATCCTAGATTGCATATTTTCAAGAATGCGAACAAGTCGATTCGAAAAGGGACGGCTGCGAAGAACCTGCTCTTGAGCACGACGAACCTTTGCCGCAGCTACGAGACGCATGGCCTCGGTAATCTTGCGGGTATTTTTGACAGATTGAATCCGGTCGCGGATCTCTTTGAGATTTGCCATGTTGTTGGCTGCTCAGTTAGTTGGCCGAAGCGACCATGGTGGACACGACTTCACTAATAGCTTCTTTTAGAAGAGTCTCTGCTTCAGGGCTCATCACTTTCTTCTCCTGAATTTCGTCAATGAAAGCAGGTTTGTTGGACTTCAGATACTCACGCAGTTCGCGAGAGAAATCGACAACTTGATCTACAGGAACTACGTCGATTAAACCCTTGACACCAGCATAAACAATAGCGACTTGTTCAGCCAAGACAAGCGGGCTGAACTGAGGTTGTTTCAACAGCTCGCGCAAACGCTTACCCCGAGAAAGTTGCTGCTGCGTGGCGGCATCCAAATCAGAGGCAAACTGAGAGAAAGCAGCCAATTCATCGAACTGAGCTAATTCAAGCTTCAGGGTGCCGGCGATCTTTTTAATAGCTTTGGTTTGGGCGGCACCGCCGACCCGGCTCACTGAAACGCCTACGTTTATAGCAGGACGCAGGCCGGAGTTGAAGAGATCAGAGCTCAGAAAAATCTGACCATCTGTAATAGAAATCACATTGGTGGGTATATAAGCCGAAACGTCACCTGCCTGAGTTTCAATGATTGGAAGCGCTGTCATCGAACCCTTACCCATCGCATCGGACAGCTTCGCTGCACGCTCCAATAGGCGACTATGGCAATAAAAAACGTCACCGGGGTAAGCTTCACGGCCGGGTGGACGGCGTAGCAGAAGGGACATCTGACGATACGCGGCAGCCTGCTTGGACAAATCGTCATAGATGACCAAGGTGGCTCTGCCCTTGTACATGAAGTACTCGGCGATTGAAGCACCTGTGTAAGGGGCCAAATACTGAAGGGCTGCAGGCTCAGAAGCATTAGCAGCTACAACTACGGTGTAGTCGAGAGCGCCACGCTCACGAAGCACTTCAACAACGTTTGCCACAGAAGCAGCTTTTTGACCCACTGCCACATAAACGCAAATCATATCTTGATCTGCTTGATTCAAAATCGTGTCGATTGCAATGGCGGTTTTGCCCGTCTGACGGTCACCAATAATAAGCTCGCGCTGGCCACGACCGACAGGGATCATCGCATCGATAGCGGTAATGCCAGTCTGCATAGGTTCATGCACTGACTTACGCTGAATAATCCCGGGCGCCATTGATTCAATTAGACGCGTCTCCATGGTGGCAATATCGCCCTTACCGTCAATTGCACGGCCAAGAGAATTGACCACACGACCAAGCATCGTGTCGCCAACAGGCACTGAAGCGATCTTGCCAGTAGCCTTCACCGTGCTTCCTTCCTGAATACCCAAGCCCTCGCCCATTAACACCGCACCAACGTTGTCGTCTTCGAGATTTAGAGCTATCCCTTCAGTACCATCTTCAAACTCGAGGAGCTCACCGGCCATAGCTTGTTGAAGACCGTAAACGCGGGCAATACCGTCACCCACCTGCAAAACGGAACCGACATTGGTAACGGAGACCGATTTATCGTAATCCTCAATCTGCTGCTTGAGGATGGCACTGATCTCGTCAGGACGGATAGAAACCATAGCGTGTGTCCCAGCGGGGTAAAATGAAGAAGAGGGTTGATTAAAGAGGGTGAGTTCAACTTGCCTTAACAAGCGCCAAGCCAAGCCGTCGAACCTGACCAGCCAAGCTGGCATCGATCACCTGGGACCCAAGACTGACGATAAAGCCGCCAACCAAGGAGGAATCTATGCTGAGATCGATATCGACTTTAGATCCTCCAGCCATGGCCTGTACCTTTTTGGAAAGAGCTGCCTGCTGACTTTCAGATAATGCCTGAGCAGAACGAACTTGCGCAAGCGTGATGCCCTGTTGCTCGCGGTAGAGCTCAAGGAAACGACTCATCACCGTCTCGAAAGCCTGAAGACGTTGACGATCTGCTAGTACCTTAAGAAGATTCATCAGCGAGGGGGCGATTTGCTCGGATAGGAGGCTCTGCAAAGCTTTCTTCTTAGAGGTGGACTCCAGAACAGGCGAGGCCATAGCATCACGAAGTTCTGGAGAGCTATTCCAAAGACTCAAAAGTTGCTTGCATTGCTCGGAAACAGTTTGAGATTCACCATGGGCATCGGTGACCTGAAGCAAAGCTTCTGCGTAAGGCGTAGCAAGAGAATTAAGGAGAGGCATCAGGCATTCTCCAGATTGGCAATAATTGAATCGATCAACCGAGATTGATCTGTATCCTCGAGACGAGCTGGAAGATCTATAAGGACTTTATCGATTGCTGCAAGAGCAGCCTCGCGACGCAAAACATCAGCAATACGAAACGCCTCTGCGTCCGCATCAGCAACAGCACCTTGCTTAATAGCAGCCATAGCAGAAATCGTGCGCTTTTCTCCATCAGCTCGGATCACAGCGGCACGCTTTTGACCGTCGAGGCGAATTTGCTCAGCTTTTTGCTGGGCAGCAGCAAGCTCGAACTGAGCTTTACTGAGTTCCTCAGATGCGGTTTTCAAACGCGTTTCAGCATCTTGAAGATCCTGGAGAATAGCTGAGCGACGACGCTTAAGTGTACTTCCAAGGAAACCGCGCAGAAACCAAAACAAAAGGCCAATAACGATTAACAGGTTAACCAAATTGGTCTCGAGAGGATTGAAATTTAGATTCATTAAGCAGCCAACAATCTATCAATGATGGTGGCGCTGAGCTGACTCACCTTGTCTTTGAGTTGAGCTCGCGCAGATTCGCTTTCGGCTTCGATACCTCTCCTGCTCTCTTCCTTAACACGATTGGCTTCAGCTTCAGCCTGAGCTAATGCTTGGCGATAGAGGACATCTACCTCCTTTTCTGCATCAGCGATGATGGACTGAACAGCCTGTCGAGCACCTTTCAACTGTTCAGCTAAATCAGCTTCCAAACGTTCCACCTGAGCAAGCTTCTGCTTGGCATCAGCACGGCTAGTAACAATTAAGCTTTCTCGATCTTCCACGACCTTGCCAACTGGACGAAAGAAGAGAGCATTGAGCAGGAAGGTGAGGACAACTACCTGAACCGCCATAAGCGGAAGGGTGGCATCGAGGTCAAAAAGACCTCCCTCCGGAACACTTGTTTCAGCGAGCAGAAGCCAGGTCATTAAGGAATGCGCTGAGAAAGAATCAGAACTTTGAGTTTTTAGAAAGGGGAGGCTAGGTCCCCCTCAATTTGATTAAGCAAAGGGGTTGGCGAACAAGAGCACCAGAGCAACCACCAAGCCATAGATAGTCAGCGATTCCATGAATGCCAGGGACAACAGCAAAGTGCCGCGGATCTTTCCTTCGGCTTCAGGCTGACGAGCGATGCCTTCAACAGCGCCACCGGACGCGTTGCCCTGACCGATACCAGGGCCTATTGCAGCGAGGCCGACTGCCAGTCCAGCAGCCACAACGGAAGCGGCAGAGGTGATGGAATCCATGTTGGGTGGTATAGGGGGAAGCGCTAAGGAGCGCTGAACTGAATTAAGATGGGGATAGGTTTTCCCTGCGCAAGGACACTCTTTTAGAAAGAAAAAAAGAGAGGGCCCGATGCAATCCGGACCTGCGCTCGGGACGTGTTTAGCAGATCGCCAAGCAATAGCGAAAGGGGTTAAGGCTTAATGAGCCTCATGAAGGCCTTCACCGATGTAGAAGGCGGCCAAGGTCGCAAATATCAGAGCTTGGATGGCACTGGTAAAAAGACCGAGGAGCATTACTGGCATAGGTACTATCAGAGGAACCAAATAGACCAACACTCCTACAGCCAACTCATCGGCAAGAATATTGCCAAACAGGCGAAAAGATAACGAGAGGGGCTTGGTGAATTCTTCAATAATCTTGAACGGAAGCATAATTGGGGTTGGCTCTACGTAAAGCTCAAAGAAACGCAATCCCTTGCGGCTAAGTCCCGCATAAAAATAAGCCAGTGATACCAACAGAGCCATAGCTACTGTTGTATTTATGTCTGAGGTCGGGGCGCCAAGCTCGCCGTCAGGGAGCTCGATGACTTTCCAAGGAATCAGGGCTCCCCCCCAATTACTCACAAATATGAACAAAAATAACGTTCCGATGAATGGAAGCCAGTCACGATAGTACTTCTCACCAATTTGATCTCTGGCCAAATCTCGTATGAAGTCCCAAAGGAACTCAAGCAAGTTCTGCAGACCCGTCGGATCACGCTGCATGCTACGCGTCCCAACGAGCAGAAAGACGAGAAGAGTGCCGACCAAAATCCAAGAACTCAAGAATACCTGACCGTGCAGATACAAACCACCGATCTGCCAGTACAGGTGGTGGCCTACTTCCAATTCGGCAAACGGGAGTGAGAAAGGCATCAAGGCCATGTACGCAGAGATTGTTTAAGTGCCCAGCTTCAGCTGTCGAAGACATGCTGAAGAATCAGGGCGGGCTTGTATAAGAGAAATCCCAGGAAAGTAGGCAACAGATCAAGCTGGGGCAACTTGGCCGCTCCGACTACAAGCAAGATCGGAACTATAAGCTGGGAACGCTCCAGTCCATTTGACTGGTCACTGAGGCGAGCCACGCTGCGGGCAAGGAGACGCACGTACAAAAGTCCGGCGCATGCACCCACAGCAAAACTCCCAGCTACCGACAAGCTTGTGGTGATAGCCACAACTGGGATCGTAACCAAAGACACCAGGACGGTGGCTAGCAGCAGACGGCGCTGAAGACGGTAGAAATCCTCCAAACGTCGCCCGAGACAACACGAGAAATCTATCATGTATTTTTCATAGTTATTCCCTCAACAAAAGAATCTGTCGATCAACAAGGTCTCTCGCCACGCTGATAGAGCCCATATCTACGAGGGCAGCGTCGGGCTGAGTATCTACAGCACGTAGCAAATTTTTGGCCTCAGAGCTAAGCAGTATCGGCTCCATGTTGCGACCGAGAATTGGGTCAGGCTCACCCCATAAGCAAGGCTGGCGAATGGCCCGGGCAGCGGAGAGCTCTGCATCGTTCCAGTATTTCGGTTCGATTTGGGTTTTGGTCAAGAAAAACTCAAAATGACTGATGTCTGGATCAAGTTGTTCAATCAGGGCCCACTGCTGATGAAGATTCAAGGCTTTTGCCCGCTCCAAAAGCTCCCCTTGCAACAGCCGAGCCAGATCCCAAACCTCTGGATTCGAGAACCCTGCAAAATGGAGACCGGCGGTTCTGATGAATGACAACAGGCGATCAAGGTTGTAGCTGGTCTCCTGAGGATGCAGGTACATATCTGCGAAATTGGCATCAGAAGCGCAATCCACAGCCCAACGCCGCTCATGATGACGACGGAGCCGATTCTCCTCAGGCAGCGTCTGAAACAACTGCCGACCCAAGCCAAGAGCTTCTACACTCCTGCCCACGGCAAGAAGGGCCAACGCCTTCTGAATGCGTCGGATTTCCCAACGCCCTGCGTCAGCATATAAGAACAGGTGCAAGATACCTCGCGGGGCCAGGAGGTTAGCAAGAGCACATAGCCCGGCCTGTGGCTCATGCAAGTGGTGCAACACACCCACTGAGTTTATGTAATCGAAAGGCGCCTCTCCGTCCAAATCCAGCAAGCTACGCTGCTCCTGACGCAATGATCGAGCTTGATGACAAGCACCTGATCGTTCTAAACGTTCACGAGCAACCGCCAACGCTCCTGAGCTGATGTCAACCCCTAGTACGTCGGCTCCGGGGTTGAGGTGGCACAAGTAATCGGTGCTGACACCCGTCCCACAACCCGCATCAAGGATGCGCGGGGGTGATTGGTCAAAAGGAATTACGCCGTAGACCGATGCTAACACGCTGTGGTAACACCAACGCCAATTGTATCCAGGAGGAGGCCCATCTTGAATCGGATCTCCTGGAAATGGGAAGCGATCGTAGAACGCCCTCACTGCGGGAGTGGTGGCGTCACCGGGCTGTGACTCTACCATTTGGGAATCCGGCGTATACGCATACCGCCGAGATCTTCATAACAGCGTCAGTAATGCATCTCACGCGCTGCGGGGCCTGCAAACATTTGTTCATAGGTGAGCAAACCAGTGTGTCAGCAGCCGTAACGTGGCGCCATCCGGTTTGCTTCCGCCGATGACAGTGACTGCCAGCAGCGGCAGCCCGCGCGTGTCTCCTCAGTTGTTCAGCACGCTACCGCTTGCCAGTGTTAGTCAAGCCGAACAGCAGGACCGCTTTCCTGACAGTTGTGAGCTCGACACACTTGCAACTTTTTTCCGCAGTGGCCAAGACCGGCTAGAAGCATCACGAATCGTGGCTACCAATGCAGAAGCCATTGTGGCTCGTGCAGCTAATCGAATTTTCGTTGGGGGCACACCGCTGTCTTTTTTGGACGCTCCTCTCTCGACCGGTGAAACGGCTCAGATCAAGGACGCTACCCCCCTTGCTTCTGACCAAGCAGCTTTTGCAGACTCGGTACGCACTTTCACCGGCGCTAGTGACAGCACAAAAAAGGAAAATTTTTTAAGCCGCTTGCTGAGTGGAGCCGGTGGAGGAGATGCGGATGTACGTGTCGTTCTACCGATAGGTTTTAACGCCATAAGTGTCGCCAAGTATGGGCCGGCCTTCATGCGAAAGTCGGTGCGGGACATGGGTTGGTTCTTGCGTTACGTTGACTATGCACTGGTAGCCGGTGACCCCAGCATTCTTGCTGTAAATACTCGTGGCCTCCGTGACATTTTGGAGGCAAATTGCTCTCTAGCTGCCACGAATGTAGCATTACAAGAGATGCGTGCCGCATCGGCATTACTCCTTAAGAATCAACCTACGGCTCGCCAGTTGGTAATCGATTGCTTCAATGTTCTTCTTAAAGAATTAGCCGTACCTACCCCCAGCACTCGCCAACGTCAAGGCAGCAAGGTGCAGCAAGGTTTGCAATTGCCTGCGATTTATGCGCTGGCCGCTGAAGGTAGCCAGCGCTTCGAAATGCGGCCTGGCCTTTCGGGAAGTGAAAAAGCAGAGATTATTCGGGCCGCATATCGGCAAATATTTGAGCGAGATATCGTTAAGGGTTACTCTCAAACACCAGGTTCAGTCGAAGCAAGCCAGGTCGCACAAGGGCAGATCTCCATGCGCGAATTCATTCGCGCCCTCGGTCGCAGTAAAGAGTATCGGCAACAATTTCATGATCGTTTCGTTAACAGTCGTGTTGTCGAGCTCGCTTACCGCCATTTCCTAGGTAGGGGCATTAGCTCTCTTGAAGAATTCAGAAAATCCTTTGCAATTTTGAGTGCACAAGGTTTGAGTGGCTTGGTCGATGTTTTGGTGAATTCTGCCGAGTACGCTCAAAACTTCGGAGAAGAAACAGTTCCCTATCTTAGGGATCTCGGCGAAAACGCCCAGGAGAGTGCCGGTTGGGGCTCCAATCGCAGATTATTTAGCTTTAGCGCGCCGTTCGAAGGTGTTCCTCAATATATCACTCTTTACGCGTCGTATCGCCAGCCTCTTGCGGATCAACATGCTTATGGAGGCAGCAATGATCCAGTCGCCAACCAATACGGAGCCATCTTCCCCAGTAGTACAGCATCGATTCGCACACGTCCAGCACCCTATGGCTACGACAGCCGTCGCTTATTGGTGAGCAATGGCATGGATTCCCCAGGGCAAATGGGTAGCACTCAATTCCGCAACAGCCGCCCACGTAGAGTCGGCCCACGTGTGATTCGATTGCAGCAAATTGCCACAGGTGGCGCAGCTAAACCCCAACGCGGTGGGCAGCCCAGTGTACGCAACACAGAATCCAGTACCCAGGCCGTGATTAATGCCGTTTACATTCAAGTTTTAGGCAACGCTGGCTATTCTGGAGAGCGCTTAAGTTCTGCCGAGGCTCGACTTGAGAATGGGGAAATCTGTTTGCGTGAGTTTGTTCGCAGCATAGCCCGCTCTGATGCTTTCCGTCGTCGCTATTGGAGCGGGCTATATATCACTAAAGCAATCGCGGTTATGCATCGTCGGCTTCTCGGACGTCCGACCTTTGGGCGTTGGGAGATTGATGCTCTATTTGATACGGCCGCACGTGGGGGATTCTACGGCGTAGTCGATGCCCTCGTAAACGGAGGGGAGTACGGGGATTGCTTCGGAGAAGATACCGTTCCATATGAACGGTTTATTACCCCTAGCGACCTAAATATGCGCAGGGTGTCTACATTTAAGCGTGAGGTCAAGCAATTCGGATACGATAAATCCTCGTTTGTATCCGGTAACCGGCCCGATGCAAGTACCTCAAAATTATTCCGCGGAATCGGTGAAATAACGAGAAGAAATCTAACAAGTCAAGAAAAGAGTTCCGGAACAGATTGGTCCAACTTAGCCCAAAGTTTCAGCAAAAGAAGCGAAGATCTACAAGCGAGCCTGCGCCAGATCCGTATTAATAAGCCGATTAAACTTGTCAAACTTCAAAGTCAGAACCAGACTCTGATCGGAATCGACCCGATGGTACGGGCGCTGGCGATCCCTGGAGCTGAGGGTTACCGACTTCGCTCAGGTCTACCAGATCAAATTCAATTTGACCGACCCTGTGATGAAAGCGAATTGATAGTTGCCATCAATGCCACCTATCAACAAATTTTCAACCGCATCCCACTACAAAATGAGCGATTAATTGAAGCAGAATCACGTCTACGTAATGAAGATACCACTTTGAGCGAATTTATTGCTGAAGTGGCCATGAGCGAAACCTTCCAAACTCGTTTATTCAAGATGGCGCCTCTAAGAGCCGCTTCAGCCGCGAGCCTTGCCCTTCTTGGACGAGCTGCCACACCATCTGAAGTGAGGCGTTTTATCACTACGCGTGCACAAGTTGGTCAGCCAAGTGCGATTCGAGAGTTGCTTAAACGGCGCACCGAAGAGAAAACTGTTCCACGCATCGATGGCATGAATACTAATTTTGGTATTGCTCAAGTCACTCTTCAAAGAACTGCGGCACTCTACCGGGGAAACGCCGGCTTAAATCCGCCAATCGACGCAGCAATGTAACATCCGATAATATTTTACCTCCTACCTCAAGATTAAGATATTTAACCCCGTATTTTTATCAATTCCTTATGATCCCCCTTTTCAGGTTTTCTTCGTTAAGGGTTTTCGATAGATGATAACTCTCAATCGAGTATCTGTAGTGAGACGTAGTAAAGAAAGCAAAGGTCTCATTAGCAACACAAAGGCCGTGAAGAACTGTTACCCAGGCAAAATGCAAAGGGTGCTTCCGGCACAGAATGCTTCAGCCGATTCCAAAGGATCACCGCCGCAACTATCCCTGTTGGTCGTTGCGAACAAGTTGTGCTCCTGAAGCTTCGTCATACAGTTTCAGCCTTTGGTCTGAGACTCGATCCTTCGGGATCTTTCCCTTATTCACCGGATGTCGGCCTCCTACGGGTGGTCACTTGCTTCGAGGCAGAACTGCATGAGCATCGTCTCCAACTCGATCATCAACGCGGACGCCGAAGCCCGCTATCTCAGCCCTGGCGAACTCGACCAGATCAAGGCCTTCGTGACCGGCGGTCAACGCCGTCTGCGCGTAGCCCAGATCATGTGTGAGAGTCGTGAGCGCATCGTTAAGCAGGCTGGCGGCCAGCTTTTCCAGAAGCGTCCCGATGTCATTTCTCCTGGAGGCAATGCCTACGGTGAAGAGATGACTGCTACATGCCTGCGTGACATGGATTACTACTTACGCCTAGTGACTTACGGCATCGTTGCTGGCGACGTGACGCCGATCGAAGAGATCGGAGTAATCGGCGCCAAAGAGCTTTACCGCTCCTTGGGCACTCCCCTTGAGGCGATGGCGGAGGCTGTGCGTGAAATGAAGAGTGTCGCCATGGGGCTTCTGACCGGCTCTGATGCCGATGAAGCAGGTACCTATTTTGACTACGTGGTGGGCGCCCTCGCCTAAACACGCTGCTGAATTTTCCTTCACGCTTCCCCCACGGATCTATGCAAGACGCCATCACTAACGTCATCAACAAATCTGATGTCCAAGGCCTGTACTTGGACACGGCTTCAATTAACAACCTCGAATCTTATTTCGCCAGTGGTGAGCTGCGGGTTAGGGCTGCTGCAACTATTAGTGCCAACGCTTCCTCGATTATTCGAGATGCTGTAGCAAAGGCTCTGCTGTACTCAGATATCACGCGTCCTGGTGGAAATATGTACACCACTCGTCGCTATGCGGCTTGTATACGTGATCTGGATTACTACTTGCGTTATTCCACTTATGCCATGCTCGCTGGCGATACCTCGATCCTCGATGAGCGTGTTTTGAATGGCCTCAAGGAAACCTATAACTCTCTCGGGGTTCCTATTGGTGCGACTGTTCAATCCATTCAAGCTATGAAAGAGGTCACCGCAGGTCTTGTCGGTCCCGATGCCGGCAGAGAAATGGGTGTCTACTTTGACTACATCTGTTCCGGCCTAGGCAATTGAAGCCAATGCGGTTGTTCAAGGTTACCGCTTGCATTCCCAGTCCTGAAAAGGTTCGGGCACAGCGAGAACTCCAAAATACCTTCTTCACAAAGTGGGTTCCTTACGAGAGTTGGTTCGCTGAGCAGCAGCGCATTCAAAAGCAAGGGGGTCGCATCATCAAAGTGGAACTTTGCGTTGGAAACCAGCAAGTCAACGTCGGTAATTAATCAGCCATAGCTGTGGCATAGAAGCGCGACTTCTATGGGCTAAGTTTCTTCACGTGTGTTGAATTGATGAGAGGTGTTACCTGAGTGTGATATCTACTAAAGCTTTAAGATCAGGGTAAATTACCTTAGAATTTGCCCCCAACCACAAAATGTATTCATGGTTTCCGGCTGGACCAGTAATGGGCGATGCAACAATTCCTTGGGGATACCAGTCGATCAACGCCGCAGCCGCGATAACTGACTCAAGGGCATCTACATGTGCGTTTGGGTCGCGCACTACACCACCATGGTTCACATGATTACGGCCTACTTCAAATTGAGGTTTTACAAGAACAAAAGCTTCAGCATCACGACTCTGAAGCAGACGGCGTATCGCTGGGAGGATCAGACGTAATGAAATAAATGACACATCAGTGACCGCTAAAGTCGGAATAGGATCCCTTTCTCCGTACAACCCCTCCGGCTGCAAATAACGTAGATTCGTTTTTTCCCGCAACACCACGCGATTATCGGTGCGTAAGCTCCAAGCAGTTTGACCATAACCGACATCCACGCCGTAAACGCGTGCGGCGCCATGTTGCAACAAACAATCAGTGAATCCACCTGTGGAGATTCCGCCATCCAGACAGACGCGATTGTTTACTGAAATTGGGAAAGCTTGTAGGCCCGCGAGTAATTTTTCACCACCGCGCGACACAAATCTCAGTGGCTGCTTCACTGAAAGTTCCAGGGTTTGCTTTACTTCATGGCCTGGTTTATCCAGCACGGTTCCTGATCCATCGCGGACCTTGCCAGCGCGAATCAACTGCTGTGCCTGTTTTCGGGATGCGGCAAGACCACGGTCTACGAGTTCCAGATCAAGTCGATGTTTCGGTGTCATTTCGCGATAGATGAAGATTGGATCCCAAAGAAAACAAGATATCTATTGCTCAAATCGCAATCCACCGAGAGGATCTCTGCCAATTGACCGCTAGGATGTGTCTGAGCGCCGCCCCCAACTCACTCAGGTGGTCCCTTTCCTACGGCCGGGCGCATTTGTGATGCTGGAGAACCAACCTTCTGATCTTCCCCCATTTCAAGTTCTACATTGCAGAGGGGGACGTTGTTGGGTCAGACAACAGACTTGGGGGCGACATGTTCAGTGGGAGGTTGATCATGGGCGCTTACGGACCGCTTAAGTTTACCTTTAGCTCATTCACATGCGAGCAAAAGGGATAGTTCTTTGTAGGACTAAGTCAGCGTTTGGCTAGGAATTAGCAGCGATGTGGATCAACGGGTCACCGATAAATACTAAAAATTCATTGACGCAATTCCAATGCCCCAATTTCACTTTGAGTCCCATCAGTGGGTGAAGCAAGGGGTTGGGTTTCCACAATGTCTGATGCCTCTTTCTTGGCAGCTTTGGCCCGCGGAAGCAAGACTCCTTGTAGGACTTGCTGCCTTCTGGAGTGTGGCCGGGCTGGTGATTCTAGCCTCTGCTAGTTGGTGGGTCGCCCAAAGGGAAATGGGTGATGGTGCGTTCTACATCAAACGTCAGATAATCTGGCTAATTGCCGGCTGGAGTGTGCTCGGCATCACAGTGAGAATCAACCTGCGGTGCCTGCTGCAATGGTCTGGCCCCGGCCTATGGGTAGGTCTCATTTTGATTGCTGCTACCTTGACGATGGGAACCACCGTGAATGGCGCTAGCCGTTGGCTTGTAGTTGGTCCGCTGCAAGTTCAACCATCCGAATTGGTAAAACCATTTGTCGTCTTACAGGCCGCCAATGTGTTTGCGCAGTGGACATGGATGAAGATTGACCAGAAATTGCTTTGGCTGGCCAGCTTCTGCGGGCTCCTTTTACTCACCCTGAAGCAACCGGATCTATCTACGGCTGCTCTGATGGGTCTTACACTGTGGATGATGGCTCTTGCTACTGGCCTACGCTGGCGAAGTCTCCTCGGAATAGCTTTTGCTGGCGGATCTCTCGGCACCAGCAGCATTTTAATCAACGAATACCAACGTCTCCGCGTTTTATCGTTTCTAGATCCGTGGAAAGACCCCACTGGCGATGGTTACCAATTAATTCAGAGCCTGCTCGCAATCGGATCTGGAGGAGTGATGGGCCAGGGTTATGGGCTTTCAACACAAAAACTTCAGTACTTGCCGATTCAAAGCACCGATTTCATATATGCCGTCTTTGCTGAAGAATTTGGCTTTATAGGTTCGATGATGTTGCTGGTGTTCCTAATGATAATCACTTGGGTTGGATTACGGGTAGCACTTCGTTGCCGTGGTGCCCGAGCACAGCTTGTATCCATAGGCTGCTGCGCAATTTTAATAAGTCAATCTATGCTCAACATCGCTGTGGCGTCGGGAGCCATGCCTACCACAGGGCTACCTTTACCGCTAATCAGCTACGGCGGGAATTCTCTTATGTCTAGCCTCGTTATCCTTGGGCTGCTAATTCGCTGTTCCTTGGAGTCAACGGGGTTAATTGGCGGACGCTCGATAAGCCTATCCAAGTCGATTCGGCGGAAAAGCTAAGCCATAACCCTGTCGGAAAATGTTTATGCAGTCCAATCACAACGTCACGAGCCTAGATAGGCTCACTTGCCTTGGCAGCTATCTGTGGACTCCTTGCTGTTCTCCGATCTGGCCCAACGCAGTGAAGCATTATTAAGCAACGCTCTAACTGATCCTGGTCCATTCACGTTGGCATTGGCCTTTGGGGGAGGTGCACTAACCAGCCTTGGTCCCTGTTCACTCTCGCTTCTCCCAGTGACATTGGCCTACCTAGCAGGTTTCGAAGATAGTGGTGCTCCATGGCAACGCAGTGCGGCTTTTTGCTGTGGAATTGTCGGCGCCCTTGTAGTTCTAGGAAGTCTAAGTGGCTTACTTGGACGTGTTTACGGTCAGACGCCAGCCCTGGTGCCCAGCCTAGTAGCAGTCTTATCGGTGGTCATGGGACTTAATCTGTTGGGTCTGTTGCGCATTCCCTTGCCAGCAGGACCGGATCCCAATAGCTGGCGCACTAAAGTCCCGGTCCCCTTAGCACCGGTTGCTACAGGTTTGGCTTTCGGTATCGCAGCGTCACCCTGTACGACTCCGGTAGTTGCTGTATTGCTCGGCTGGGTTGCTCAAAGTGGCCGGCCTCTTATAGGTGTAGTTTTGTTGACAAGTTTTGGCATGGGTCAAGTTATGCCTCTACTTATCGCAGGTACTTTTGCTGCCAGCGTTCCAAAACTTTTAGGACTTCGATCGATTAGCCGCTGGGTACCTCCTCTGAGTGGAGTCATACTGCTCACCACCGGATTAATTACTCTAATCGCGCGCTGGAGCTGATGGGACGATTTGTTGCTTGGCTCTCAGATCTACGGGTAGCGATTGTATTGCTTTTATTAATCGCGCTATCTAGTGCCATTGGCACAGCTATTCCTCAGGGTGATGCTCCACGCAGCTACATCGAGGCTTACACAGACACACCCTGGCTTGGACTGCTTCACGGCGAGCAGGTACTACAACTTCAGCTCGACCATATTTATTCCAGCGTTTGGTTTCTCGCCCTTCTTACTTGGTTAGGACTGACTCTCATTTTATGCAGTTGGCGACGACAGTGGCCAGCGTTACAGGCTGCACGAACATGGATCGACTATCACACACCGCGCCAACTCAGCAAACTCACTATTGCTGAAAGTCTTTCCTGTGCAGATCCTTCATCAGCCCTCCATTCGCTCTCAACCACTTTGAGCCGTCGAGGCTGGTTAATGCAAAGCACAGGCAATCGCTTCGCTGCCCGCAAAGGCACAGCCGGCCGGGTTGGCCCATTACTGGTGCATACCGGTCTGATCTTGCTGATGCTTGGTGCCACTTGGGGCGTATTAGCCGGCAAACGTTTAGAGAAGTTCCTCGCCCCCGGTCGTACTCTCAACTTGCTCAACCGTACAGGAGAGGTCCAAGTATCAATCCTCCTTGAAGCTTTTCAGGTAGATCGTGACCCTACGGGTCGTCCTGAACAATTCAGATCCAGGTTGCACCTAGAAGAGAATGGCGCAGCTTTAGAATACGAAATCAGCGTAAACCATCCGCTGCGTCACCGAGGCATCACTATCTATCAAGCAGATTGGTCTTTAGCAGCCATCACCCTGCAAATCGGTCGCAGTCCACAGTTACAGCTCCCTCTAAGAAATTTTCCTGAGCTCGGCAATCAAATCTGGGGCTTAATATTGCCGGCTTGGAAGGATGGCGATGGACCTATATTTCTAAGTATTGAGAATGAACAAGGCCCGATCAACATTTTTGATACAGATGGGACTCTGTTAACTTTGTTATGGCCTGGAGGGCCATCGGTGAATGTAAAAGGGCTACCCATCCGCGTGAGCTCGATTCTCCCAGCCAGTGGCCTACTACTCAAACGTGATCCAGGCGTACCCTTGGTATACCTCGGGTTTGCGGTGATGATCGTTGGTGGAGGGCTGAGTCTTATAGCAACTCGCCAAATCTGGGCCATCGCCAGTGATGGGCAATTGCATGTGGGCGGTCTTTGCAATCGTAACCTTGCTGCCTTTGCTAACGAAATACCGAACCTTCTCAAGGAAACGGCTCTGGCTAATCAACAGGGTTGACGGTTGCCATAACTGACACGAACCACAGTGTGAACGTTACCGCGAGGGTTGAAATCGGCCTCCAACTGCATCCAGACAGGGGAACAGGCAGTCACTAGGTCATCGAGAATTTGATTAGTGACCTCCTCATGAGAAATTGACCGATCTCGATAGCTGTTTACATAGAGCTTGATTGCCTTAAGCTCCACCACACGAGGACCAGGCTGATAAACGAGCCGAAGAATCGCAAAATCTGGGTAATTAGAAAATGGACATTTACAAGTGAACTCAGGCAGCTCGATCTTGACTTCGTAAGGGCGACCAGGGCGAGGATTGTCGAAACAAATCAGCTCAGCTTCATCGATAGCCCTTTGTCCATAAAGCGGAGTATAGGTCTGTTGATTAGATGCGTTTGCAGTCAATGGCCTAAGAATTTCTGCCTGAAATGACCATAAACAACAGCGGCATCCATTTGTTCTATAACAGACACAGCAATTCTTAAGGAGATCTAGGTCGCCCTAGATTTCAAATATCGAAACCCCATGAGAAAGGTTGAAGCGATCATCCGCCATTTCAAACTGGAAGACGTAAAAGCAGCGCTGTTGGAAGCTGGCATCATTGGCATGACCGTTAGTGAAATCCGCGGTTTTGGCCGTCAAAAAGGACAAGTAGAACGGTATCGGGGCTCTGAATTCACGGTAGAATTTCTGCAGAAGCTTAAAATCGAGGTAGTTGTTGAGTCCAAACGCGTTGATGAGGTGGTAGCTGCCATTTCTTATGCTGCCCGCACCGGCGAAATTGGTGATGGCAAGATCTTCATTTCACCGGTAGAGTCCGTAGTCCGCATTCGCACCGGTGATCGTGACAGCGCCGCTCTTTAAAGGTTAACGTCCGAGATATTACGCGATATTTATAACCAAAGTGCATCTTTGCAAAAGTAAAGATTAAACTGAATCGAAACCTAGCCAGCCACATTTTTATTGAGCTTCACTCCCAACACAAGATCTAAATGTCGTCATCACAAAAAGTTGGAGCCATGGCAATAGCTTTAGTTAATACTTACCAATCCAAATATTAAATCCTAAAGGATCACAAGTAAGAGAGCCTGCAAACATCTCTAACTATCGACTTACACCACGAACATTTCCATACGTGTTTTGACCCTGTTGACGCCTTGAAAATTAATTGATTCGATTGTCCCTGGTTGCAAACTTCGATAAAGCCCAAAAGACCTGTACATGGAACTGCTCACGGAGGCACATCAATTAGTGGTGATTCAAGGCGGGAAATCGTCAGAGCGAAAATGGCAATAGTCGTGCTTTACGGCCTAGCACTCGTGTTATGGGGCCAGGGTTATCCTCGCGTTTTGTGATTCTTGCCGAAACCAACACAGAGCCAATCGAATTGGCCATTCACCACCCCATAGATTTAACGGGTTGTATGGGCAGCGAGCCGGTGATCGAGCGCTATACCCTCCCTGAGATGGGAGCCATTTGGAGTGAAAAAGCCAAATTTCAAAGTTGGCTCGACGTGGAAATTGCTGCTACAACAGCCAATTGCCAACTCGGTCGTGTCCCCCAGGAAGCCCTTAAGACGATCAAAACGAAGGCATCTTTTTCTGTTAATAGGATTCTCGAGATTGAAAAGGAAATCCATCACGACGTCATTGCTTTTCTTACTAACGTGAACGAATATGTGGGGGATGCTGGGCGGTATATTCACGTTGGCATGACCAGCTCCGATGTACTAGATACAGGGCTAGCGCTGCAGATGAAGCGATCTATTGTTCTTCTTCGCATGGAACTGGGTGCTCTCGCTGATGCCCTCAGGAAATTGGCTCGTTTGCATAAGGATACGCAAATGATCGGCCGCTCCCATGGAATCCACGGCGAGCCAATTACCTTTGGCTTTAAAGTAGCTGGATGGTTAGCAGAGACCGAACGAAATCGCACTAGACTCGAGCGGTTAGAGGCTGACGTAGCTATCGGGCAGATCAGTGGCGCGATGGGCACTTATGCCAACACTGACCCTCAGGTAGAAGCCATTAGTTGTGAGATTCTTGGTTTAAAACCAGACACCGTAAGCACCCAGGTGATCTCGCGGGATCGACATGCTGATTATGTTCAAACCTTGGCCCTTGTCGCGGCCTCTTTAGAGCGCTTCTCCACAGAAATCCGCAACCTTCAACGGACAGATGTTCTCGAAGTGGAAGAGAATTTCGCTAAAGAACAAAAAGGCAGCTCGGCTATGCCTCACAAACGAAACCCAATCCGTAGTGAACGGATCAGCGGACTCGCAAGAATTCTACGCAGCTACACAATTGCGGCTTTAGAAAATGTGACCTTGTGGCATGAGCGGGACATCAGTCACAGCGCAACCGAGCGAATGATGTTGCCGGACTGCTCAACCACTTTGCACTTCATGTTGCATGAAATGACCGCTGTGGTAAGAAGTCTAAGTGTTTATCCCGAAAATATGCGCCGTAATATGAACGTGTACGGCGGTGTAGTGTTCAGCCAAAGAATATTGTTAGCCCTCATCGGTGCCGGTATGAGTCGTGAAAAGGCATACCGCATAGTCCAACGTAATGCCCACATGGCCTGGAACAATACAGCAGGAAACTTCCGAGCCAACCTTGAATCCGACACAGAGGTGACAAGCCGACTTTCAACCAGTCAGCTGGACAGTTGCTTTAGCATCGATGTGCATCAAGAGAATCTTGATGTGGTATGGCACAGGTTAGCTATCTGAGGTCGAAATCACTATGTTTAAATCACTAGTACTCTAGGTTTCAATCACCGGTACTCAATGGCGTTAACAACCCGAGAACTCGGAGCACTGACATAGCGTTAGCTATTGGATTCAAAGGTTCAAGAGCGGCGTTTATGCTGTCGATGATCTGGGTGCGCACATTCCGATCAATTACAACGATGTCGCCCTGACGTAAAGGTGGATTATTTGGACTGTTCAATAATGCATCAGGGCTATATGTCACTTTTTTCACAGAAGACGATCCATCACGTTCGGTCCGAACGATGGCGACCTTGATTGCGCTGCCACGTACAGGGGTAATTCCACCAGCTTGCAGTACAGCCCTAGAGAGTGGTGAGTTCGGGGTAATTTGAACAGCTCCAGGTGAACGAACCTCGCCAAGGACTACAACTCGAATGAGCCTACTAGAAAAATTTGAAACAGATCCCATAATTAGATCTGAGCTATTCGGGGACCTAACTCGAACCACTCGGATACTATCGCCATCGTAAATGAGTGGGTTTGGAGCATGTCCACCATGCTTTAAAACAGTTAAGTAATCAAATCTATAAAGTTTGCTTTTGCCATTATTCTCGGGATCAAGACGCATTAACTCCAAGCCTGATAAATCACCTAGAGCTGTAATTCCTCCAGCTCTAGCAATCGCATCGACAAGTGTTGGCCAACCACCACCACTACCCAAATCTAAATCAACATTAGATTTGGTGGAATTAACTTGTAAAGTATAAATACCTGGACGTCGCACTTCACCGCTCACAGTTACCCTGATTGGACGCTGTGATAGCAAATTCAGGTATACAATTGGACGACGCAAAAACTGACTATAGCCGTTGGTAATTCGCTGACGAGCTTCATCCAATGTCAATCCCCAGACTTCAATTGTTCCCAGTCGTGGAAGATTGATTGTACCGTCACTGAGTACTTGCACCCTTGCCTCATAGCCCTCGATTTTGAAGACAGATATCTCCAACTTGTCGCCAGGACCCAGTCGATACCGATAGGTCGACACAGGGAAATGACTCACAGTAGTAGTCACGGAGACATCAGTCTGAGCAGGGCGAGAAGGAACTTTGAGCGAATTACGCCGTTCTTCAGCTCGTACGCTCCCGGTCCATAAGAGCGAAACACTCAGCATCCAAGCGGCGGCTATGCCTGCAGAGAATCCAGAGCGAAGAGTGATGAGCATGAAATAAAGAATGAAGTGGTGTGATCAGTAAAAACCTCGATGCAATTTTCCCGCATAATGAGGCTTATAAGACGATCTCATGGTGCTGACGGGTTCTGATACTCGAGGTGATGTTTTTCTCCCAACAGGATGGAATAGCTCCAATCGAAATAGCAGTCGCCTTTTTACCCTCAACGGGCTTGAGCTACATCTGATTTCAGGCTCTCAGTTTGGTCCAGTTGCCAAAGCTGTTGGAGCGTTACGAGAGTCGACATATCGACAACAGCTATCTGGATTAGGTCATAGCCACGATCTGGATGGACGAGACTTTTCATACGATCATCTCCTGCTTCTTGATGTCTATAGTGGCGCCCTAGCTGGATCTGCTCGACTTCAATTCATTCTGGTAGCCACACCAACAACAGAACTCCCGAATAGTAAGCAGTCCTATTTAGAGCATGTCTACCCTGGCATCAATCAGTTGTTGGCTGCGCGCGAACATCACGTCGAGATTGGACGGGTTGCGCTTGCAAAACGATTCCAACGTCAACCCCATTCGCTCATGGCGTTGTTCCGTGGGGGGCTCCTGATTTCTGCGCTGTCTGGGTACAAGACCCTACATGGCCTAGTTTCCTATAATCATTTCGCCTTTAGCCAACCAGTCAATCAAGTCTTTCTGAGTGCCTTAATGCGTCCTCCTTATCGCAGGACAGGTGTAACGCTTCCTGCGCCGCGTCACCCTGTTCCAACAATCATTGCCATGAACGAACCTCATCCGATCAATAACGTTCAGGCATTGGAATTAGCTATACGCAAGCAACATGCTGAAGATTTTCGCCTGCCGGTGCTGTTGCGGCAGTACTTCAACTTAGTAGGAGCGCAAGTCTGCGACTTGTCTCTCGCCAAAGATTTCAACCAGATAACTGAAATCTTGATGGTCGCCGATTTAGACAGTCTTCCCAAAGAACGGCTGAACTACTTCATCGATGTTCCTCATCAACCCGTCTACCGGCACTTCAGTTGGTATCGAGGTGAGGAATAAACCGGCTATCACTGATATCTTGACGTGATCAGTGATTGGTGCTGGTATTGGCCGAGAGACCAACTAACAAGCAAGCGCTAGAGGGCAGCCTCATTGAAATTCTGCATGGTATCTCGGGTGCTGACCCAGCCACGATCACGGCCAACGCGCGATTAATAGAGGATATTGGAATTGACTCTCTAGGTTTCTATGAGATTTTGATCGAAGCCAACACCCGTTTTGGAATTCGGATACCAGAAGAAACACTGCTGCAATTCCGCACAGTCGGCGATATCCAAGTGCACTTGGAATCGCTAGAAATCAGGCCTCCCAATGCCGAAAACGCCTGAACGTTCGGCCATCGTTGGCTGGGGTTCAATAACCCCGATTGGTTCTGATCCATGGTCCACCTGGCAAGCGGCTGTAGCAGGCCGGTCAGGAATCCGGGCTTTAACGGAATCCTGGAGCTTCGACCTGCCAACACGTATCGCCGGACGAGTTCCCGATACAATCTTCACAAAGCTGGAACCGATTCTACGCAGACGATCGGATCGCTGTACACAGCTGGCTCTACTGGCAGCACGCCAAGCCTGGGCCATGGCCTTAAAAAGAACACCGGGGGTCGATCCTGATCGCGTGGCTGTGGTGATCGGGACAGGGATTGGTGGCCTATCAACCATGCATGAGCAACACATGCAGCTTTCAGACGGGGGACCGTCAAGCGTCAATCCCCTTACCGTGCCAATGCTGATCCCCGATGCACCTGCCGGCCAAGTAGCAATCGATTTAGAGATCCATGGGGGGGTGCATACTCCTGTCTCCGCTTGTGCTTCAGGAGCCGAGGCAATGATGTTAGCTCAAATGCTGCTCAATGACGACCGAGCAGACCTGGTACTCGCAGGCGGAGCAGAAGCGCCTATAAATCGTCTTGGATTAGTAGGATTCTCAGCGATGCGAGCTCTATCATCCCGCAACAATGCTCCGGAACAGGCGTCACGGCCATACAGCAGTAACCGAGATGGATTCGTGTTATCCGAAGGAGCTGGTATACTGGCACTGACACGCGATAGCGACGCTCCTGCCGGGGCAGCCCTAGGCTGGCAGCTAGCCGGTGGCATCAGCAGCGATGGCCACCACATCGTGGCTCCAGAACCACAGGGGATACAGGCGAGTCGTGCGGTTGAAGATGCTTTACGCCGGGCTGATGTCGACCCTGCTGATTTGTGTGCCATCCAAGCCCACGCTACCGGAACTAACCTAGGCGACCTCGCTGAAGCTCGTGCCCTTAAGCTCAGTCTAGGAGTGGTGGTCGAGCATCTTCCCGTTTACGCCCCAAAAGGTCAATTAGGTCATTTGTTAGGAGCAGCCGGATCTGTAGAAGCCATCTTGGGGATTCAATCCTTGCGGGAAGGCATCGTACCGCAAAGCATCAACGCCAATCCGCTAGATACCGAGATTAACCTAGATGTAACTGCATCAGGTCCTGTCAAGCTTTCTTCCTCGGAACCTGAGCGCCTAATGCTGAAAAACGCTTTTGGCTTTGGCGGACACAATGTCAGTTTAGTCCTAGCCGCTCCCTGTAATATTGCTGAACAACGCGACTAAAACCATCACGGTCTTTAGGGTTTTGCGGGAGTTTCAGGTCTGATGAGCGTCCGCATCGGCAATGAATGATTCCCGGAGGTGCCGTGAGACGACGCAACAACAGCTGTAGCGGTTTGTAGAATGCTCCGACCGCATCATCCAGGCTTTCATAGTGAAAGACCCAAGGCACAACGCAGCCACCATGGTACTGAGCGAGCATCCAGGCGCTTGGTGAAGCGCGTTCCTCTATCGGTGTTACCAGAGATCCATTGGGAGCGATCATGATTTCTCCGCAATCTTTCAACAGCTTGGATGCACTCATCAGACCAGCCAGACGTGACTGGGGTTGACGGTGATCCAGCACAGCCGAACCAGCATTACGGGCAGCAGCAGCGTAGCCAGGTAGCACCCACCTAAGATGGAGTTGTGCCGTAGTTAGACCAGGCATCCTAAGTATTGATTGAATTACAAGGCCATCACAAGGACTGCGGTGGTTAAAGATATGGACTAATGGGATACCCGGTTGCTCAGAGCGCTGGCTGTCATCCACTACCACTTGAATCCCTAGGGCCCGCAGGGCAACGGCTGAGGCCAAAGTCATCAGCTGCGCAGCCCAATCCCGTCGGCCTAATAGCACGGCTGGCAGCTGCAAACTGTAAAGCACAAAACCGAGAACAGCCCATGCTAATCGTGATAGTGTGCGAGTAATCGGGGTCAGCAGACTTCGAATTGGACGAGATTTCAATTCGGGCAATGTGGGGATTGGGTCCAGTTGACGTGCTTCTAGGCCAACAGGGAAGGTTGTACGAAACGGAAAATCTCCGTCAAAATTGCCGTTCACCTGTGTGCTTGTTATCAGGTGATTGTAAAAGCGATAGAAGAGGGACCTATCACTGAGGTAAGGATTACGCCAGAAGTCATCTAAGGATTTCTGATCAGTCAGTCCCTCCAAGTCGTAAAACGCGCTGCCCATAGTCTTTGTGGGTACTGCGTGAAACAAAGCCTGAAGGCCCACAGTGCTGTTTACCGTGACCACACCGCGACAAACACGCAGGTAAGTGCTCAATGGGCCATCGTGAAAGTAATGTACCCGGTCGGCAACCGCATAGCGTCTAGCTAATAAGCCAATCAAAACCTCATAATTATTGTAACCGCGATCTCGCGGATGATGCTTAAAGGTCAGTTGATCTGAGACGTGGGCATGCTTCGCAAAGGAATGGATTACGTCTTCGATGAAATCGTGCATGCCCCGGTAAGGAGATCCTGTCTGGATCTGGGAGTCGCTGGAAACCTGGAGAACAGCAAGAAAGAACGACACATGTTCCAGCAAACGTCGTTTGAGACCTCTTTCCTTCCAGCGATACAACCAATAGCGCCAAATCCCGCGCATCTGGCACCATAAGAAACTTGGAGAAGGCTGCAGTTTGTGCTCTCTTTCGATAATCGGGTAGTCGGTAAAAGCATGTTGAATAAAAGTGGGAGCTTTCCATGCTTTACGCCAACGCCACCCCGGATCAAGGACAATCCCCTGCGGGAGCTGATCTACAGGAGCCAAGTTCCTGTAAAATGACGCAGGCTTGTTTAGATTAGAGCGTGCGTTGACTCGATCACGCTCTAGGGTTACATAGTTTGGCCGTAGGTAGCCGAGCTCGAAAACCCAGGCTTCGATGCCGAGAGTCTGGGCTTCTTCAATAGCTACCCGGTGAGGGATTATAAAGTCTCCATACATGAAAATATGACGAATACCGCGGTCTTGAATTAGGCGACGCACGAATGGTCGCCATTCTTTCATGTCGCCTCGGAAAGCAACCTTTAGGTTTGAGGGAAAACCGAATTCCCGTAAAGGGAATGCTACTTTCGTTACAGGCACGCCGCACTTTCTAAGATAACGAGAAAGGCGTGCAAAAAACAGGCCAATTGGCCCCATCAGGAGAAGCACCGGCCCATCGATACGCACTTGCACCAATACCGGCATCCTTTCTCTACCCAAACTGTTCACCATTTGGTGTACCGGAACAAAATCCTGGCATGGCCTGGTCTAACGGTGGCGTAACCGCCCCCAATGCCGAAATAGTGCCTGAATCGGCGTGCGGCGCTGTTTCGGGGAATCTCTCCAAGTAATCAATTCCTCAATGGCCTGTTCAGGCGTGATAAACCAACCGCTATGGCGACTGATATACCGAGGATAGTCGATTAAAACAGCGTGCACTAAAGCATCCAAATGGAGGGAACGTCCTCGCCTTGAGCACACCTTCTGATCATATGTCAGCCCCCAGCCTGCATAGAAGGGCAACCCCCAGCAATGCACCTTCACCCCCCTCAATAACGCCTCAAAGCCGGTGAGAGAAGTCAGCACATGCATAGAGTCAATCTGCATCAAGATCTGATGAATCGAACCTGAGGTGAGTACTTCATCGCAATAACGAGCCACAACCTTTTCCCCTTTTCCAGCTTGACATAGACCTGCCACAACATCTGGGTGAGGTTTGTATACGAGATGAGCCTTAGGTTCAGTGGCCCGCACCGCTTGAAGCAGCTCAAGATTAGTGTGCAGGCCAGGAGCCCCAAAACGAATCGAGGCATCACTCTCCACTTGACCTACCACCAGCACGACCCGCTCTGCTGTGTGTGGTCGTCTCCAGTGTGCCTCGCTGAGGTTGTACTTGGTGATTGCTGCACTCACAAGCCGCTGCCGAAGTCTTGCTGCACGCTCTCGCTGGTGATTTGTCCATTCACCAAAGGACAGCAATATCTCTAAATCACTAGGTTTAGTAGCGTCATAGTAAGCACCACTGCCGTCCACCACCCATGAGATCGGATCAATCAGATCAGCGCCCAGCCCTACTGAACGCAAAAACCCATCTTCCACCCGCAAGATTGGCAACCGGCGTTGATCGGCAGCTTGTATTACCCGCCGCCTACCGCGACGGCCCCACACTGCCACTGCATCAACCTGACGGCCGAGTGTGTGCCACGGCATCGGAAATCGCACGCAACTGCCCGCCATAAAGCGCTGGAGACTGCGCTGTTTCCAGGGTGTAAATCCAAATGCTTGCACTTGCCTAGGAGCAGTGGATCGTATCCGGCGCTGCAAACCAATGGCTTGTATTAGCACCTCAATCGAACAGGGTTGATGTTGATGAGGGTCGATGCAACGGGGATAAGCGATGAGCGCTGCATGTACCAACGCCTCTAATGCAATTCCAGTCTGACGACGCTTTGGCGGTAGAATGCGATCATGGGTCAGCCCCCAACCTGCATAAAAAGGCATTCCAAAACAGTGCACGGTCCGTCCCCAAAGCAATGACTCAAAACCCATTTGAGAGGTGACGACGTATACCGCCTCGGCTTGCTGTAACAACCCAGCAGGGTGCAGACTATCCATGCTGAGAAGGATCCGCGGATGAGCCAGATCCTGAGGAGTAAAATGCCCCCGAGCCCGACCACGAATGACGTCCGGATGCAACCTAACAACAACGGTGCAGGCCGGATGGTCCGCCAAGGCAACCTGCAGCATCTGGCGAAAACTCTCTTGATTTGCTAGACCAAAGGGAATAGAGCAATCACCAGCAGATTGATCTATCACCAACACAAAGCGACTCTTAGGAATTGGTGAATCACGCGAAGGGTTGATTTTGCTGAGGCGTTGCTCACACCAGAGCGTTTGTACTTGGCGCGCCCGTCGGAATTGTCCTTGGGTCAGCGGGGTCACAATGAGCCGCTCGAGACGACTAGGTGCTGTCGCATCAAAATGAACCCCCATGTCATCCACAAGGAGACCAAGAGGCGGATGGTCTCGTCCTTTCTCGAGCGAACGCAGGAAACCATCCTCTAGATGCCAGATTGGAATCCCACGGGTTCTGCCGAGCCGTTCAACCTGACGAGCACTGGGACGACGTCCCCAGGCCAATAAAGCGTCGATATCACGGCGACGACCTGACACGAGCTGGGCTGGCGCCAGCAGCATCGGTAACGTCTGATGCACAAGCATGCCCCTGGCTGGCACACCAAGTCGCGCAGCAGCAAGCTCAGGCATCGGGTAAGACGGTACAGCCCGAATTATCTTTGATGGTGGCTAATGTTGCAGCCCTAGCCTTGATCCCCGCGCGCGGAGGATCCAAGGGCATCCCTGCAAAAAATCTTCAAAAGGTCGGCGGCATCTCTTTGGTGGCACGCTGCATTCACGCTGCTCAGGCTAGTGATCGCGTTACCCGTATTGTCGTAAGCACTGATGATCAAGATATAGCAGCGGTCTCCCAAGCGACTGGTGTTGACTTCATAAAGCGTCCGGAGAACATTGCTGATGACCTAGCTAGCTCTGAGTCAGTTTTATTGCATGCTCTTGAAGAGCTGGTGCAGTATGGTCCTTTAGAAGCTAATCTGGTTTTACTGCAATGCACTTCGCCCTTTACCACGGGAAAACAAATTGACAAGGTCTTGACAGCCCTTGATCAATCAGAATTCAACAGTAGTTTTGCTGTTGCCCCCTGGCACGGTTTCCTATGGCGAGTGAACGGAGAAGGGATCAATCACGATCCAGGCGTGATACGCCAGCGTCGTCAAGATTTGGAGCCAAGCTATATCGAAACTGGTGCAATTTACGCGATGCGGACTACAAACTTTCGTGCTACTGGAAGACGGTTCTGCCCTCCTTGGAAACCTGTAGTAATTCCGGATATGAGCCCAGAAATCGATACCCCAGAAGATCTAGCCCTTTGTCAAAGTCTTGCTTTTTGTTTGTACAGCTAACTTTGCAAGGTTCATAACCAATGTCAGTGGCGTCGCTTATCTCTGAACGCCTCACAGGTCGCAAAGTAGTGGCAGTCGCCTGCTTCGATTCATTCGGAAAGCTGGCAATGACCCTTCTGGCTGCCTGTCGTAAAGAAGGAGCAGAAACCACCCTGCATCTTCTGGAGCTCAACAACCGTTCTCTTTCAAAGCGACAGCGGCTAGAGATTCAAAATATCGATCTGCATACACCAATTGAGAAGCAGAGCTGGCGCGATCTCCGCAGTCTTTGCAGCCCAATGGCTGGGACTGTAGATGCTCTGATCCTTAGCTTGGACGGCAAACGCAGTCGTGAGGCTTTGCTTCAACTGCAAAACACTTGGGGAATTAACGAAAAGAGGCCACAACTGATTAGTGCTTATCCCGGTATTCTTTTTCGTTTCGCCCTGGAGGGGATGCTTGATCGTTCCGGTGCTGATTTATTATGCCTTAATAGCAATCGAGATCTCGCTATCTATGAAAAAGGATGTAAAGCGTTAGGATTGAGTAGTAGTAATGCTGTAGTAACTGGCCTCCCCATTCTTTGGCGAATACAGCCAAGAATGAAGTTTCCTGATCATCCATCAATCGTATTTTTTGAACAACCATCAATTCCTGTTCATCCTCTGCAGCGTCGTTTTCTCTGTGAACAACTCCGCGGTTTGGCAACTGCTTGGCCGGAGCATCAGGTGATCTTCAAACCGCGAACTTCCAGTATTGAAAGCACCCTACATCGCAAACATGGCGAGATGACCGGTGTCATTCACAACATCTCGCGTAAACAAACTAACCTGAAATCTAGCTTTAAACCAGTCACACAGCTTTTGCGTAAATGTGGCTGCGCTATCACCGTCTCCTCCACTGCAGCATTGGAGTCTATGGTCCAGGGAATTAGTACTCGCATCGTGGGAGACTTAGGCATAACTGAAACTTTGGGAAACCATTTTTTTGCTGATTCGGGCACCATCGCTAATTTCGCAGCGATTCGAAGCAACCCTTTTCAAGTACTGCACGACGAAACTTGGCTACATGAGCAGGGATTTGTGCCTGATGGTGAAAACCGATTCATCAATGCACTTCTTGAACGCTTTAAAACAGTTCCTCCACCGCTTATAAAAGATGGAGTTGGCCCTAGCAGCTGGGGGAGTACTGCCTGGCAACGCACCGCGCTCGCGCATGGGGGCCGAAAGATGCTCAGCAGCGGTGGAGCCTGCTCAAGCCAGCGTAAACGATACTACGCACGTCGAATTTTGCGTACCATACGCGACAGTGTTGTTGGATTCGGTTGGCTGTTGAGACTCCTACAGGGATAGATGACTATAGTTTTGGCTTGCGATGGTGTGCTGGAGCAATATAGTTGCCATAGATTCGCCGATGACTGGCGCCGTCAAGGACGGCGGTGCCTTGTGGTGGGTCCACAGTTGCTTGGGCATCAGCCACTTCCTTGCAGGAATTGCGATGTAACACTTCGCCCTACTGAACTCCTTGGGAGCACTGTGTTGGAACAAGCTAGTGCCATTGGTCTTTTCTTGCATAATCCCGACGAAATCGAAGCCATCGCAAACGGTTACAAAAACTATCGCAAAAGCCAAGGACTTAAATCTGTACCTGTGTTCAGCGGCCCGCTCATACCTCTCATGGGAGATGGTCTGGTCGACGCGTTTCTTAAGCGATTCAGTTGCGACCTAATAATCGTCAGTGGCAATCAACAAATCGCTCAGCTCAGATCCATAACCACCCATTGGCCGACCAACTGGCGAATTCCGAAAATTTTGGCCACTGGTTTCTGGTTTCCGAGAGAAGCATCCGCTTCTCAGGCCAACCAACCCTTACTCGTAGCATTGATTCAGGACAATATTCCGACGTATTTGGGAGCCAAGCAGCGGTTGCTTCAGCTGCTGGAACGTTGGGCTACTGACCAACCTGGCTGGACAGTGGTTCTGCAAAGGGATCAATCTTGGGCAGTAGACGAAACCATTGCTTCCAATAAAGGAAACAGCCCCGTAAATATAATAGAGGCAGCCCCGGAACAAATGCTGAGACTGCTTGGTCGTTGCACTGCTTGTCTTTCGGTGAGTTCTCCGTGGAGTTTGGTCGCAATGATGTGGAGACGGATTCCACTTGTCATAGGGGATTACGGGATCCAGGCCGAACAACAAACTACTAACTTCTTTGGCTGCGGAACTATGCATCGTCTCCGCGACATAAAAGGACTCAATGCGGTGCACAATCTCCCCTTGGTCAATGAAGGCTGGCTAGATAACATGGGAGGAGCTATTAAAGACGGCAGCAATCGACTGCTCGCACTTCTTGATACTTGGAAGAATAAATAGATAGTCACATGACACGCCCACTGCGACTTCTCCTTATCGGTGACAGCGACAGTCAGCTTCTGGTTTGTGAAGCACTCTGTCAATGCCCCACCGATAGATCGGTTCACTTCACTATCAATGTCATTCCGAGAGATGGGACACCATGTGAAATTATGCAGCGCATGAACAGCCTAGGAGCTCTCTGGCACCAGAGCCTTGCTCAGCTACTGAATAACCCTCAACTACTTCACTTCGACGCTGTTGGAGTTTTCTTGACAGGTAGCAAATTGAGCGACACCCGACTCGCTTTAGAATATTACCCCAAACGCCCCAAGCTTTTTTGTGGATTCAATGGCGTGGTGCTGGAGCATTTCATAGAGGGCATCAGCTGGAGATTGGGGTATGACCTAATTTGTCTCGGTGGCCCGCGTGACCGCGACGCATTAAATCGGTTGATTTCACAAACCCCGTACGCTGATCAACGAATCGTGCTGACTGGATTGCAGCGTAATAGAAAGGTCAGTGGCTTACAAAATCCAGAACAACGACCCAAGCGACTGATTTTTGCTGAGCAGGTCATAATACCAGCGAAAGCCAGGGATCGAGCTGAAATGATCCAGATCCTGGCAGATTTAGCCTCTCGCTCGCCTAACTGGGACATCTTGATTAAGCCACGAGTTGTCCCTGGGGATACCACGTTCCATGACGCAAACACTCACATCAGTACGACCTTGCACCAAACCTTGGGTGTCTCCCCGGTCAATCTCAAGCTTGACTACCGTCCGCTACCTGAATTGTTGAGTAGAGCACAGCTGATGGCAACAATTTCTTCTACGGCATTTTTTGATGCTTTGGATTATGGATGTCGACCGTTGGCCATGAACGATCTAGGCCTCCAAGCGAGCCACGGCAGCTATATCTTTGCTGGAAGTGGCGTTTGGCGCTCCCTAAGCCAAGTCTGTGATCTTGATACACTTAGTCAAGAGCTTCCAACTCCAAATCCCCGGTGGCTTGAATGGATGGGCTACAGCGAGCGCTTCAGCCCAGATAATCTGTTCGAGGCTCTTGCCGTACTACAGCCAGCAACATACGCTCCCGTGAGTCAATGGGGATACACTACGAACACTCGATCCAGCTTTAATCAGCTGAGAGTCGGTGCAGAGTCTGCGATCAGCGTAGCCGATTGGCAAGGAGCAGAAGAATTATTAAGCCAGGCTTCCCAGATGAGGCCGCAGCATCGGGGGGTGGCTCGACGTCTAGCAGCAGTGTCATGCCGAAACCCTTGGCTGCGTCGGGTCAAATCCCTCCTGTCCTATCGAAATCTGGGATAGTGTCAATCTCAGATTAAATATGAAAAAGACGAAGCGAATACGGTGCAAAGCATCCTCATCGAACGCAATTTCACTCGGTTCGTTATCTTTGCGGAGGACAATATTCTTTCAGCGCTGGGCAAAATCACTGCCAATCAATCACGGCTGATCTTCATAGTTTCTGAGAGTGGAGTGCTCCAAGGAGTTCTCACTGATGGAGACTTTCGCCGGTGGATCGCAACATGTGGAGAAATTGATCTCAATCGTCCGGTTACCGCGGCAATGAACCCGAGCTGTCGCTCGGCCCTTGAAGGCACCCCAGTGGCAGATTTAGCCATGATGCTCAATTCTAAAATCATTGCCTTACCACTGCTCGACAACCATGGCCGCATTGTGGCAGTGGTACGACTAAGCACCAGAGCACTTCAATTGGGACGACACCTAATTGGAGATGAACATCCAAGTTTCATTATTGCAGAAATCGGTAACAACCATAATGGAAATATCGATTTCGCATTTCAACTCATCGATGCTGCCCACGCTGCTGGAGCTGACTGCGCCAAATTCCAAATGCGTGATATGGGGCGTCTTTATAGCAATTCACATAAAAGCAGTGACATGACATCTGACCTTGGAACACAGTACACCCTCCATCTTCTTGAGCGCTTCCAACTGACAGACGACGAACTATTCCGATGCTTTGACTACACAGCAAGCAAAGGATTAGTACCCCTTTGCACTCCGTGGGATGACATAAGCCTGAACAAACTGGAATATTGGGGAATGGAAGGATTTAAGGTTGCTTCCGCTGATTTTACCAATCATTCTCTAATTACCAAGATCTCTGCAACAGGGAAGCCGTTAATCTGTTCCACTGGAATGGCATCAGAGCTAGAGATATGTTCTGGCATTCGTCATTTACAAGAAGCGGGGTGTAACTACGTTTTGTTACACTGCAATTCCACTTACCCTACACCATTCAAAGATGTAAATCTTCGCTATCTCGAGCGATTGCGAGAGCTAGCCAATGCACCTGTAGGTTACTCTGGCCACGAACGGGGAATTGAAATCCCAATCGCTGCTGTAGCACTTGGAGCAGTTGTTATTGAAAAGCACATTACTCTCAATCGAGGTATGGAAGGCAATGATCATAAGGTTAGTCTTCTCCGGGATGAATTTGCCCAAATGATTCTTGGCATTCGTAGGGTAGAAGAATCGATGGGACAGGGTGGCAAGCGCAGTATTAGTCAGGGGGAAATGATAAATCGCGAGATACTTGCCAAAAGTCTTGTAGCCTCTCGTGACATTGCTATCGGAACAACAATCACGCATGCTATGGTCGAGATCCGAAGCCCAGGCCAAGGACTTCAACCAAACCGAATCAATGAACTAATTGGTAAGCAGCTATCAGTAAACAAAAACAAAGGTGATACATTTTTCCCTTCAGATTTAAAAACCCAGTCAACAAGGAGAAGGCACTTCAATTTTTCTCAATGCTTTGGGTTGCCTGTGCGATATCATGACATTAATTTATTTTCTGAAGCAAGTAATCTAGATTTTGTTGAAATTCATCTTAGTTATAAGGACTTAGAAGTTGATCTTAATACAGTTCTTCCTAAAAAACAGTCTGTTGGTCTTGTTATTCATGCGCCAGAATTATTTGCAGGTGATCATACGCTTGATCTTTCAACAGAAAATGATGATTATCGCCAGCACTCAATTCAAGAGTTACAACGAGTTGTTGATATTTCAAGAGATCTCCGTACCCGCTTTGAATGCTCAGAATCCGTCTTGCTAGTCACTAATGTTGGAGGATTCTCAGATCATCATCATCTAGAGCGCCAGGAAAGACAACCATTAAAAGAGCACTTAATCAAAAGTTTACAAAAAATAGTAACAGGTAATGAAGTTGAAATTATTCCACAAACAATGCCGCCATTTCCATGGCATTTTGGCGGACAAAGATATCATAATTTATTTGTAGATGTAGATTTTATTGAGGATTTTAATAAAGAGACGAAAATGCGTGTGTGTCTTGATGTTTCACACTCTAAGCTAGCTTGCAATCATCTTCATGCATCATTCAGCGAATTTCTAAAGAGAGTCCTTCCTTTTACTGCGCATTTACATCTTGCTGATGCACAAGGTGTTGATAGTGAAGGTCTGCAAATTAAAGATGGAGAGATTGATTGGAACGAACTTTTTGACCTAATAAAATTATATGCTCCGGAGGCGTCGTTTATCCCAGAAATTTGGCAGGGTCATAAAAATCGAGGAGAGGGAGCATGGATTGCCTTAGAAAGACTTGAGTTTTACTCTTTATTAAAAGAAAATAAAATCAGAACTGCGTGAGTAAGATTAAACCTAAGCAAATTATTTTACATTGCGGTTTACACAAAACTGGTAGTACATACTTACAAGAAAATTTAAAAAGCAATTATTCAGTACTTCTAGATCAAGGTATAATGTATTTAGGACCAAATACCATCAAGAAACAGTGCAAAGAGTTATGGAGATATTTACAATGCGGTAAAAATTCTCAAGAACCTAGACAAGAACTTTGCAAACAGACATTAAATATATTGATACAACATGCAAGAAAAAAACCATATAATATTCACACAATCCTTATTTCTTTTGAAGCAATTTTTGGGACATTAAGGGCTGGATTAGTTAAAATAAATGCTCGTCGAATTTACAATAATGAAAATCAACTTGGACTCTATCGATATAGTAAAAGACGTGTTAAACGGCTGATGAATGGCTTAGAATTTACATTATCTACAAAAGATATTCACTGGGTGATTTTATTTGCTACAAGACAACATGATGAATTCGTAAGATCATGCTATATACAGCTTATTAAAGAGGGATATGAGATTCCAAGCATTACTATTGAGCAATTTAAACAAATATCTAACTTTTCGTATGCTGACCCAAATGAGCTAACAAAAAATTTAAATCCATTAAAAGAACTTCGAAAAGTTGATATACGTTCTTTTAGCTATGACGATAATATCAATAAGTCACATCCATCAACTTACTTAAATAACTTTATTAAACTTGCTCTACCTAATCATGCTGAAGCTATTCAATCAATACTAAGAAATCAAAGAAGATTTGCTAATTTAAATAGAAATATTAATCCTAGTCTTAACAATCGAGGACTAGAAATAGCTACTCAAGCAAGACCTATATTCACGAAATATGAGTGGAAGTTATTTCGAAAATTTTTAGAGAAAAATTTCTCAAATAATAATTAACACATGATAAAGTCTCGTCATTTCATTCGTATAAAGCATTATAAATTGCTTTATGGTAGAGTACCTAAAGCAGCTAATTCATCAATTAAAGCAGCTTTATGTCATCTACTCAGCCAACGTCCTCATAAAGGTATAAAGACAACCGCAGATAAATTCTGGCAACATGCAACTAATAATGAAACCGAACTAATTACGATACAGGAAGCTTGTAAGTATCGACTTAATCATTTTAGTTTTAGTTTTGTTCGTAACCCTTTCGACCGTTTAATCGCAGCCTACAATAATAAAGTACTTGAAATTAAAGAGCCTCCATTACCAATGAAGAATATGAAAATTTATCATGGGATGTCTTTTGAATCTTTTCTAGACGTGTTAACTAATACACCAGTGAATCAATATGATGTACACCTACTACCTCAAAGCAATTTATTATGTACTAAAAAACGAATAATACCAGAATTTATTGGTAGATTTGAACAAATTAATGAGCATTGGAGTTTGCTCAGAAAAATTTTATCATATCAAGGCATTAACGTTATTGAATCTCTTCCTCGAAAGAATGTGCGTCGCAATCAATATAGTGATCTTAGTAGATATTTTCATAGCGATACTTTGATTGATAAGGCTCTTCAAATTTATAATGATGATATCATATTATTTTATAAAGACATAAATATTGACAATTTAATTGATAACACACCGCTACCAAAAATTATGCCTTTTCAATCTCGATCACTACAATTATTAAACTGGTTAAAGTATAATAATGTCTGCTGTTAACTATAACGTTTAGTTCAAGAATTAAGATTATTATTAAGTAATTCAAGATACTTTAACCGTTTATTATGACTCAACCCCAATATTCACTGCGATATATTTAGATTAATTACTTTATTCTATTATAACTAGCATCATAGAACCTATAACAACTGCGCTATCTACAGTTTCTATCAAGCACCTAGAAACTTAGATTACTTATCCTATGAAATGGAAGTGTTTGGCCACCGCCATACGACTAACTAGTCATTTTTAGCTGAAGCAAGCATTTAGCCCTAGACAAATAATACTAACGTATTAGCCAAGATAGACCGATCTGAGTAATACTGTGACAAAGAAGCCGTCTCCCTCAAATAGAGGAGACGGCCCAATTGCCTGATTTGTCTATGTCGCCGATTAGTCTGTTTAATGCAGCCAAACCTGTGAAGCCCGAGGCTATTCGAGCAAAAGCTGGCTATAGAAAACGAAAGAAGTGACCGACCGACGGCAGACCTTGGGGTCAGGTGTGAAACCTTCCTCTCCCACAAGGGCACCTGCAGCGACGTAGGGGAGAAGCGATTGGATTGACGCGCACTTAATGTCGCACCAAACGCGAGCTCACGGTTGAACTGAAAGCTGGAGCAGGGGCCGAACAGCTCAGGCTACTTCTAATAATTGCTCAGGTGGAGTTTCGGCTATCACAAGCACCTCCTATCTCTATAGGCTTTATTCTCGTCGACCAGGGCATATTAAGCAATCAGCTCTTTTACTCATTTAGCATTTCATTGCTAAAAATTAATTGATTTACCCACCTTGGAAGTGATTTATCCACTGATTTTTACTGTTTCCAGAATTTTGGAGGCCGGTATTCTCCTAAAGGCTGCTAGCAATTAGAAAGTATCAAAAAGCTACCTGCTGCACCCATCCTAAACTGACTTACCCTACGTTTTATTTTTCTTCGTGTTACATATTTATATTATATCACAAATGATAGAGTTTTATTGTGCTTTATATTAATGTACTTCTTTTTCCAAATATGTTTAACTATGCTCGACTGTGTAAGACCTATGTATTTTTCCATGTTGGTTTAATAATATAATCAGCTAAAGCGACATTACAGGTCTGTCTTAATAATTACATTTACTCTAAAGTGCATCAGCGCTTTCTAAGCTTACTAAAAGAAAAGACTGCTTTAAACAATAAAAGATTTTTACTGAATTACTAGACTTAGAAATAAAAAATGCCGATAAAATCTAATCTAAATATTTTTATATGAGAATAGGGACTATGGCATCAATTTCTTTGCTATACGAAGTATCTTGTCCGAAATTTTTAAGTCAAAACTGGGGTTTCATGCAAAAGATTTATACTAGTTAAACAATAAGAGTATCAACATAAATCAAAGATAAAAAAGTGTTTAATCCTCTCTTTTAGCAATAGGCACGGTTGGCTGAACCAGAACGTAAACCACCCCGGTCGTTAAAACTGCAGTTATACCAATAAGGGTGAGGATGACAGTGGAGTAATCGTCCATGATAAAACTTGAGCACGAGGAAATCATTGAGTGGTCTGAAGGTCATTTGCGAAGACCTCTGCCTAACGAATAGGGGCAGCAGTCCTCCAGAGCAACGACGAATCTATTCGATCAACTACATTGCTAACCCTATAGTAGCCAGTGTTTTAAAAAGGCGGGCACTTATAATCCAGGTACTTACCATAAGCAAAAGCTTTTGAATCTGCGAACAAATCCACCTCAGTTTTACAGAGCGATCGGTGTCTTTACGGGTAAAGCAACCGCTGAATGCTAACAGAGAGGTCTTTCAACAAACATCATAGATAAGATACACAGTGAATAAACACTATTGCTTAATAATACAGGAATGGTACATTAAGTATCCAAGCTTTGTGGGAGATTTTTATCTTAACCAGGTAACCATACAAGGTTAAGATAAATATGCTAGCCTTAACTTATTACTAAGTACATCAGCGGGTAGTTTTAGCATGATAGTCAAGTCTAAAATGGAACCAAGATTCAAAATCGAAGCATGGGAAAAGCTAAAAGCCTTACGCATGACCAGAAAGGTCAATTCGTTGTCTCCTTTATTGGATTAGTGGTAATTTTTGTATCTTGCGTTATTTGGTGGTTAGTTGCGCCACAGTGGCTTACAAGTACATGGCAGAATCTCTAATCTATTTACGGTTATATCATTTAGAGTTGCTAAAAAAACCAAAGATGCATTAAGTCTCATTCGGTGTAATAGTATAGGGGATGCTGTTAGCCTCTTCAATGACTTCCGAGTTAGCAATAACTCTAGCTGGACTGTGAATCAAATTAAGTTTATACAGTAAATAACTTTATTATTAAAGTTACAGATATGACTAAAAGAACGCATAAAGACAGACAGCTCCTTGGTTCTCATTTTTTATATAAGCTCGTTACGCTATTGAGAATTATTCCTCCTGCATATTCTACAATAAGAGTTAATAAAATCAGAGGAATCAATTTAATTAACTCTCAAAGATAACTCGAATAACTAAGAGGCTAAATTCGATGCTTATGCTCATATGAGTTGTTTTGCTGAATCAGGATTTATATCTTCTTAGTCGTGATAAATCACTAAAATAGAATTGTTAAAAATAAATGATTCTTTAAATTTTATCTGGGCTTAATTCTTAATAGTTTAGTGTTATTAGAAATAATATAAATAATTCCTAGGTTTGCTTTTATAGAATTAATAAAGAACTTATTGGCAATAAAAATAGACGATTTGCTATTCATCAAAACAAAATAGTATGTGTAATATAAAAATTATTTTTATTACTAATAAAATAAACATATTTGATATCTATAACGTAATACTTAAGACAAATATTTTAAGAATATAACAGTTAACAGCATAAGCAAAATGTCTGAAAAACTTTTATCTAAATAAGAAATATTTTCGCAATTAATATAGTTTTAATGATTCATTGTTTCAGGTTTTTTGCTAATTATATAAAGGTAAATAATCGCAAAAATATGATCAAGCTTGAGCTTATAATAACAAGCTAAACATTATGAATTTATAATTCATAAACTTACTAGTAACTAGAGAGACAGATTGCTGCAGCTAAAGCTAGTTTGATTCTAAGCTACTTTATATGGTTTATAGTTTAATTTAAAACGTTAAATTATTAGTTATCTCAAAAAGTACTAATCTTACTTAAGGTACAAATAATTTCTAATTACATTTATCTCAGAAGAAATACCGCAGGATTTATCTTAAAAACTAATTTTATTCAGGAAAAGATTTACTTTATGGATAAAATCTACCAATAAACTACCTTTGAGAACTTGGGAGTACCAAATATTCATGCAAACAGGCAAAAAATCAATAAATCCTTACTCGCCGCACCTCTCAGCTTCGGCTAACTCGCGTAAGAAACGTCGACGCTGTGGGGATTCGTAACCAGTGAGTTGAGTTGTCGAGGCATGATTACGCATTTTTCTCAAATCCCTTGCGGGGCAGTTGTCTGTTCTGTTCATGGAATCGAAGTTTATCGGTTCTTGCGTAACGAACCCCTTGTTGAGAGCCGTTTAGCGTAAATCTATAATGGCACATTACTCAATAAACGTAAAGACTATTATCAAAGCCGTTCATCCAGCACATCAGCGGTAAGCAGCACTGGTGTTTAGCGTTACCTAATTTTATAGCAAGCCAAATATAATTATGTCACAACATTCAATAGTGTACTTCAAAATCAAGCAACCTAATTCAACTATTGGAAATGTTGTAATAGTTATTAATTAATCATAGGTTAGTGGTAATGTCAAGGAGGGATTGGTTAACTAGTTTCTGTTCTTCACTTATCTTCTTCAAATTATAATTAAAATTTAGTTGCTATTTTTATATTCATTGACTTTAACCGCCTATATAGTGAGCTTTCATTTCATAACAGAATAGTAATAGGCAGAAAAATACATTGTGATTTTATTAATTTTAACCACAAAAAGCATAATTAATAATATAGTGCTAAGTATTCTAAAAGTATTTAGGTCATTTATTATTTTTGATACACATTAAAAAGTAAGAATAGTTTTAATGCTTAAAATAAACAAACATCAGTATTTCTACACAATGACCTTGGCTAATATTATTTCTTATCAAGGTTAGTGATAAGAGTATTGTATAATAATTAAATATGCTTGGAAAAGCAATCATATTACTTTTTGATTTTACTTATAAAACCAAAAAGCATTAAAATAAATTAATATTGATGATTATGAATATCAACATTAATTTAATAAAAATAATTAAATTAATGCTCCAGTTTAAAATTATTAAATTGCTGATTTTTAAAGGGATAAACTATATTATTTATACGGCATATAATAGTTTTGTTATTAACTTATTGCATAAATTTCAAAATATATTCATAAAAATTTGTAAATTAAATTCTGCAACTTAAATTTTATATAATTTATTTTTATAATAGATTAAACTTATAATAAAAGACAGTGGCTTATTCAGCAACAAAATTGTATTAAAATCATAAATTGCTTTATTATATCACTTTAATGCTAAAATACCATGATAATTATACAATCGCTTGTTATCAAAAGCAACTCGATCTAGTTAACTATATTATTGATACTCTTGAATTCTTACTACAGGAAATTAAAACACCTGAAAATCATGATATTTGAGAGATTCTTTTCCAGCATTTACTTGCATAACATGCGAATACCTAATTTATTCATAATTTTAAAAGTTAAAATTATAGCTTTCATTTCTCTAAAAGTTAAATTCTAACTTGGCCACATCAATTCTTAACTTTTCTATTATCAACTATAAGCTTGATAAATTTTTACTAAAAATAAAATCATTGTACTCCTAACGTTTTTATTATAATTAAAATTTATATATTTATCTTTTTTATACTAAAAATTAATAGTATATTTGATTGATAAGTTTAGAGTTATTAAAAATAATTAACCTCCGAATTTAAAATATACGCGATATACACTGTTTAAAAGTCTTTTTTTAACCAATTGAAATTAAATAAAAAATTTACAGAGATATTTTAATAGTTTTAACCATATCTCTAACTATATCAAATTGTCAATAATCTATACGAGCCACTACCCGCGACATGATATATTTATCGTTGCGAACTTATCATAATTTTTAAATAACGATACTAAATTTAGATAATTGCTAAATTTAGAAACTGTTAAACAACACTTTTACTAGGTTAGCATATGATTCAGTTCTAGTATTCGACATATTAAGTTTCTAGAATCTATTTCTATATTATCAACATGATATTAGATTTCTTAATCTATATTAAAGATGTTATATGAGTAAGTGTGATTCTAAGCTCTAAAGCCAAGAGCATATCTGTTAATCTAATGACAGATAATTAAGTAAAAACAGGATGACCACATCAGATACTGTTAATGAACAGCTCAATAAGCTGCATAAGGCAATGGAAATCGCTAAAAAAAATAGAAATCAGCTTTTTATCGACAACATTCAACGAGACATTGAAGCATTAAAAATTGGTAAAGAATCTCCAATTATTCAGGAATATCTGACGAAAGAAGAAATAAGTTAATTAAACTTAATTAATGTCTTATACAATTATAATTCTTTATTTTAAAAATACTACTTACATCTTTACACTTTATCGTCAAGTAATTAAGTATGTAGAAGCTATGCTTTATGAACCTATTATGATTGATTCATACATTATAAACTGAAAAATACTATTGGTTTTGATGAAAGCTAGCGATTTTTTGACATATTGTTTTAGTTTTATTATCAACAGTACAAGTACTAAGAACACTAAAAACTCAGATAACAAACTTTCAACTTTGATCGCATGATTTAAATTAAGTGCAAATTTTTAGCAAGTTAATTTCTCACTATTGAAAAGTTTTTAAAAGCACAGACTAATACATTAATAAATAATTACGATATACACATGTCCAAGATTGTTGATTTGGATACCTTAGATCTGTAGAAAAATGAGTAAAATTTATTAAGTATTAGATTAAGTCATACTTAGTTATAAAAACTAAGTATGGCAGATACATACATTTTTCTAATAAAAAGATAAATGGTCGAAGGTATATCTGTTTACTGATTTGCCTCAAATGAACACGCTAAACACATTAGTTCAAATTTGTGATGAGTGTCCCCTCAGAATTAGAAATAAGGTAATGACCTATTTGATAAGTCAAGCCGCTATTACTATGTGATAAGCTGGACGACTACTGTCGCAGCACAGATATTACAGGCAGCCTAGTGCGGTGAGAACAACGAAGCCCGCAAAATGCTCACCGGAATTGACCGGAAGCATCTTGCTTCCAGTACCTCTGGGATTCTCAATAACGTCTAACAGATCTATCAATCACGGTTCTGTAGATAGAAAGAACAATACAACCCCCCAAGCATTGAGCCTGTCTGTGTCTCGCGCGGTATCGCAATCAACACTTTACCGACGATATCTTGGTTAAAGTGAATAATCTTTTGAATTTATCTCACATGAACCGGTCGCCAAATATCGCCTTTTTTAGTGGTACCGTGATCATTGCGATTATGGTGATGATTGCCTTCGCCAACATGGCCATTGCTGGTGGTTACTCTACAAATTATAAATTTGCGGAAACCACCCCTAAGGTTATTTAAGTACAGTAACATAAATTATTAGTATTAGCACTCGGCCGAGTTCAAAGTCTTAACTCCTAAATAGTGTTTGCTCGTCTGTTATGCTAAACCGCCTTGCGCGCTTAGTCTTCACGTTAACGTGATAGATCTTTTTATATAAACAGATATACAAACACAAACTAATTATAATTTCGTCATGAACTTTAGTTTAGTTTCTTTTCGGTTAGTTTAAGTCTTTCATCTAGTTTCAGCATATCCGGAATTGATCTATTAGAAGAAATCTTATTTAAATTTTGGCCATCTCGCACGGTATTAAAGACCTTGATTACTTGGTTGTCTGCATCATTTGTAGCGCTACTATCAACTTCACTAGATTATTAGATATGCTGATCACCTCATAGCATTGACATATTTTGTTAGTCTTGTGTCTTAGATACACACATATATGTAGCGCCGCATCAGATTGTCAACTACGTATGTGTTAGTGGTTTACATTTTCTAGAATACTATCCAATTTAGTTTTACATCCTTAAGAGAGATTCTACATCTACACATTTTTAGCTCTGCAGTTAGGCAAGGAATAACTTTAAGGAGACTAACGATTGAGATTAACAGCTCAATAAATCGTTATCAACAGCTTCAATTCTAGTATGCTTGGCTGTAATTGTAAGCCTAATTTTTATGTAGCTGATTATATATGTCATTAAAAATATTTTTAGTGCTTTCAGATAGCTTACAAAGTCTTTTATCTTTTTACCTGCTAATAAATAACTTAATTTCCTTAAGATTAATTCAAATCAAGAGTAATTCCATAATTATTTTAAGGTTTAGCTAATAGCCCCGCATAAACAATTTTAGTTTAAAATTTATCAAGTTATTTTTTGCTATAATTTTTCCCAAACACTAAACTAATATAAAGAACGCAGCAAAAAATTTTGACTCTCATATAAATATCTTCTTTACTAAATATAGATCAAAAAAGCAATTATCAAACCATATATTATAGGTCTGTTTCTTAATAATGAATAAAATACTCTTACTTGCCATAATATAATTGATAATCAAATTGATAACTATTTAACTTTTGTCTGTTTTGAGTATTACTTAAATAACAGGGTTTTACCTTACATCGCTGATATTTTTTTGAGTATATCTTTGTCTTACTAATCTTCTACAGGTACAAGAATAAGGAGCTGAGGCTAAAGTAATTCGATTATATTCTATATGTCCATAATTATCACAGGTTGGAAAATTAAAGTTTTTTATAGTATATACCTTAAATATTTAAAGTTTTAGGTTAGCAGAATATCAAATTATAGAGGGCTCTTAAGGCCACTATTTAAAAGACTTTTTAGATTTTTGACGGCTTTTTACTTAACGCTAATCACTGTCTCTCCTACCAAATTAAAAATCAACACGAGATTAATTGCTAGTGAATAGTAAACTAACTCTAACTCATTACATATTAATGTACTACCTTTTAATGTACTATCTTAATTTTCTAGTTTAAGTTGGTGAAGAAGAGAGGAGCATGACGTTACTAATCTTGCTTACCCTTTAGGTAACGAGACCGGAATTTAAAGAAACTTAATGCTCTGCTACTTTTGAGTATTCTGCTGTTGTCTTAATGGCTCTTTTTACTAACCGTTAGTTATAAATAAAAACCTGTAAGCTCAGAGGTGCTTGTGATCGATCGCAACTAATTACTCCCTTAGCAAATTTGAAGATCATATTGCAGCTGAGAGAGATAATAAAATTTTGGTAAATATAGGATGATCAGTTCATCTTCATTATAAGGCTAATCAGATCATTAATTCATTTTTAAGAGTGCTCTTATGAATTACTAATTGTGGTTTTGGTGTTTTAAATACCTCTGTTCAAAGCGTCCTATTAGCTTCTTCAATTTTTCATCTGCTCTGTATATATACTCTTAAACGAGAAAATTTTTACCAATATTATATACTTAATATATAGCGATTGTTGCTAACAACACCGACTTCTTTCGTAGGGAAATAAAGCTTGATTTAAGCCGCTAACATATGTATTAGATTAGAATTTATTTAGAAGAATTTCTAATGGTCTTCATATATCACAATGTTATCTACAACACCAAGCGATTTAAATCCTTGAAAATGTATTTTTGCTTCGACGAAGATTTTTACTAAAGCAGTCAATTTCCTTCAATTAGGAACTATACAAAAAAATCTGAGATGCATATATCTTCTCTTTTTAGCAGGGCAAAGATAGTTCCAGCATTCCCACGACAGATTCGAAGCTGTCGATCCAATACAGTAATATCTAGCCATGCAGAAGAACGCTGTTTTATTTCACGCATCAGCGGGAGTCTTCTTTTACCAAGCAATTGAGATCCAATTACCCAACCCCCTCGAATGAATCGAACCTCGACCCTCTTAACATTAATTATTTGCAGATTTGCCTGAACGCATATTCCACCAATTGATCCAAGCGGACCGCGAAGTCGTAGCAAATTGCATCCTCTTTTGTTAAAAGGATCAAGCACCTGCAAGTTATCAAGCCAAGGAGCTTGTTTCAGCCAAGGTTGCTTTGAACTACTCCAACGCAGCTCCCAAACTCCTTCTAGAAGCTCAGCATCTTTGGTCAAATCTGCAGGCTGCGCTATCTCAGCCGCGATAACCCGATTGCCAAGGCTCCTATCATCTGGTTGTCTCTGAAGGAGCTGAACCAGCTCACTATGGGCTTTATCCACCATTTTAGCCTCGGTCAGTCTGCTTGGAATATACTTGTCAGTGATGCTATCATTAGCAACCTATCAGTTCACATTATTAGTAGTATAAGCGAGATATTGAGTCTTGATGACAGTCACTCTGTGAGAACTCTTTGAGTTTGCATTACGCTTATAAGCGCAGCTCTAACACAAAAGTTGCCTGCCTAGCACATCTGCTGTCTTGACTATATTTAGGCAAAACTAATACTGAAGGCAATTCTCCCTGGTACACCTCTATAAGTAGTCTTTAATACGTTTTCGTTTCTGATAATACATTCGGTAAAAGCTGAGATAGTAGACCACACCTTGGCTGCCGGTGCTGGATGGATACTTGTAGATATAAAAATTTCACGGTTGACATTAATTAACATATTTTAGCGGTTACCTCTAACGTTTAAATAAAATTGGTTAGGTTTATAATTTCTTGATAAGTAAGGACGAAATTCCTGCGGCAAATGCTATTCGATAGATTAGCAAAAAGGCGGTAAAAACATAGAAGCTTTTATTACTGGTTAGTCAGATTCCTGCTAAAGTCTTAGCTAGTAAAGTCAATTGCACTAGCAGAATCTAAGTCTAGTTCTCAACTTTTGAGATTCTTACGGGTCCTATTTATATATGGGATAAAGATAACAGCAAAGCTTGGCAATGACTAGAAAGCACTAGCTACTAAGGTTGAGCTGATAGACAAAGTCCTGAAGATCAAGTGCACCAACTGAAAGTAAAAAATCAGAGAAAGTAGCTTCTGAGCTTAAATATCAAAAATATAGCCAACAAATAGTCAAGCTACTTTACTTTTAATTAAAGTTTTTAGGGTTAGTTGTTTATTAATATTGCCAAGTGTAGTGTTACTTTTATGACTCATTTTAATAGATTAAATTGCAAAAATTCTAGCAAAACTGGCAAAATGACACTATTTATAACTAAGAATACTTACCTATTTTTGAGACATTAATCGTATTAATCACAACAGATAAGCAAACATCGGTAGATTGCTATTAGTTTATAGCTATACAAAGATGAAAGCAAATTATTTGAGCATTAAGACCAGTACCAATAGTAATCTACTTATAATATAAACTATTGATTATTAATCACCACTTACTAAGTCTTTTAGCAGTTAAAAACTAATTAGTTACAATCTTGTCATAACTGTATAAATTACCATTTTTTCAGGTACTTAAAAATTTTAAGAGATATCAAAAATCATTAAAGATTAGAAATCTCCTAGAGAATTCCAAAAATAGTTTACAAAGCTACTTTATTGGTTCTTAAACCTAAAATATTTAAGCAGTCAAATTAATAAAACTTAATTAAGATTAAATAACAGCATAAATATTGTTACTGGTTAAATCATTCCACTAACGCTATTTTTAATAGTAATTACCGGATAGTTTTTGAGTCTAATCCTACATAGAATCAAAATCTAATTGTTAATTTTGAGGAATTTTTATACCTAAAGATCTTGTTATTATTTTTTACTATATTATTAAACTAAATCAACTAAATCTAGAATCCTAAAATTAAGAAATTACGAAAAGAAATAAAATTGTTATTACTAGATCTCACAAATTATTTCAACTAAGAAAAAATATTTGGGTTTAGCCAACTTTAAACTTTAAGATTACTTTAAATAAGTGTGCTATAAATATAATCTCTGTATCGCTAAATAGTAATTGTATTACAAATAAACAGATCGATTAAATTTTAATGAAACTTATTAACCTTTGAACAAATTCATATATTTCAGTCAATAATAAAATTTTATTAAGATAAGGGATCTATTAGCCAGTGAAAACAAATAGATTAAGCAGTTAATAAGACTAGAGTACCTTACATTTGATATTGTTAAGTATTTTCAAAAAACTGCTAGAAGATTGTTCGATTGAAGCAGAATTAGGAAAATAAAATGTACCCAAAACAGGTAAACTATATATAGACGAAAGCAATAGTTATTAATATTATCTTTGATGATACAGGTTGCACGTCTATCATGGTAATCTAATTTATGTGGATCATTCAGTTATCTAAATAAAATAGATATCACAGATTTAATAGCCGATAATATTAACTATTATGTCTAGTACGTCAGAAAGATCATAATGCAATTAATAGTCATCAATATCTTTCTGCTTTTACGCACGTTTTGCTCTTCAACTATGCGAATTGACAAAGAGAACCGAAGCTACTTACGAGTAAGAGAGAAGTTAGTCTTAAACTATGCGGCAACTAAACAATGCAAAGATTATTTCGACAAGGTAATTTTTCTTTGCTTTATACTCCTAAGAGGAGTAACTAAGAAGTCCTATATGATAGGTTTTAAACGTTGATAACGTTTAGCTTGGCTGCTAATACTACATCGGCTTGTGTTAGGCCATCTACTTTGTGGGTATAGATCAATACTTCAACATGTCCCCAGCCAAAAGAGAATTCAGCATGATGATTTTCGGCTTCACAGATTGCTCCCGCTGCATTTACCCAGTCAAGAGCAGTCTGAAAATCAATGAAGCGTAGGGAACGAGAAAGGTGATGATGAGCAATTACCTCCCAGCCTGGCAGTTGAGGGAGAAATGCTTTTAGCTCCGCTTCTGTGAGCTTTGGAGCACCTTCCCTACAGGGAATGCATGTTTGTTTGGCTAAATCCATCGAGATTTCTTGCTACCTCTTGAAATACGTCTACGGTGTCCAGACTACCCCCAATCCCATCATTAGGTAACGACTGATTTTGGTAGGTGCTTAAAGACCTACTGGACTCTGAGTGTTAGATTTAGCAAGTTTTGCTGATTTCTCGGCACGATGTTACAAATAAGCTTTCTATAAGTCATAAAAATCTCAACACTAGATCAGTCAGACTAGGAACCAATATTAGAAATACTTAATCACCCTAATACTGCATACAGCAATCGACTGCATACGTCAAATAACAGATTATTCAAAAATTGGACTTATAAACTATACAGTCAATGGCTTCTAGAGTAATGTCTATATCTAGAGAAGTCAAGCAGAGCCACTTATTTCTTTGAGCAGATTAGTATTTGCTCAAAGAAATAAGTGGCTCATCAAAAATTTAAGTCTACCTCGTCGAATGATTACAAGCATTCGCGAATAAATTAAGCATCAGCGATGTAGATAAAATACTCACTGACCCGCTTTTCAGACACCATCACAGTAATACCAATCCGCTGTTGGTTTCCAGGGCTAATTAATAAAGCTTTTAGTGGTTTTGCTTGTGTTATTCTGCTCGCATTAAAATAATGAAAAAACATGCAATGATGTATTGTCGGATAACAGCAATCTCTGTCTAACGATCGATATATGGTAGCGTTAAAAATAACTATCACTGCTCATTACTTTTTAAATATAAAAACTTTAGTCTAACTATTATTGTGATAGCTAAAAATTAAATTTGCATTTTAGATTACTCCAGAGCAATAGCTGGTGCAACTGGGATAATCATAGTATTTCAATAGTGATCAAGCACTAATCATTTTCGGTTGCAGGGCCAAAAAATATCGAACATACTGACCAAAATAGGAAGTCAATATACTGACTAAATTTGATTAGCTAAATCTAAAAATAAAAAATAATCCTAGAAAAATAGTAGAATTAAAATGTAGTTAAACTCACTCAGAAAGAGGAGCTAAAGTGCATTAAATTAGATGCTCATTTAGAATAAAGAAATTAGAGAAATAGTCTTTGCTTAAAGTATTTACTTAAATATTTTATATAATGGAGAGAAGAATTACTTTTCATCAACTATACTTTCAATAGTTAAGTTTTTTGACAATAAAAATTGAAGTGATTATCCTTTATAAGATAGGTAAAATTTTTATACTCTTAAAATCTATATAATATATAAGAGTATATTTTAGATACTAAATATGGAGTATTCTCAAATCGCTGATAACAATTTAGAAAATTTTAATACTGTCAATGATAATATCGAGATTTTTAGCTTTTCTCATCAAAAAGTTTTGTATACCTTGCAACATAAACCGAGTTAAAAAGATGACTTAATAGAATAATTAATTTAGGTTAGTAAGTTTTAGCAAGTTTAAATAATATTTGATCTAAACTAGCTTGCAGCTAGCTAATCAAAAAACTGTTACTTTGACATAATAAAATATTAATCAGCTATTGACGCAAGCAAAATTTTAAGTAGTTTTAGTTATATAGTTTAAATTCATGGAAGAAATTCAATGTCCACAATGTAACGCTATCTTTCAAGTTAATGAAAAAAGTTATGCGGATATTCTTAAACAAGTACGAGATAAAGAGTTTAAGCACGAGATAAAATCATTTAAAGACAGCTTAGAGCAAAAGCTTGAGGATACTGTAAGTAAGGTGAGAGCTGAAGAACAAAAATATGCTGCGGTTGAGTCTGTAGCAAAAGATAAAAAAATTGCAGAATATCAAGCAAGAATGGACAACTTTCAAGACAAAGTTAATTTAGCAATTAATAAAGCCACGGAATTACTAAAAATTGAAAAGTCTGAGCTCAAACATGCTAATGAAAAGCTAATAATTCAACACAAAAATGAGATTATTAATTTGAAGAATAATCATAAAAATCAGATTAATTTTCTTGATGAAGAAATCATTAGAATTAAAGAGATGAAGTCACGTCAATCAACCAAAATGATTGGAGAATCATTAGAGGTTCATTGCAGAAATAGCTTAAATAAAATAAGAGCTTCATTATTTCCTAATGCTTATTTCGAAAAAGATAATAAAATATCTAGAACAAACAGCAAAGGCGATTACATTTTTAGAGATTATGATGAAGAAAATAATGAGATAATATCAATTATGTTTGAAATGAAAAATGAAGAAGATAACACAAGGATAAAAAAAAAGAATGATGATTTTCTCAAAGAATTAGATAAAGATAGACAAGAAAAAAATTGCGAGTTTGCTGTCCTTGTAACCCTACTAGAACCTGAAAATGATCTATATAATCAAGGGATAGTTAATGTAAGCTATAAATATAGAAAAATGTATATCATCAGACCTCAATTTTTTATTGAAATTATTGTATTATTACGCGATGCAGCAAAAAATTTTGTTGGCCTCAAGAAAGAATTAGCTTTAGCTAAAGCAACAAATATTGATATTACAAATGTTGAAGAGCAACTTGAAATATTTAAGTCTTCGTTCATGGTGACAAGTAAAAACTTTTCTAATAATTTTCAAATTGTCTTAGATGAAATAGACAAGTCAATTAATCGCTTAGAAAAAGCAAAATTAGCATTATTAAAAGCAGATAAAAATCTTACCGCCGCAAATAAAAAGGTAGATGCAATATCGATCAAAAAATTGATAAAAAATAGCCCGCTTCTTATGGAAAAATTTTTTGAAAATAATTAATAAAACTATTGATAACTAATAAGATAAACAATATGCTTAAAAAGCAGGAATTTAGCTATCTATAACGTTGAAGTACCCCATATTTCTTCTTAATAGGATAATTTGTTCTATATTAGTACGTGCGCTATTTAAAATTCGCTTAAAAGTAATACTGACTAGTTTGTACGTCATACACAGTCGAATATTTTTAAGACATAACTGACTAGTGCAGAGGTACACCTTGCAATTAGTATCTCATGCAGACGTAACGTTCTTCATAATACTTTTCAATTGATTAAAACCGCCCTTTGATGCAAAAACGTATCTAGTAGTAGTTGACACAACAACCAGTAACTAAGTAACAGAATGTAACATTCTTTTAAGTGGCTACGTATTGTATGCCTCACATACTAGCAAAGATAAATTTTTTATTGATTAGTTTACAGGAGTATATTTGGACCACCAACGCATTAAGTGATTAGCACGAGCAATAACCGCTTGCTATCCTTGTTTCCTTAGGATTTTTGTTTAGCGGTGATTATGGATAGTTATAAAAGTAGCCATGAAAACATAGAAGCTTTATTCAAAATATAATCAGTAGTCAATCGAACAAATCTGAAAGAAATGGTATAAAATTAATCAAAATTTCACTAAATATATAAAGACTTATTATCAAATAAAACTAAAATAGTTTATTTAGATTTAATCATTGAAAACTAATTAGTTATTAAACTTAGGAATAACTATTGAATGTAAGCATTTCAATAAAAAGAATCTTTTTATATTTGCTTAATGGAATATTTGGCGTAACCGGCCAGCCTTTTACCAACCGAATCTCTTTCGATGCTTACTCCTAAAACGAGACTAGTGCTTAGAGACATCCTGACTCGTTTGTCCAAAAACGAAAAGGTGACCTTAAAAGAAAGAATACTTCTGCAAAAATGGGCAGACAGGCACTCTACTGTTTGGCACTGGCTCCGCAGAGCTAGATCAATTCAAGTGAGTGGTCATCTTGGACAAGATTCTGTTAACGGATTCATGCAACAAATGAATCTCCCAGGCCAATCACCGGAAGAACACTTTAACGGCTCACGAGATGATTTAGGAGATTGGTTTCAAGGGTCACCGCAATGGGTACGACGCAGTTGAGGGCTAAATATCTGTCTAAATTTACTTGATAGATAGAATCATTAGATTGGTGATTTAAATAGTGCAAACTATTACTCAGCATTTTTATTTAATCAGTACTTGTTTTGAATATCATAGTTCAGCAGCAATAATACAGCTCTATCATTTAGACATTTTAGTTCAATGATTAAATTAGCTATCATCTGACGTCTAATTCCCGCAATATCAAGAAACAAGCGTTTGATTCCTAAATAAAATCTCAACTAAGAGAATTATAAGCACATTCTTAATACAATTAAAATCTATTAATTATTATAAAAAGCTTGCGAATGTATGTAATGAGTCAATATATATTGAAAGACACTTTGTCCAAAATGTTTTCAATATTTAATAGTTTTACACGATAAGTAAAAGTTGTCGATTGTATAATTGTAAATATCTAGTGTTAAACAATTTTATTCACATAAATATTGATTAAATAATTCAGATTAACTATAAAGCTGCGTAATCTTTTAAAGAAAAATGTGTATTAAAAATATACTAAAAATCAAATTTTTATATCCTTAATTGCTTAATGGTTATCTTCTCTGTAAATTACCTCTTAGCTCTAGAGGACAGAGATATCCTAAAACTTCTGGGTGCTATCGAAAAACAATGGGGCGAAAGGTTATCGCAGATATTATGTCTGGAACCAAAAAGACGGCGTGGAGAAAAAGTAAGTTTAGCAGAAATTGCTATTGTGAAAACAAAGTACATATCGTAGCTGAAGCTGCAACTATCTAAATGCTCTTTGAAAGACTTTAGTCCCCATGACCGACACCATCCTATTTGTCGATAATCCTAACATCTACCCACAAATCGTTCACATTATCAAAAAACTGAAAGATAGCCCCTGGAAACTCAGATGTAACTACCGGTAGACTAGCAAAAATAGAGGTGGAGCCATAATGTAGCTGCCAAAGCTTTCATCAAGTTCTAGCAAATATCTATAAGAAAGTTAAGACTTTCCGACAAAAAATTAAATCATAAGCTATCAATAACTAGTCAAATAATAGTTAAAATGAACCCAATCATAAACAATGGTAAAATAAATATCTTATTTGCACTCCCATCAGAATAAATTCCATATAGGCATACAAGATTATTGCTACTGTAAGGCTGAATGCAATTCCTTGTCTTAGTAGAATCGATAGCAATAAACAAAACGCCGACAATAGCAGCAGTAAAAATTACGGTGAAGAATCTCATCTGTTTGGTGTGAGTAGAGAACGTCATCTGTTCGATATATTTGCTATTGTTTCGTTAAAATAAGTCAAAACTACATCACTCATTCAGGAAATCTTTTAATAATTTCTTATCCCCGTTTTAGTCAATCTGTAAGGACCTTATCGGCTTCAACATTCCAAAATACTGGTGCATCAGTATTCCGGATTTTTTAGTGGAATTAGGCCAAAGCCGTAGCTCACTATTAATCACTTTCAGCACCTCATCTTTTCGCACCATTTACATAACTGCAACCTCAATCAGAGCGCAAAAACTCACAAGACTAATAGCTCGCTTGATACTTACCTTCACCATCTATGGCCACGCTTTTGCCACCACTCTATCAATCTCCAATATCTCACCATCATTATTACATAACGCCAAACTAAAATCCGCTTGCATAATACTTGCCGCCAGTCGCACCGTATCGCCAATTTTTAAAACTTCTTTGGGAAACTCCATTACTTATGAAATGTGTTGACCACCATTGACATGATCTTTTTAGAAGCATCTTGTACTTCCTAATTCCATACGCGAATCATTGGAATGCCACTGGTCAAAAGATAGATCCACAGGTTCTCGTCTCTCCTATAGTTTCTCTAATTAAATTTGCTAGTCTCAACATCTTCAACGTGGCTTATATCATCGATTTTAATAGTGAGAGACCTTCCGTTATAAAAGACGATCAGGTTTAGTTTTATGTAAAGATTGCTTATTCCCTACTCAGGAATAAAAATGTTTGGTTCATAGACCACTAAGTAACCAGCTATCTCAAGAAAGTTGACTAGCTGTTTTTCAGCTGGATTGACGTTTTTCTTGAAGTGTTTTCATGGTTTTTCTGTTTTCAGCTGTTTTTTGTGGATTAGCTGTTACCTTTCTTAGGCGGGTATTTTTTCTTTTTAGGATACCATCTCTTCTCGGTACTTCAGTAAACCCCAAACTGCAAATTGTTTTTAGCTCAGGCTGGTTTGAGACAGGAGTAATTGAGTAAAAGAGTCCTTCAAAGAGATCTTCAATGCTATGTGAATAGCTTCTAATCCGTCCATCTGCATCTCTCCCCTTTCAGATTTCTTCTAGGCACAATTGGAGAATTACGTTTACGATTATGTCAGATGGTCGCCGAAAGGATTTCAGCAAGCTTTTGATTGTCTAGAAGCTCCTCAAATTTACTTCTCATTTCGTGACTTTCTATGGCAATCTTAAACCTTAAATTTAAAAAACAAATTTATATTCATCGATCCTGTGATTGCTTAGTTTGTATAAATGAACCTCGATCGCCTCATTTTCTGCCTCAGTTCTTTTCTCCGACTTGCTAAACATATATTTTCCAATTATTGAGTACCGCGGACACGAAATATCATAACTGATTCCATAAGAATTGTGCAGCATCTTGATCTCTACATAGACTTTCGCATTTGTTATTTGACGCGTCTACGATTCAGCTTTGATATGTGATACCTCATCCCGCTTGGCGAATCTCCGTACAGCTATTTGCTACGCCTTGTAAGATCTAGTCAACCTTTTATTCGTTTTTAAGAGCTTGGCTGAGTTTAGCTTTGAAAAGTTTGCAGAACTTGCTCTAGACAAAGACTTCTCTTTCCCATCCCATTCACTCAAGCGCCGCTATTTGTCGGCAAGTTGATTTCGGTTATTTTTGTCCCTGTGACTTCTTAGCCCAACTCTCTTAACCTTCTAAATCAACTATCGACCGTATCCCAGGCAACATCTTGCCAGGTTGGGGGCCAGTGGCCATAGTGCCTGGTGAAGTCGAATTGCTTTTGTGTCTGAACACGGCACAAAAAACCGCCCGCTGAGAAAGGGGCTCTTTTCTTGGTCTCAGAAATGCCCTTATGCACGAGGCGACAGAGTGTCGATTACTATCTCAGCGTGATCAGCCAAGGCGAAGAGAAGAGCTGCCACGAGGATTACAAATAACCAGCCCCGCGGCAAATCACCTGCGTAGCAGGACTGTGCCTTGGTTGGTATAGGTGAACGTGAAACCCTGCTGCTTTGTCCCACTTGCGGCAGAGATTGCCATATCATCAATGATTTGCCGTTTGAGATGCCCTTTACATAGGGGCTAAGGAAAAACAAAGACTTCCGTACCGCCGCAGCCAAGTCTTAAAAAGAAGTCGAGCGTTGCTGTCAACATGCGAACAGTGCGGCGCTTCGAGCGTTTGCTAAATAGATTCATTTAGCCTCCCTCATCGAAAGCCTCGATGCCTTTCCAACTAATGACTTAATTTCGGCAGAGCTTTTGTGGGCCTGTCATTAAAGACAGCAGCCTTTGCTGACGTACTCGCAATTAGTCACAACAATACTCAGGGGTCATGATCCCGTGACCTGGGATCACTACGGCCCTCCGGAACTATAAACCCAAGCTGGGCAACCGAATCGCCGAGAAAACCTTTGGAGCCAACTACAAGTCTTACTTGAACGTCGCCCTGCTGCATCTACAGGGCCGCAAACCAGCCCAGACATGCAAGGAAAGGCTAACTGAGCGCATCTTCGGCTGCTGTAGGGTCAATCAGAAGCCAGGCGTGAAACACGGCGAAGAACTCAAGCTGTGGATCGAAACGCCGAAATTACGCTCGGAGTGCTGCTTGGCCCCGAAGAAGTTCCTGGAATACGCAGTCGCCAGGCACCGATCAGCCTTAAAGGACTACCTGGGGCTACGCAATGTAGATGGCAAGCACAGGAAGAAGACCGTCCTCACCGATGACTAAGTGATGGAGCTGATTCAGCTACTTCCGGATGCCTGAGGCAACGTCGTAGCGATCAGTGATGCAGCACGAGAAGCTCTTCGTTTATGTCACTCAAGCCTTCTCTACTTCTAGAAATCGATTAACGGCAAGGAAAGCTCTGGGCGCCGACGTAGCAGAAAGAGATGGACTGAGCTCCCGAACCGGGCCGAGAGAAAAAAGGGGGAGGGGGGGAACTACTCATTTACATGTCGTTACAAAGCGCTTAACCTTTCTTCATCTCGATCATTTGCCATGACCTCCTCAGCATCAAGCGACAACTGGTATCAAAAGGATGCAGCAGCTCAGATCCGTACTGAGCGAAACCAAAAAGCTGAACTCTTAAACGGCCGCTTAGCGATGCTTGGCTTCGTTATTGGTCTGCTCACAGAGGCAATTACTGGCCACGGAATCTTGAGCCAGGTCACCTTCGGCATTTTTGGCTGAAACTGATGATTGATTACTCAACCGCTATTTGGGGCCTAGTTGCAATCACTGCACTGCTTTCGGCTGCTGTGATCTATATCTTGGCTCAGCCCACTGATTTGCCCATAATCAAAAATCGAGGTCATTAAGGATGTCGATCGACAACCGCTGTAGAGAGCAACAACGTGTTGCCGACCAAATGTTCACGGATTTCAAGTACACAAAACCTGGCTCTAAAGAGCAGATCCGAGCTTTAAACACTCTGAACTTCCTTGTTGGCATGTGGGTAGACTTCCTTTCGCAAGAAGAGAAGAGAATGCATTCTGCACTCACGCTTGAGTCCAGCACCTGAAACAGAAACTGAAGCTATTTTATTGACTTTGACGTGACAGAAAGAGATAAGCTGAACTCCCAAAGCGAGTTGACGCAGCCATATTTAAGCCAACGATGGTTGCGTGAAGAAGTGGCTGCTGCGTTTACTGCTCTCGTCAGCGACTTTTAATACCCAGCACAGGCGCATCACGGTCCGTAAGATAGAGTAACGAAATAGAATCAAGTCGGTTTGCTCTGGTGATCAATGGAGGGATCCGCGGACTTCTCCATCGCCATCATCATTGAGATCTATGCTTTCGAGCCAAAAGCCGATGAGCATGGCTCCATGAGCCAATGCCTTTAGATTAGCATTCGCGGGTGTTGCTTGAGGCGGATAAACCGTTCCACTTCAAGTTTCGGACACTTCTGTGCGTCGCATTAGCGAAGGTACCTCGGATATGCGAACACCTAGCCAGACCTTACCAATAGCTGGTCCACATTATGTTGGTGGTTGAGCAGCTTTGCCACGGTTCCCCGTAGCGATTGTTGTATGCACTCTCACAGTCACCTCAGACCCAACGGGCGTTAGGTGCTTGAGGAGTGCCATAGATGCTACTCCCCAAGGGCGTTAGAAGGTTTCTGGTGAATCAATACAAGCGAAGCGAACTGCGATGCTTCTGCTTCTTTCAGAAACTGGAACCGTGTCGCCATCGCCAAATAAAAACCATCGTTGCAGCATTGGCGCTAGTCACAAAGCAAATCGCGAAAACCGGTATTAGGAAAGGCTTTCATCGCATCCTTATTCCTGTTCTTTCCGCAGAGTATTTTGTAGGGAACACTGTCCCTGTCGCGATCAAACCTTGAGTTGCCTGCTCTGTACGATCTAACGGCTTCCTCACAAAAGCGGAAGATTCTGAAGTCTGAGCGGAGACGGATGGTGCGATCAAGACCGTCGCTGCCAATAGGACTGCAAAGCGCATCTCCTGTTGCTTGGTTCAACCACTGTTGTGGTCACTTCAACTGATAGACATCACAAGGAGGCTGGGCTCACAAAGGTGGCTGAAGTCATGGGAGTCCTCCTGTTACTGGTGATGGCAATGACCTGTCTGGTGCCTAAAAGAGTCGTCCGGAAGGCTGACTACCGCGCCCACAGACTCCCAAGGCTCCAAACTGACCTGAATTAGGAATAATAAATGAGAAGAGACTACGCCGCCATATTTCAAAAGAGACTTCAGAAAAAACTCCCTTGGTTAAAGGCGATGAAGCAGTACAAGGGAATGAAAGACAAGACATTATTCATTTACACAATTCTCACAAGGCCAAATAATCTAGTTAACAAAGCTAGGTCTGGCTGTTCCGAATGCACACAATTGAGCAAAAAATTATCTAATGTTCAAGAAATACTTAAGTAGCTCAAAGAAAATAGACCCGACCGAATTCTTAGAGGCAATCTCATCAAAACAGAGGCTTTCATGGATAAAGAAATTGGAGCTGAAAAGCTAACAACGGCGAAAATCAATCCTTATCAATTGATTTCCTCCTTGCTTCCTCAGGTGAATCGGCAGAGTCACCATAGTAAGACTGAGCAGTGGCTGCAAAGTTTATAAACTTGAATAACCTGGCTATAAATGTGAATCTTTCAAGAAAGCAAGGGTAGCTTAGACTTTTCTTAGGCCCTCGTCCAGTCCATTCTTTGAAATAGAAAGCACCATATACCATCAACTTATTTTCTATTTAAAGGATTTGCTCGGAATATTCTTCGTAAATTCCATACAAATCCAACCAAGCCCACATCAGCCTCGCTGAGGTAAAAGTAGCAGATGAAAATGGCTAGTATCCTCGAGATAATTGATGAATAAATCAATAGGTATTCCATATTTATTGTCTTCGAAGATGCCTAAATCCGCATGCTCTCTCCACGCCCTAGATAGCTCGTTACTCAGATAAAGCTCGATTCCAGCTGCTATAGCAGCTCCCACAAGAGGTTCAGCACCTTTTTGCAAGAGGTGCGTTATGGCCTCCGCTGCAAAAATCTCGTCACCATCTCGAAAGGAAAACTTGAGCCCCTTTAATTGTTTGACTAGTTCGGTTTTAATTCCAGTTTTTTCAAAGGTCGTGCCCTCCAATTTCATGCTTTCTTGTATGGAGCTTCTGTATCTATCAGGGCCTCGATCTTGATAACTTTTCTATTTTGAGTCAACCAGTACTCAGCAGTTTCGCCAAGAGCCTTGGAGCCTTTATTTTGCTTTCCATTCTTGAGAGTTGCTGTCTCCGACGGTATCAAGTAAGGAAAGGTATAGATAGTCTTCGAACCTCTACTGAAAATATCCAACTCTATATTTCGACTGTTTAACTCATATTTGCCGCACTTCGTCTAGTGTGTATTTTCCGACTCTTTTTATGCACACATCGTTTTTCCTTGCCCTGGATTTTGAGTGAGCAAAATGCAATGCTCTTTTTTTCCTCTTCTTAAGAACACATTGGCCCTGCACTCAGAGCAAACGATTAAGTTCTTACCGATTAACCATCCGCCATCGCTATCCATCTGCAAGAATTTCTCCACGCTCATTGTTTCAAGCTTTACGAGGGAGAATGCGTAGTCCATCAGTTGATTTTTCTGCGATGAGCGATACTGCCTACGCTGAAAGAGACAAAAGATCTAGCTAAGTAAACCTTCATCACCACTATTTTCCGCTCTGAATTTCTCTAACAATACTATCGATGGTATCGTTCAGCCTTGCTTCTCCGTTTTGCCCAGCCAGTTCCGAAAAGCGTCTCCCTTGAGGAATCAGTCTATTCTACGCTGATCCAACTGCTTCATTGAAACTCTTATTTAGGCGAACCAAATTGCTACCGACGGCATTGAACTTGTCGACGAACGTCAGAAACCACTTGTGCAGCTCAACTGCATTGTTTTGGATCTCCTCGATATTGGTAGCGATCTCTGCTTGTTGAATGGACATCGCCAGTCCCTTCAGGATTGCTAGCAAGCTTGTTGGGAACGTAAGGATGATGTTCTTGCTGAAGGCGTGCTCCAAGAGGTCTGGATTACGCTCAAGTGCCATCGAGAGCGCACCCTCCGTAGTAATAAAACAGCACTACACCGTCGACTACCTGCCCCAGGGAGCTGAGCTTGCTTGCGTAATCCTTCTTGCTCAGCAGGTCGATATGGCTGCGCACCTTCCGCAGGTGCTCCTTCAGGGCTGCCTCGCGTTGTGCATCATCGCTTGCTTGCAGTGCATCCAGATAGCTCTCAATCGGTGCCCTGGAGTCCACGATCAATCGACGTGAACCAGGGGTAGTGATGACGCAGTTAGGTCGGTAGGTAGCCTCTTCTGTCTTAACGTGAACCTGTTCATCAAAATCGCAGTAGCTGATTAGCCCAACAAACTCCAAGATCCTTCGCAGGTTAACCTCACCCCAGCGCCCCTTGACGCTTGGGGATCTAAGAGCTGATGTCAGTTGTTGAGCAACTCTCTGAACGTCTTCGCTGCGTTACCGCAGATCCATCGTGGTCTGAGCGAGCGCTCCTAGTTTTTCGACCGACTCCTTTTGCAGAACCTGCATCTGCTGGCGTAGTTGCTCCATCTGTTTGGCAAACGGCTTGCTGACGGTCTCTTTCGTTGACTTGAGGAGAGCATCCCTTGAGCCATCGAGTATTTGTCCGCTGAGGGAGCGGAACTGGCTCAACAGGTCAGACCTGGTTTGCTCTAAGAATTGGGTCCGACTCTCTTGAGAGCGAAGCTTCTCAGCGATTTCAGCTGTTTTCTTACTGAGTGCTTCTTTCTCAGAGCGAACCTGCTCGAATGCTGCGGTAGTGCTGGCCTGAGAGGTCTTCAGATCATCTCTCTCCTGCGTTACGGCACGAGTTGCATACGACTTACAGCCGCGACTTCCTTGGCTTCTTGAAGCTGGAGCTGTTGTTGCTTGATCTTAGCGTTCTGGGCTTCCAGTTGAAGGCTGAACTTTCCCAGTCCCTCGTTGGCTTGTCCCAGACGCTCCTCAAGGATTCCCAGGTCCCCAGTATTTCCAGCTGATCTGGACCTGCCAAATACCTTGCTCAGGATCAAGTCGACGATTACGCCGGTCAAAACCCCGGTGATGAAGAGGAGGACGGCTGACAAAACCGAACCATCAGCTCTGTTTGTCCTAACTCAAGTGTCAGAGCAGTTCTGATGCAGCTTCATAAGACGATCACTCCCTCAGCCTTCACTCGCTGCAATAAGAAAGTGTGACCCCAGATGAATCATTAATGCCGGGAACAACCTGATTCGGGTCACAGTTACACCCTGGGTCACAGGACCAAAACCTCGGGAAGATCGCATCCAAGACTCTGGGATTTGCGATAGTTAAGGGGGCCTTCCAGCCCCCATGAGTCATTTGGGTGATAAGGCTGACCTCACCCCATCTCCCTTAAAAGGGTCAAGCAGCAACAGGGGCTGTTTGACGGGAGAAACGTACGATGTTGTTCGCAGTTACGAGATTTGCTCTAACCGAGCAGGTTTCAGTCACTCTCCTTATGCCCCGTCGAAACCATTGCAGCCCCGAGAGGAGTAATGGAGCTGAGCGGAATCGAACCGCTGTCCGAAGCACTGGTGTGAATCACCTAGTTCGAAAAAACCGAACTCCGATATTCTGACAGTATTGCTCCCCAATAGCACAACAGATCGTGGGTCGTGAGAACCGACTATCGGCAGTGGCGGTATTTCCTCAGGGACTGGAAATTGCCGGCTGTGACGAGCTATCCGATTTGGGCGCCCACGACGTGCGTCCACTACGACGGGCCGTCGGCTTTCAAGCCGATATGGCCTGTCTCTATCGCCTCCATCTCCAAGCCCGTCTACCATTTCGCTTGCTCAGGGAAATGGCCCGTTTTCGCTGCCAAGGGCGCAACAGCCTTTACGACGGCGTCCGTCGAGCCCTTGACTGGGAGCGCTGGCTGCATCCCTCTATGAGTTTTCGCGTGGATGTTACCGGATCTGCGCCTGGGCTAAATCACAGCCATTATTCCGCTCTGCAAGTGAAAAATGCTCTAGTGGATCAACAACGAGAGATTTGGGGTAGACGCTCATCGATTGACCTAAAAACCCCTGATCTTTCATTGCATCTTCATCTCAACGGTGGAACAGCGGTGCTCAGCCTAGATGGCAGTAGAGGAAGTTTGCATCGCCGAGGCTATCGAGTCGCCATGGGGACGGCTCCCTTAAAGGAAAACCTGGCCGCAGGGCTAATTCGGCTCACTGGCTGGGATGCCTCGGTTCCTCTTGTGGACCCTTGTTGCGGATCTGGAGCACTCTTAATCGAAGCTGCCCTCATGGCACTCCAACAGGCTCCTGGTCTTGGTCATATCTTCAGCTTGAAAAGCTGGGCTGATTTTCAGCCTGAGCTCTGGCAACAAGAAAGTACTAAAGCGCAGCGACAACGTCGTAGAAATTTCAAGTTGCCACCCTTGCTTGGCATCGAAAAGGATCCAGCGGTAGCCGATCAAGCACGAAGCAATATAGCTGCAGCAGGATTACAAAAGATAATTGAAATCCGAGATGGATCTTTTACAGCGCAGGACTTGCCGGAGGAACCTGGAGTTTTGGTTTGCAATCCTCCTTATGGTAAACGTATCGGTAATCAGAAAGATCTAGACCATCTTTATACGACTTTAGGCATATTCGCTCGCGAAAAAGCTGTAGGTTGGCAACTATGGCTACTCAGCGGTAATCCAAAACTGACAAACAGCCTTCACATGAAAACATCAAGGCGCATTCCTATAAGTAACGGAGGTGTCGACTGCCGCTGGTTACAGTACAGCATTTATTAGTAAGCATTAGTAAGCAGCAGATAAAATTCAAATAATTCTGAACTACGACATGGCAAAGAAATTGACCTAAAATATATAATAAATAGAACTACGGCGATTTAACAATTAAAATTAAATAACAACAATGATGTTAAATAGATTTTAAATACGCCCTATTAAAGCCCGCATGGTTTTTGTTACACCTTCGACTGTCTGTGGTAAAAACGGGCCTTTGAGAACCTGACCACCAATACGCAGTGTCACACCTGCAAAAACTAAATTACCAATAGCTAAAATAATCAAAGCCTGAATCAGACTTAGGCTCCAACGGCGTTGAGTCCAGAGAAGCAAGGCACTTTCTCCCGCCAACAGAGCTAGCATCATGGCCACACCTGCCATTGTCAAAAATAGACCGCCATTGATTAACCGACGTTTCTCGCGGTCGACCTCTTGAAATGCGATTCGCACATGCAGATCCATCACCGATGCCGCCAAAGCGGTAACTCGTGCTGCAGCACCAAAACCTCGTGAGGATTGTGATTCAGTCATCAAGAACGCCGACCTCCACGGAGCATGGCACCGAGTAATACACCAACACCGAGTGCCACACCGACAGCCAGCAGGGGACGCTGACGCACCGGCTGTTCAATCCGAGGTCGAAGTGTGTTGTTGAGCTCATCCAATAACTGCTCTAATTGCTCCTCAATAGGATCGAGAGCATCCGCCAGGTTTTTACCACGATCGCCAGTGCTATGCATCAGCTCCTCCAACTGTTCGCGAACACCCTGAGGAGTAAGGCCGGTATTTCGCTCAATTAATCCCACGAGTTCATCAAAACTGCCGCGCGTCGCTTCCAGCGTATGGTGCGTCAAGTCGGGCCATCGTTTCTGGATGGTTGGCAGCAAGCTATCGAAACGATTGCGAAATTGGTGCTCGAAGTTGCCATTTGGCTGCGGCGAGGTCAAGTCCATAAAAAACGCCGTTGGCAAAACTATTCCCAGAGAGTAGGAAGACTGCAGCTTTCGAGAAGGTCTATGCCTCGCTATGCATTGTTGCGACATACCAGGGTGCCCAACGATCCAAATGGCTGTCATGTGGACCTTTTACTTGAAGATGGCACTGCCTGCCGCACTTGGCGTCTACCAGATGTGCCGTCCACAAACGGACTAAAACAAGACGCCATACCCCTGCCAGACCATGATCTGACCTGGCTAAACCCTGGCAGTGCACCAGTCTCAGGAGGACGTGGTTGGGCTGAACGCATTCGAGCTGGCCGTTATCAAGGTGAACTACCTGCCAATAAAAGAGTTCCTGTTAATGTGACACTGCTTGATGGTGATCTATCCGGGCATCTGCAAATCGCTGAAGGGCAATGTTGCCTATTAAAACTTTAGGATCTTCGAAGTCTCCGCTATCCTTGTGGGGAATAGTGGCTTCCATTCTTGATTGGTTCACATCAAGCAGGTTGGCCTAACGCGCTTCAAGTCTTTCGGCGATGCAGTGTCGATTCCTCTGAAGGCGGGGTTCACCGTGGTAACAGGTCCGAATGGATCAGGCAAAAGCAATATTCTCGATGGAATAATGTTCTGCCTGGGTCTAGCTAGCAGCCGCGGCATGCGGGCCAACTGTCTTCCAGACCTCATCAATAGTAGTATCTTTAAAACCGGCGAAGCAGGAGAAACATCAGTAAGCGTAAGGTTTGACCTTAGTGGCTGGCGACCCGATGCCGCGGAAAAAGGCCTCGAAAACGTGGAGAAAGGGCCTTGGATCCAACCTGGACAAAGAGAGTGGACGGTAACTCGCAAGCTACGAGTGATGCCAGGCGGCTCTTACAGCTCCAGCTACTCCGCAGATGGTGTGCCCTGTAACTTACGACAATTGCAAACCCAACTTCGCCGCCTTCACATCGATCCAGAAGGAAGCAACATCGTAGTTCAGGGCGATGTAACTCGTATCGTGTCGATGAGTAACCACGATCGCCGTGGCATAATCGACGAATTAGCCGGCGTCGCTCTATTCGATACGCGCATTGAGCAAACACGTCGCAAACTCGATGACGTTCAAGACCGGCAAGCTCGCTGCAAGATCGCCGAGCAAGAGCTACTGACCATTTACCAGCGGCTCGGGAGAGATTGCGCCAAGGCCAGCGAGTATCAGAAGCTTCGAGAGCTCTTGATACTCGGGCAAGAACAGGAGATGGTACTGATCTTTGAGACTGCCAAGCAAGCTTTAACAGAACTCGGCATACGCCAACAAGGACTAGAAACTCAGAAGCGACAAAATGAGATTTTAATTGCCAACGGACGCGACACACTTGACGAAGCTATTGCCGAATTACAGTCTCTGCAGGAGCAGGTAAAATCCCTCGGAGAGGACCAACTGTTTTCACTGCAGGCCAAGCTGGCTGGTTTAGAAGCCAGCGGGTGCGAACTAGACCGGCGGGCTACCCAGTATCAGAAGGAAAGCCAGCAGTTGGAGAGACTACGCAATGATCTTTCGGGTCGGCAAAAAACCTGGCAGCACCAGTATCTCCAGTATCTAGAGCAAGACAAAAACTCTCACCGAGAAAAACTGGCTGCTGCTGAGAAAGCTCTTGATGACTCAAGATCCGCAGTTGAGGTCTCCCGTCGCAAGGTGACTGATGTAGCAAACCGTTCTGGCGCCTGGTTAGAAAAACAGAAAAGACTCAGTGTTCGCCGACAGGAGTTGCAAAGTGACGTGAGTCCGAAGTTGACAGAAAAACAACAACTTCAGGAGTGTCTGCGTCAGGAATTGGAACGACTGCAAGAGCTTCATCAGGAGCAACAACAAGACGACGCTGACAAACAAGAGATTCAGAAACAACTCACAACTTTGGAAGAGGCTTGGCAGACTCTGCTTCGCTCGCTATACGAAGAGAAACAAGCTCTCCAACAGACAGTGGACTCGCTGGCGATCCAGCAGCGAACTCGCAGCCTTCTAGAAAAGGAGGGAACGCATCTTGAACGAGAGATCGCTTGCCTCGAAAGCCGTCGAGATGTCATTCAAGAAAGCCGTGGCACTAGAGCACTGCGCTTGCTACTCGAGGCCGGATTAGATGGCATCCATGGAACCGTAGCGCAACTGGGTGAGGTGCAACACCGATACCATCGTGCCCTCGAAGTTGCCGCTGGTGTTCGCCTTAGACAGGTAGTAGTAGACGACGACCGTATCGCAGCCCAAGCAATCGAGTTACTTAAAAGCCGCCACGCCGGCCGGCTAACCTTTCTGCCCTTGAATAAGATTTACGCCTCCGCCCGTGGCGCCCTTCCCTACGGAGGCTACATAGGCGACGGCTTTATCGGCCGCGCCGTGGAGTTGGTGCAATTCAAGCCCATATACAACCAAGTATTCACGTACGTCTTCGGCGAAACACTTGTCTTTACTGATCTCGCCACCGCCCGTCAGCAGTTGGGACGGTTAAGGGCTGTGACTCTTGATGGAGAACTTCTGGAAAAAAGCGGCGCCATGACTGGAGGGAGTCTACCGCAATCTAACGATAGTTTTGGATTTGGATTTAGTAATGATCAAGACGAAACCAAACCTTATCAGCGTCGGTTACTAGAAATTAGAACATCCCTCAGAGACTGCTGGCGCGAAGAGTCTGAGCTAGCCCAACTCTTAGAACAACAAAAATCCCAACTTCGCAAACTAGAACAGCATCAGGCAATCATTAACGCCGAACGCAATGCAGCGCAAAGGAACCGTGGTTCCTTGCTAGAACGCGAATGCCAGCGGGCCGAACGCTTATCGCATTTGCAAAAAAACCAAACCACCCAACGGCGAATACTAGAAGTCATCGACGAGAGACTAAGACCACTGCTTGACGAGTTAAAACAGCTAAATGAGGCTGAGCAAAGCAGTAGAGACAGCGATGATGCCGCAACTTGGCAACACCTTCAACACAACCTTGAGGCTGCAGATCGCCACTTAGAACTAGCGCGACAAGAGCGTGATGACCTGCTGAATGCTCAGCACGAATGTCAGCTCAGATTGGAACGATTGAAAGAATATGAAAATGTCTTGACAGCGGAAGAGCTTCGTTTCCAAGAGGATGTGCAAGCCCTTGCCAAAGCAAGAGAATCCTTGCAAGAACAACGGTCAGAACTGCAAGAAAAGTTAATGGTGCTAAAAGTCCAGCAACAGGATCTGCAAGAACACTTGGGTGCACAACGGTATGCCCGTGACGCGGCGGAGGAGAAAGTTGCCTGTCAGCGACAAGCCCTACAACAAGCCGAATGGAACTTCGAGCGTTTGAGAGGGGATATCGAGGAGCTTATTGAAAAGCAGCGTAATGGTGCCGTTCGTCTCAAGAAAATGGCGACAGCCCTACCTAACCCACGCCCAGACATTCCTGAATCAGTGCGACTCGCAGGTTTAGAGGTTCTCCAAAGCAAGCAACAAACGATCCAGCGACAGATAAAAGCATTAGAGCCAGTCAATATGTTGGCTCTTGAGGAACTGCAAACCCTGGAGCAACGCCTTAGCGAATTGAATAACCGTCTTGACATTTTAAGTAACGAACGCGAAGAACTGCTGCTCCGCATTGATACAGCAGCTACGCTGCGCCGAGACGCCTTTATGGAAGCGTTCAATGCAGTAAATAGCCATTTCGGTGAGATCTTCGCTTCTCTCTCTGAAGGCGACGGTTATTTGCAGTTAGAAAACGCCAATGAGCCGTTGGCAGGAGGACTAACCCTCGTGGCACATCCAAAGGGGAAAGCGGTAAGGCGCCTAGCGTCTATGTCAGGCGGTGAGAAATCCCTCACGGCTCTCAGCTTTTTGTTTGCTTTGCAGCGCTTTCGCCCTTCACCCTTTTATGGGCTCGACGAGGTAGATAGCTTTCTTGATGGTGTGAATGTGGAGCGCTTGGCCACTTTGATTGCTCATCAGGCTGAAAATGCTCAATTCATGGTGGTGAGCCATAGGTATCCGATGATTAAGGCGGCTGAGCGCATAATTGGCGTCACTCAAGCCCGTGGTGCTCATACTCAAGTAGTCGGTCTTCCTGATGCAACCTGAACTTGTGCAAGGCGAACTGCTACGACGGGTTGGCTAAGTCACAATGAATCAAATTGTCTATGGCTAAGGGCCCCCGCGCTTGACCCCGATCCCTTCAGTGAATGACGCCCTGGCGGGTGTTCCCAGTGACCGTCTCTGGCTACGTTCAGAGTTGATGGGCACTCAGGTAATCACCCGTGACACTGGTCGCCGGTTAGGTGTGGTGGGTGAGGTGATAGTCGACATTGATCGTCGCGAAGTAGTAGCTGTAGGTTTACGGGACAACCCGTTTACTCGCTTTTTGCCAGGTTTGCCGCGCTGGATGCCCCTGGAATGCATACGTCAGGTGGGTGATGTGATCTTGGTGGACTCTTCTGATTCCCTAAGTGAGAACTTCAATCCCGAACGTTACAGCCAGGTGATCAACTGCCAGGTAATCACTGAATCAGGACGACAATTAGGACGGGTTTTGGGCTTTGCTTTCGACATTGAAACCGGTGAGCTGGCTACTCTTGTGATAGGTGCGTTCGGAATCCCGCTGCTAGGGGAAGGGGTTTTAAGCACCTGGGAGATACCGGTTGAGGAAATTGTGAGCAGCGGACCAGATCGGATTATCGTTTACGAAGGTGCTGAAGACAAACTCAAACAACTGAGCAGCGGAGTGTTGGAAAAACTGGGCGTGGGTGGCCCCAGCTGGGAGGAGCAGGAGCGTGAACGTTACCGAGTCAATCTTGTACCGGTAGAAAACCAACTCGGTTCCGGGCAAACGCTAGAGCAAGAACAACAGCAGCAATCAAAAGTTTCAAAGGACGAATGCTTTGAAACAGAGGAAGAGCTGGAATATGTTGAACTCGACAACCAGCAACGTGAGGCTATTCCACAAAAGCGCTATCTAGAGGCAAAACCAATTGATCCTTTCGAGCGATCCCTCTACGATGATGGGCCTTATCCAGAGCGTCTAAGCCCTAAGGATGATTCATCACCAAAACGCGCAATGCCTGCTTCACGACGCCCTGTACAGAAGACCAGTGAGCCCCTCGACGTTGAGCCGATTCAAGATGAGCTAGATGACCCCTGGTGAAGTTGATATCGATATGCTGATTAACGACCAATAGTCTTAAGATTAGACGGTAGCGCCGCAGGAGGGGGGCACATCCAAAACACTATCTATCGATGCCCTCAGTTCCGTCCTAGCTTTAGCTGGGGCAGTTTATTGCGAATTCAGTATTCCTAAAAATCTCAACCCCAATCACCCGCATCACAATCAGGCATGCAGTGGCCATTGGTGAGGGTGAAATGACAAGAGCTACGAGTTTTTGTGACGATGACAGCGAACGCCTTAATTAGACGCAATACAAATCACGTTGCCTTAAAGTCCAATGATGCACTGTTGACACAGTAACGCTGACCCGTAGGAGCTGGGCCATCTGAGAAGACGTGGCCTAGGTGGCTGTCGCAGCGAGCACATGTGATTTCCGTGCGCACCATGCCATGTGTAGTGTCTTGTTTGGTAATGATTGCCTCCGGGTTTACCCCATCCCAGAAACTTGGCCATCCTGTACCTGATTCGAATTTAGTGGTTGAACTGAACAGTGGAGTCCCGCAGCAAATGCAGTGGTACATACCAGAAGCCTTGTTGTTCCAATACTTTCCGGTGAAAGCCCGCTCAGTTTCCCCACAGCGAGCTATGCGATACTGCTCACTTGATAGCAGCCTCTTCCAATCCTCAACGCTGCGTTTGATCCGATCGGGACTAGTCATAGCAACATAACTATTCAGCGCAAATACCTTAAAACGGACGGCAGGTTTCAAGGGATGAGGTCACACACCTCAGCTGCTAAGGCCGCTATAGCACCTGGCTTCCCGCGCAAGGATCGCAGGTCCTGCCGTTGCCCTTCCAAGCGATCTGGGGAAGCCAACCATTCGATCGCTTCAGTTGCTATCTGTCGGGGCATAATTTCACCAATCCTCTCAGGCACGACCTTGCGGCCCGCAGTGATATTGGGCCAAGCAAAGTATCCACCATTGCTCACCCTTCGAAATATTAACAAAATGCTGATCAATCTACGCAAACCTGGAAGGCGGGCCAATAACCCAAGACCTCCATCCCAGGCCTGCATCACATCCAAATGCTGCGTCGGCACTATCACTATCATAGGTACTGCTAAAGCTCCGATCTCAGCAGTGTTCGCTCCTACGGTTGTGAGCGCCAAAGTGCACTGACTTAATGGACCATGGGCTGGATGCTGCCGGAATAGTTCAATGTGCGTCCCAGCTTTTGTGATCAAGACATCGTTATTAATATCAACGACAGTGGATCTGTACCGGCGTGCAATTGGATTTGCCCGACTGGCAAACCACAGCAGCTCCTTGACACTTGTGGTGGGTGCCAGTGGCAACAGGAAACGACACTCGGGGCGTTCACGAGCGATGTGATCTGCGGTCTCTAGGAAAAACGGCATTCCGACACTCAATTTGGCCGGTTTAGACCCTGGCAATAACGCCACCCACTGGCCCTCCTCCAGAGGAGCATCACAACGGGCGAAAGATGAGAGATCAGCCATCAGATCGCCGACAACCCGACAACGAGCTCGATAGCGAATCGGCAATCGACTCCGCACTGTCTCTGACATTGCTGCTATGCGGTCATTCCACTGCGGCCAACGCGCAATCCATTCCGCATAGGTGATATGACGATAACCAAGACGAGCGGACAGCAGTACTGTCCAGAATTGATCACCACCGAGAAACACTACGATTCCTTGATGGGGCCAGGGTCCGAAAAGACTAGGGCGCAGCAGCAATGACCAAAATGAACAAGCCGGAACTATGCGATCAAATAGCTGCCAGGACTGAGCCACTGCATGCTCATGCCCCGTGGCATTGGGACACGGTACCAGTGCCAATCGCAGACTGGCCAATGAGCTGACGGCTTGCGGTCGGAATTGCTGAAGACTGTGGAGACGTTTAGCTAGAGGACGTACCCAAGTGGTCAGTTCACCTGGGGCATTGGAGACAAGGACAACAGCAAGTCCTAGTTCGTTATTTCGGGTATTGGCCAATGGATAAAGTGCGGATGGCGAGACTTGAACTCGCAAGGCCGAAGCCACACGCCCCTCAAGCGTGCGTGTCTACCAATTCCACCACATCCGCGCAGTTGATTCAGCCGTCCAGGCTTTCTCAGTGAGCGATCATACTGGCCAAAGTTGTGATCGATCGCATTGAACATGCCAATTTGGTCCTAACTGGTAAGATCTGGTCACAAGCTTGTCGACTCTGCGGGATGTCTATCGGCAAAGTGCTGATCGCCAACCGCGGCGAAATCGCTCTTAGAATTCTGCGGAGTTGTAGAGAGCTCGGTATCGCCACAGTTGCTGTTTACAGCTCTGTAGATAAGGATGCCTTACATGTTCAGTTGGCCGACGAAGCAGTTTGCGTGGGTGAAGCTCAGAGTAATAAGAGCTATCTTAATGTTCCCAATATTCTTGCAGCAGCTACTTCACGCGGCGTGGGCGCCATCCATCCAGGTTATGGCTTCCTGGCCGAAAACGACAAGTTTGCCGAGATGTGCAATGAGCATGGGTTGATGTTTGTCGGACCGTCTCCCCATGCGATTCGCTCCATGGGTGACAAGTCAACCGCTAAAACGACGATGCAATCTGTCGGCGTCCCCACGGTTCCTGGTAGTGAAGGCTTGCTGTCCAGTTTCCAAGACGCTGCCCAGTTGGCGGCTGAGATGGGTTATCCCGTAATGATTAAAGCCACGGCCGGTGGGGGTGGACGCGGCATGCGTCTCGTGCCCGGGCCAGATCAAATCGAAAACCTTTACAAGGCTGCCCGAGGAGAAGCTGAAGCCGCGTTTGGCAATCCCGGACTGTATATGGAAAAATTTATCGACCGTCCGCGACACGTCGAAGTTCAGGTACTGGCTGATCGTTACGGTAACGTCATTCACCTCGGAGAACGGGACTGCTCCGTTCAGCGTCGCCACCAAAAACTACTCGAGGAAGCCCCGAGCTCTGCTCTCAATCCTGAGCTAAGGCGAAAGATGGGTGAAGCAGCTATCGCTGCCGCTCGTAGCATCAAATACGAAGGTGCCGGCACTGTTGAGTTTCTTTTGGATCGCAGTGGCGGCTTCTATTTCATGGAGATGAATACTCGCGTTCAGGTGGAGCATCCTGTCACGGAAATGGTTACTGGTGTAGACATAATCGCCGAACAGTTGCGCATTGCCGGAGGTGAACCCATCAGCATCAGCCAAGAAGATATTCAGCTCAACGGTCATGCAATCGAATGCAGAATCAATGCAGAGGACGCCCGCCACAATTTTCGGCCAGCCCCCGGGCGAATCACTGGATGGCTTCCCCCTGGAGGCCCTGGCGTCCGCGTTGATAGCCACGTATACACCGGTTACGACATTCCTCCGTTCTACGACTCTCTCATTGGCAAAGTCATAGTCTGGGGCAAGAACCGACAGCATGCAGTGACTCGCATGAAGCGCGCCCTTAACGAGTGCGCAGTCACCGGAATTCCTACCACCATCGAGTTTCACCTGGAGATGCTTGACAGGCCAGAGTTTATCGACGGCGATATTCACACCAAGTTTGTTGAGCAGGAGATGCTGCCCTAAAGTCTGAGTCTCCGTTCCCGACAGCACGAAACGTCTTTAGTCAATGCCGATTGCCCACCTTTATTCAAATATTACGAATCAGAATTTGTGACAAAATCCCCTGCTGCCCGACCAGTAGTTCTCGTAGCAAGCTGATCAATCCGACCCAGATAACAGGCGTGACATCTACGCCCCCGATTGGTGCGACCACCCGGCGGGTAGGAACTAACACAGGTTCTGTTGGCCAAGCAATCAGAAGCCAGACTCCACGGCTCATGTCCACCTGCGGATACCAGGTGAGCACAATGCGAAATAAAAACGCAAGAGTCCAGACGGCTAGCAACAGCCCAAGTACAAGGTGAGCAACCGGTAAAACCTTAAGCAATAGCTGTGTCAGCATCACAAACCTCAAAGCAATCAAGCCTTCATCGTAGAAACTGGACTTGGATCACTAGGATCGCTCCGGCCTCGATTTAGACGGCGACACCGCTATGACCTCCTCTCTCTCAAATTTTCTGAGCAGCCTCCTCTGGGGATCTGTAATCGTTGTTGTGCCTGCCACCATCGCGCTGATTCTGGTGAGCCAGGCTGACCGCGTCGATCGCAAGCTTTAAACCAACAGCTGCTATTGTTCGTAGACTGGGGCTCAAGTGGGAGCGCACTTTGGTTAACGCCAGTCTCAATTGGGCCAGCATTGTCGGGATTGTGTTGGCTATTGGTGGCGCCCTGCTTTATTTCATGCGCTCCTTCAAGCCTGCGCTAGCGAGGGATTACGACGTCTTCTTTGCAGCGATTGGACTTCTGTGCGGAGGAATTCTGTTCTTTCAAGGCTGGCGCCTTGATCCAATCCTCCAGTTTGGCCAATTCCTTCTAGCTGGTACTACTGTTTTCTTTGCTTACGAAAGTGTACGACTAAGAGGCGTTGCGACGGAGCAAGCGCGGCGCTCTGCTTACTTTGACGATGAACCTTCCGTGAGCGGAGGTAATTCGATACCCAGTAAGCTCCAGGCCGAGAGCGGTTGGTATGAAGAGACCGGCTATTTTGGCAGGCCTCGGCCCGCCCAACGCAGCTTCGATAGTCGTGATACGGCGCTTGGCAATCAATCTGAAGGAGACTTTTACCGTTCGCACCAAACGGATCATAACGTCATTCCTGAAGAAGCCGCTAGTCGACGAGCCCGCAGGCGAGATAAAGGAATTCAAGATTGGACAACCGACGACGAACGCTCCCAACGTTTAGTACGGTTCCGTGCTGGAGAAGCTAACGATGAACGCAAACCTGATTTTGGTCAGCGTCGCTTAAATCGAGATAGTCAGCGTCGTGGCAGTAGCCCTATCGGCCGCAGAGAACGCCCCGCCGGTGGTTTTATTAGATCTGACAAACTTGACGCAGAAGATGCTGCTTTCAGCCCCAGCGTTAACTCGGCATCACCCCAGGGCAAAAACCTTTCTCTGAATTCGGTACGCGGGCGTGACAAGACTAGCAACAGCAGTCGACCCACTAGTAATCGTCCTATCAGCAGCCGGAGCCGCTCCAAGAACCCATCACAAACAGCCAGTCGGTATTCGTCCAATGGTGCTAGCGCTAGTGGCCAAAATTCATCCGGTGAAGCTACCGACAGTCGCACACCGCTACGCAGCCTTAGTTCTCGAGACAACAACTCCCGTTTCGACGACTGAACCGACTCTCCTTGCCGTTATTAACATTAACGGTGGCACTCATCGGAATCAGCCTTGCTAGCTGTACAGGCCGAGTGGAACAGGCAACCGGTGGCTCTATAGCGACAAGTCAACATGATCCAGCGCTTAGTGGAAATGGACAATGGCTTGCTGTGATCAGCGATCTGCAAGGACGGCAAACAGTGCAATTACGCAATGTGCCCAATGGGTCCATACAGGCATTACCGCAACTAAGGCGTTACCAACCACATAGCTCGCCCTCGCTGAGCTGGAATGGGCGATACCTTGCCCTAATCATTCAGGATGGACGACGACGGATAGTGACCATCGCCGATAGACTAAAAAGAAATTTACATACAGTTCAGCTTCCAGGTGAACGAAACCCTGTCAATGTCAGTTTAGCGCCCGATGCTCAAAGCCTCGCTTTGCAAGTTACAGATCAAGGTTTTTGGCGTGTAGAGATTTTTGATCTAAGTGATCTGTTGGAATTAGATCAGGTGGCAGGCCAAACGCTCAGCACACCCCCTTTCAAATAAGCACCATGAGACGCTTCATCTTGAATTGGTGGGGTGTGCTGTTGATTCTAGTAGCGGGATGTAGTAGCGGGCGTCCGAAGCCAAGACCAGACATTAACGGGATGCTGCGCCAAACTATGAGCAGCCGCCGAGACCCATCCCTTGGTCAGGCATGGCTGGCAAGCTTGGGGAACGAACGAGGCGGACGTGAACGCGTGCAGTTGATTGATTTGAAAAATCGTCGACTAGTTCCCTTACCAGGTATAAACCGAGCTGATTCCCAACCGATTAGCGTGAGCGTAAGCAGTGATGGTGAGCGCTTAGCAGTGGTTCAACAACGTGATAACCGCACCGAAGTGTTCTTATATCGCCGCAGTGTCGGCGCATTGCAACAGCTGCCTCTAGATCCCCCTGGCGTACCTCGATCAGTAAGTCTCGATGGCCTAGGACGGCTCCTGGCAGTACAAGTAAGCCGAAACGGAAGATGGGAGATTGATCTAATTCATCTACCATAATCAAGGTAATAGGCCCGCCCAACGCAAAAAAGTCTCACCACTCGTTACTTCAATGATCAATATGGCTACAAAGCCAATCATGGCAAAGCGCCCGTTCACTCTCTCGGCGTAGGCACTCCAACCAAACGTTGGGACTTCGGTTGTAGTCGCAGATCTCGTTTGGCTTTGGGTGGTTCTAACAGTGTTAGTGGTCTCGGAAGTCATCAGGTAGATCAGAAGCGATCGAATTTATAGTCTGCCGCAGGCAATAAACGCCATCCTCCATGTCCATCCAGCTCTAAGACCGTGTCGTGAAATTCGGTCAAAGTGGGGCGATGACCAACGCTGATAAATGACATCTCACGACGACAAAGTAAATTATAAAGATGGCGTTCCGTCGCCACGTCTAAAGCGCTAGTGGCTTCATCTAGGACCACCATTTGTGGGGCATTTAAAAGCAGACGAGCAAAAGCTAGTCTTTGTTGTTCTCCAAGGGACAATAAGCGCGGCCAATCCTGCTTCACATCCAGATTGGGATAGCGATTCAGCAAATCAGGGAGACGTACTTCAGCTAAAACAGCTAGAAATTGATCTTCCGCGAACCGATCGGACTGCAGCGGGTAGGCTAACTGCTCACGCAATGAACCCAGAAGCATGTACGGCTTTTGGGGAATAAATAACAAATCGCCAGCTGAAGGTCTCTGGATTTCACCACCAGACTGGACTGGCCAAAGACCACTCACTAAACGTAAGAAAGAAGTCTTTCCGCATCCAGAGTGACCTACCACCAAAAGACTTTGGTGTGGTTCGAGGCTAAGGCTAAGATCACGAATCAGCACCCTCTCGCTGTATGGGGGTACGAGATTTACATGCTTCAACAGGAGGCAGTTATTCTTAACAGTTTGAGGGGCTATGTCGATAGTATTGGATAAACCCTCACCGTCGGCACTAATTTCATCCACACGGCCCTGAAAACTTTCAAGTCGAGAAATGCTAGCGGAGAATGCTGCTAAGCGATCGATGTTATTGACGATGTAACTGACCGAAAATAAAACCTGAGAGAATGCTATACTTGCTTGACCAAAAACACCGAAATCAACCTCTTTTGCAAAATAAATTGGAGCTATTACTAACCAAGGAAGGAAACGCGAAAAATAATCATAAGAGCGCTGAATAACGCTGATCAAAGCTTCCCAAACTATCAAGTTGTTATAGTTTTTAATTGCCCCATTGAGGCGACGATTTGCTTCTTTACTTTCTTGCCCTTCGCCGCCATAAAAAGCAATAGATTCAGCATTATCACGAATATGAACCAGTCCATAGCGAAAGTCTGCTTCAAGCTTCAGCTGTTGGTAATTTAGGACAACAAGTTTTCGACTCGCAAATATAATTAAACTTGTTCCTATTACTGAATAAACTAAAAGGAATAATGCAAGGCGACTATTAATTGTCCAAAGAACAATAATGAAACTTAGAAAGGTTAGTAAAGCAGAAATTACTTCTACAATAACACTCAAACTAGTGATCGTAAAACTCCTTGTATCATCTGAAATTCGCTGATCAGGATTATCAATATCAGAAGCATTCTCATCATTTGGATTGAGAACATAGTAGGCGCGATTAGCAAGATAGCGGTTAAGCAGGCGTGAACTAAGCCATTGACGCCACATTAAACCGACTTTAGGAATTAAATAACTCTGGATAGCCCGGATTGGCAAAGCTAAAACTAGACAAAATGCGTAAATCGCGACAATTTTCCAAAAACTGCTCTCGTCATATCCAACCAGGGCATTTTCAATATTTCGGGCAATAAAACTAATACCTACATTGATTCCATTAATCACAAGGATTAGTAGAGCAATCACGCCAAGAAGCAACCAAGGTAGCCAATGACCCTGACGAAGTTTGCTACGAAAAACTACAAAACAGCCTCCACCCATCAAGCCAAGCGCGCTGACCAAAGGACCAATCCAGCCATCCCAAATGGCATCGACGCGCTCAGGAACCCCTGGCAGAAAACGTTCTTGAAGGCTTGGACTTAGAGCTCCACTGATTCCGACTATTGCCGTTAGCAACAGCAAAGTAACACCGATGACAACCATTAATAGAGCCACCACTAGCAGCAAAAACTGCCAGGAGCGATTCTCCTCAACTGGGAGAAAATACGGTTGCGCGAGGCGTTGTAACCGGCCTAGCTGTAAACCGAAATCTCGAAACGGACGCCTTGAAGATGTTGTCATCAGCCCATTTTGACTGTGGCGGGCTCAACCAGGGGGCCAGGCTAGGGGACGACCACCGATTACATGAACGTGGAGGTGAAACACCGTTTGTCCAGCCCCAGTACCACTGTTAATTACTGTGCGCCAATCGTTCAAGCCTTCTTGTCGAGCCACACGAGCCGCCACTAATAACAGGTGCCCAAGAAGGGTCTGATCGCTCTCCACCGCCGATCGTAAACTCTCAATTGGTCGGCGGGGAATCACCAGAACATGAATAGGCGCTTGAGGAGCAATATCTCGAAACGCTAGACAAAACTCATCGCTATACACCTTGTCGCAAGGAATCTCGCCGTGAAGAATTTTTCTGAAGATCGTGTCGTCCGCCATAACAATTGACAGGGAGGTGAAAAGGAAATGAGACTAGAGAGACGATGTCCCAGCGCCTTACCTCACGGACGCGAGTCAAGCCTACCGCTGTTGAAGTGGACCTCTGGTTTAGCCTTAAGTGTATCTGGGTCTTAGTCGATCAGGATCCCTGACGGGTTATCAAAAAATCTCGGGAACTAGCTTGCTCCACCTTGTAAAACAGCGAACCCCGCTAACTCAATTGTATCGATAACAACCAGGACCCAATCAACCGCCCTAGGTCTAACCGTGCTGCTCAGTCAAACTGGGGTCGGATAGCAGCTTAGGATCGCGTCACTGCATGATCGCTCTTATGAACCTATGCCTGTAAAAAGTCTGGGCCTCCCGGTGATTCTTGATAATACCAGTGAAAACGCGCCGTCCCTCAGGGTAGTAGTTGAGGTGGTCCCCTACATTGGAGCAGCCTCTGCACCAACCGCTATTCAGGCCTTCAGAACGCGGTAGTAAGACGCGTCAGCCAAGGCCCATCAATAGCTACTACCTGTGTCCGACCTACTAGTAACCCGCATCGTTGCGCGGACTTGCCCGACGGCAAGAGAAACTGAGATAGCAATAACGAATGTTGATAGATGCAAGCTCACTAACCATGTATAATCTTGCAGTCTTTGTAACTGATACATATACGCTTCGTCGCTGAATACACCAAAAGCTCGGGTAAATTCCTCGATTAGCCAGTCATGATATGTCCAGCATCTACTGTTGCACCAATTACGATAGGCAATCAATTTGTTCGAGTAATATCCTGATAAATATAGAGATGACCAAGAGCTTTCTCACCATAAGCACGTCGCATCAATTTCCATCCTGGCTGAAGTTTAAGCTGAACAAAACCACTAGCTATTCCACCCGAACGAGCAACTGTAAATATCGGTTTAGAGGGATTAAGCGTCGGAATAGCTAACAGCTCTAAGTCGCCGCCGGTTTTTACCACGGTAAAACGATAGTTAGTACCCATATCGTCTTCGCCAAGACGCAGAGAATAACCGTTGCTATCAGTGTAGCGATTACAGATGCCTGTGAAATCGAAGCCAGAGAGAAGAGGACTTACCATTGCCGGTGTAGATCTGCTGACTGAGAAACACGGACGTTTGTTAACTCGCTGCTCGTAAATGTTCAGCTGCGACCTTGCGCTCCGGCCGATCGGAGCAGCAACTAATACGAAGTTGGATTCTTCAACGGGAATAGCTGTAAACAGAGAGCCCTGAGCTAAAACTGGCACAGTGCTTAACACAGAAAAAGAAAATCCGGCAGCAGCTGGCAAGAAACGGGCAACCATGGTTGAAAGCTTATTCAAATGAATCATGAAACTCGTTACCCGTCCCAAACTGATGTAACTCAAGCTGGTTTATTCAAGCGAATGGCCACAATAAGCGTCACGATCGTTCCGGGTGCAGCGACTGCCAAAATCCAGCTGGTAACGAGGACACCGAGATCGGGGTCACCATACCCTAGCTCAAACACGCAACCGGTACTAGCAATTCCCAAGATGCAAGCCAAAGCAAGAAATAACCCGGCCAAAGGTTTCATCTGTATGAATTCAAGAAATGCTTTGGACGTACTGAGTTTGAAAGCCATGCTCTTTCAATTCTTTCCGAAGGCAAACTTCATCAGTTACGCGATCTACAAAAAGCACACCATTGAGATGGTCTATTTCATGTTGAATGCAACGAGCCATTAAGCCATCTGCTTTCATCTTTCTTGGCCTTCCCATGTCATCGCGATAACTCAGCTCAATAGCTGTGGGCCTCACCACATTGAGATATACACCGGGAATGCTGAGACAACCCTCCTCATAAGCATTGAGATCAGCACTAGCAGAGGTGATCTCCGGATTAATCAACACTAAAGGTGGCGTGGCAGCGTTTTCCAGATCAAGATCAATCACTAACAACTGCTGATGAACCGCCACCTGGGGGGCAGCCAAACCAATACCCTTCGCGGCATACATACTGCGTAGCATGTCTCGTGCCAGTTCCTGGATCTGGTTGTTCACCTTGCCAATGCGCTGGGCTGGCTGACGAAGCACTGCGGCACCAAGGGTGTGAATCTCCAGTGGAGGAATATCCAGCACAGTTTTCGGTACCAGCACTGCCTCCATGGTCTTATCAGCCCTTCTAGCCAACTGCGCGAAGCTTACCGACAAAGCCACCATTGCATCGATCCGACATTTTAAACGACACCGGACAGGCATCCGGGTTGAAAGAACCGAAGTTGTCCAAAGTATTACTGAAGATATGCTTGAAGCGATCTTTTTTTGAGCAGCAACCTGCGGATAACGAATGCACCATAGTCGCACTAAGCCGTGTCGGCAAACCAAATACATTGAACATTGGGAATTTCACCAGCACCAACAAATCAGCGCCGCTGCTGGGTGCATAACTACGGTGACCGCAGGTTTTTCATCAAATCTAATTTTGATTTATTGAATGTTAGTTACATTATGCTGAAGAGAGGAGAATTCAGAACTTGATGATGGGGCCTAATGCAATTTATAAATTCATGGTCATCGGTGCTGAAGCCAAGCCAAGCTCGCGGTCTTACGTGGGCTGATATAGCGACGGAACTTAATACCCCGAGTTTTGCTACGCTTCAGTCACACGTCAACACTTTTTTAGGTTTTGATGACCTTACTTAATGCCTTTACTAAACTATAACACCAAGGGTACCGTAATCCGTGATTGAACCAATATTCAAATCGAACAAAGACTCTAAGTCAGCCTACTAACCCACTGTCTCTCTGCAAAAAAGCTCTGGCCGTCTATTGCTCCAGTTTCGCAGTAACCCGATAACGTCTCTCCTGTAGCCAATAAAAAGGAAGCCGCAATAAATCTACGGTGTTACCAGATTTTGTAGCGGTACGCAGGGAAGAAGCTAGCCGTGCTTCCGCAGGAAAGCCACCGTAGAAGCAAGCTCGTCGCTGAAATTGTTAATCTCTTCGGAGGTGTTTGTGAAACTTAAGCTGGCGCGAGCTGAAGCTGTTACCCCGTAGTAACGATGAAGCGGCTGGCAGCAATGATGGCCACTACGAATGCAAATGCCAGATGTATCCATTATTACAGCGATGTCGTCAGCATGCACGCCGTCCACAAGAAACGTGGCTAGGGCACCACGTCCAGGCTGTTGCTCAGGCGTTGGGCCCAAAATACGGAGGCCTTCGATCTCTTGCAACTGAGAAAATAGCTGGAGGGTAAGCCGAGCTTCCCATGCTCGAATCGATTCTAAACCGATGACTTGCAAATAGTGAAGCGCTGCGCTCATTCCTACAGCTTCACCGATAGCAGGGGTGCCAGCCTCAAATTTGTGAGGTAGTGCTGCCCAGTTGCTGTGATCTAAAAAAACGTCCTGAATCATCTCACCACCTCCAAGGAATGGTGGCATTTCCTCAAGAAGCGCTTCGCGTGCCCAAAGGAACCCAATCCCGGTCGGACCGCATAGCTTATGAGAGGAACCCACCAGAAAGTCGGCTTCCATTGCGGCTACATTGATCCCTTGATGCGCCAGACTCTGGCATGCATCAACCAACACCAAGGCACCGATACCATGGGCAGCTGGGATGACAGCCTCAAGCGGATTGCAGCAACCCAAAGTATTACTGATGTGCGCTAGGCTAACCAAGCGTGTACGTTTATTCAGTTTCGCCTGGAAATCCTCCAAATCAAAGCGACCCTCTTTAGTGATGCCGACGTGCCTTAATACACAGCCGGTACGCCGAGCCAGAAGCTGCCAGGGTACCAGGTTGCTGTGATGCTCCATCAATGTAAGCAATACTTCATCTCCTACACAAAGATTGGCGTCACCCCAACTACGCGCCACAAGGTTGATCGCCTCGCTGGCATTGCGGGTAAAGACGATCTCGCGAGGACTATTCGCACCAATAAATTTAGCTGCAGTGCTGCGGGCTGCCTCAAACGATTCAGTCGCGCGAGCACTGAGCTGATGAGCTCCCCGATGCACATTGGCGTTGTTACAGCTGTAGTAATGCTGCATAGCCTCAAGCACTTGCCGCGGTTTCTGACTAGTAGCAGCGTGGTCTAAATAAATCAAAGGGCGACCACTAGGAGATTTCTGACCAAAAATCGGAAAATCAGCACGGTACCGTGCTGATAAATCGCTGATATCAGCATTGGATCGCACCTCGGCGGTGCCAGGCTTGGTCATGAAATCAATCCCTTCAATACTCGTTCCAATGGTTGCCAAACCCGGGCATGAACCGGGAGCGTATCCACCACCTCCTGACATGCTCCTCTCAGCAATAACACTGCTGCCTCCGATGCGCTAATGCCACGGCTCTTCAAATAAAAGAGTTCGTCCTCCTGCAATTGAGAAACAGTGGCGCCATGAATACAACGAACATCGTCTGCCAAAATCTCCAACTCTGGTTTGGTGTCGACTCGTGCCCGCTCTGACAACAAGAGATTGCGACTGAGTTGAGCTGCGTTGGTGTGTTGAGCTTGGCGCGGCACAGCGATCGCGCCACTAAATATGGTGTGGGATCGTCCTGCAGCTAAACACTTCTGCAATTGATCAAGTTCTCCCTCTGGACCCTCGAAACGTACCGCCGTATGGACCGCCAACTGTTGCTCACCATCGGCAACAGCTAAGCCTTTCAAATTGGTTGTTGCTTGTCCGCCGACCTGAACTACCCGGGATTCCAGTCTACCCAAAAACCAACCTTGCATCACAGAGGTAAATCTGTACTGGCTATGCGGCTCCTGCTCTACAGCCAACTGGGTCAGCAACGATGCAATACCATCGGCACAGGCCACCAACCCGTGGTTTAGCCGTGCTTCCTGTCCAAGATGCACCTCTAAAATATGGCTATGAGCTGCTCGGTCTTTCCCAATGAAGACTTGCAACAAGTCGACTTCTGCTTCCTCCTCCACCAAGATCACCACTCGAGTTGCAGTAAGGCCAGATGTAGTAGTAATGATTAGCTCTAATGGCGGCACGTTGCCTCGCACCCGCAAAGCCAGAATCTGATGAGTCGAAGCACGGTTAAACTCAGTCAACCAGTCGTCGCTGTAACCACAGCGGCATAACGTGTGGCCGAGCATCTGCTCCAGTTCGTGGGGCTTCAGCACGGTGAGTTCTTCCGGCAAGTTCACGCCTTCTAAGGGGTCGCTAATGCCATCTAGTACAAGCCTCAACGTACCGTCCACTACTGGCGGTGTATCCGGTGACTTGCTAGAAACCGTACTGATCGGCAATTGGCTAACACCCTCAAGTCGACGTAAATCAGTCAAACGCCAAGCTTCTTGATGACGCGTTGGCAAACCAAGTCGATTTAATGCCTCTCTACCTTTTTGCCGGACTGGTGTTAGAACGCTTTGAATGCTCGATAGAGCCATGGTTTAGATAGCTCCTTGCGCAGCAAGCTCCTTATCTACCCAGTCGTAGCCGGTTTGCTCTAATTCCAGCGCCAACTCTCGGCCGCCAGTACGAAGAATGCAACCTGAAGCCATTACGTGGACATAGTCCGGAGTGATCTCATCAAGAAGGCGTTGATAGTGTGTAATTAAAAGGGTTGCATTCTCAGCGGTAGCTAACTGATTCACACCGTTGGCTACGATGCGCAGTGCGTCTATGTCTAGACCAGAATCGGTCTCGTCGAGAACCGCAACCACAGGTTCAAGCAAGGCCATCTGCAAAATCTCATTGCGTTTCTTTTCTCCACCTGAGAAACCCTCATTGACACTGCGCTCCAGGAATGCCGGATCCATTTGAACAATCTTGAGACGTTCGCGAACGTGATCTTCGAAATCAAAGGTATCCAACTCTTCAAGTCCCCGCTTGCCACGACGTGCGTTAGTGGCGACTCGCAAAAATTCCAAATTACTCACACCGGGAATTTCTACCGGATACTGAAAACCTAAGAAAAGACCAAGCCGCGCCCGCTCCTCCGCTTCTTGCTCAAATAAGTCCTCACCGCGATAGCGCACGGAACCGGAGGTAGCGCGGTAAGCTGGGTGCCCTGCCAGCACCTTAGACAAGGTGCTCTTTCCGCTGCCATTACGTCCCATGACGGCGTGGATTTCGCCAGCTCGCACCTGAAGATTCACACCTTTTAAAATGGGCTGATCCTCTACAGAAACGTGTAGATCATTGATGTCAAGAAGAAGCTCAGCGTCGGGGCAGATCACTTGAAAGAGAATTGATAGAACAAAGTGATGCTGAGAGTAAGGATCAACCCACGGACCCTTCAAGCTTGAGAGCCAGCAGCTTGTCGGCTTCCGCCGCAAATTCCATCGGCAGCTGGTTAAACACGTCTCGGCAAAAGCCGCTCACCATCATTGAAACCGCCTCCTCAAAATCGATACCACGACTTTGCAGATAGAAGAGTTGGTCCTCAGAGATTCGGCAAGTACTGGCTTCGTGTTCAATAGCAGCCTGAGGTTGCTGCGAACGGATATAAGGGTAAGTGTTAGCTGCGGCTTGATTACCGATCAACATAGAATCGCACTGGCTGTAATTCCGAGCACCTTTAGCTGCAGTACCCATCTGCACAAGGCCACGGTAGCTGTTGCTGGAATTACCAGCACTGATACCCTTGCTCACGATCGTAGAACGTGTGCGAGGGCCAACATGAATCATTTTCGTACCTGTATCCGCCTGCTGACGATTGTTCGTGAGAGCTACAGAATAGAACTCACCTACGGAGTCAGCGCCTTGTAAAACACAGCTAGGGTACTTCCAGGTGATTGCCGAGCCAGTCTCCACTTGAGTCCAGCTAATGCGACTACGAGCACCTCGGCATTGACCACGCTTGGTGACAAAATTGAAGATGCCGCCAACACCATTCTCGTCGCCAGCGTACCAGTTCTGAACAGTGGAGTATTTAATGGAGGCATCATCCAGAACCACCAGCTCCACAACGGCAGCATGTAGTTGGTTAGTGTCGAACATCGGTGCTGTACACCCCTCGAGATAACTCACCGAAGCACTCTCCTCGGCAACGATCAGAGTGCGTTCAAACTGACCTGTGTCACCAGAATTGATCCGAAAATAAGTCGAGAGCTCCATAGGGCACTTTACTCCTTTCGGAACGAACACAAAGGAGCCGTCGCTAAACACAGCAGAATTGAGAGCAGCGAAATAGTTATCATTACTAGCCACTACCGAACCTAAGTAACGTTCAATGAGCTCTGGATGTTTTTTAACCGCTTCTGTGAAAGAGCAGAATACTACCCCGTACTCAGCCAGCTTTTCTTTGTAAGTAGTAGCAACTGAAACGCTGTCGAACACCGCGTCAACGGCGACGTTGCTGAGGCGCTTTTGCTCACTAATAGGGATACCCAGCTTATCAAAAGTTTCAAGTAGCTTTGGGTCAACCTCGTTGAGGTGCGCTTTTTTTTCTCGCTGCTTTGGGGCAGCGTAGTAGACGATGTCTTGATAATCGACTGCATCGTAGCCCAAGGCAGCCCAGTTGGGCTCTTCCAATGTGAGCCAGTGGCGAAAGGCTTTGAGCCGGAAGTTGAGCAGAAAATCTGGCTCGTCCTTCTTCGAAGAGATAAGTCGGACGACCTCGTCATTCAGACCCTTGTCGATCTTATCAGTCTCGATCTCAGTCACAAAGCCGTACTTGTACGGCTGGCTGACGAGATCCCGAGTGGAGGTGCTGGTCATTCAAGTCAGCCTGCGGCGGCTTCGATCATTTCCGTAGTGATAGTCTGCGTCTTTTGTGGACAAGCGAAAGGGTTGTCTTCAGTAAGGAACAGCATGCAATGACACTCCTTACGCTCACGCATGGGAACACAAGGGCAATTCCAAAACGCTTGAGACACTTCTGCCTCCTTGTCTTCGTAATGACGGCAAGGGCAAAGAGCACTGCCAAGTTGATCCTTGTGACGTGCAAGACCCTTAAGGACGACAGCGGTCACGCTGGACTCAGAGCAGAAGTACGTGCCTGTGCGCTGAGCGTAAGCTTGCGCGAATTTGCGGATGATTCCCAGACTTTCAGCGGTCGGCTCGGGAGTGGCGTCAGACATGGAGTGAAGTGGCAAACTACGAAACCCCGAGGTTTCCTTAGCTTAAATTCTAGGCCAAGATGCTCCCCGCTGGTGACTTCAACCATCACCGTCACGTTCCGTGAAAGTTCGACTTCTCATGGCAAGGACTAGTGATTTAGCTGATTTAGCCGAAACACAATGCATGCCAGTTTACGCGATTGCGGATACTATTTCTGGACTCCGACATATTGAGGGCTATTTTTGACCTTTCTTGGTCTGGCTTATCGGAAGACGCTTTTAAACGATTGCTTTAACGACAAGAGAAAGAGAAAGCGTTTTATTGCCCTAATGCGTATACCAAGATAGCCAACGAAGCAATGACTTGCTTGAGGCGTAACTACAACAGTTTTCTTGACTGCTAAGCAGAGAAATCTATGCCAGGATCATACGGAGTTGATCCCCAATGAAAAGCGCATTTTTTTAGTTTGATTAGAATCAATATAGAACCGCCGAAAACTCTCGACTGTAGGTCACGTAATCGCCCCCAATTTGTTCCACTGTGTCCGGTTGCAACGCGTAACGCGTGTCCACTAGTAGTCGAAGGTAGACACACTTGGGTGGTTTCGAAATTAAACCGATTAATATTCAATGAGAATCGACGCTGAAACGATCGCCCGCATCGACTCTACGCTCCTCCCTCAGTTGGATCGTCATCATCTACGACTGCTTATTCACTGCCTTGAGAGCTTTCGTAGCATGAATCGTAAAACCGACGGCGCCTTGCCTGACGTAGATCAGCGGCGTCGTTGGTGCGAACAACAGCCAATGGTGGCAAGAGACACAAGATTCTTGAACGTTCTTCTCAGCCAGCTAAACAACGCAGCGCTGCAGCTTGAGTTACTTGCCGACAGCTGTGGCAAGCAGCCGCTACACCTCAGCCTTGATGACCTGATCGCAGCAGCAGAAATACGCTGCCAAAACTAGACTTTGCACTATTGAGCTGCCATTGTTTCAGTGCAGCTATCCCACGGCGATGACTCTTGAGATCCCCAATGCTCTCAGTTTCTTCCGTCTTAGTTGCGGTCGTTGGAAATCCCAACGCAGCCAGCATCACTTGCTTCATCGCCGGGCTGAAGCCGGCTCATCTTTTATTGTTGTCGAGGAGCTATCGAAAAGCGATGAACGGCTTGCTGAAATCGCTAAATGCAATGGTGAAGCGGTCAGCCGACTCATCGGCGGTTGCCGGGTCCGCTGGAGCGGATCTATGGCTTGGGATCGCGTCGGTGAATCTCATCAAGACCAGACCATGTTTGGCTTGATCCCTACTGACGACGCCGGACGCCACGGCCTATTGCTGCGGGATCGGGGTTACGCCGAAAAAACCCCAGTCGCTGGCCAGTTCCACATGGATGATGAAAACGGTCTCATCCTTGCCACAAATTACGAAATGATGAGCTCTCTAGAGCGCTTTTGGTTTGCTGGACCAAACCTGCGTTTACGCACAAGCACTGTTCAAGGGCTCTCCAACAACGCATCTTTCTGCATGGAAACCCGCCAGCTGGACAAAGGTTTTGAAGCCCCCATTCCTCCATCATCAAGTGCAAGTTCACTTGCGCCATTTGGCTGGTGAGTAAATTTGCTCAGGTAACTACTACGGAATGTAATTGCTGCCACTGAGCACTTAACCAAGCTACCCAACAATTTATGCGATCATCCTGTGTGAACGCTGTAGCGCGCATGGCCATTCCCCTTTTGGAGTACGCACCGATTACTCAGAACTCACTAAGGGCAGGGGTTTCAAATCTTCGTGTTGGCTCCGAAGAGGTGACCCGCGCATATTCCATGGCAATCGCTATGGATCCTGAGAATCTCAGGACAGTAATCGAGAGTGCTTACAGGCAGATTTTTTTTCACGCTTTCGAAACCGATCGAGACGTGAACCTTGAATCCCAGCTACGTGATGGACAGATTACCGTCCGCGACTTCATTCGCGCTTTGGTTCTTTCAGATACTTTCAAACGAACTTTTTATGGCTTTAACAGCAACTACAAGGTGGTTCGTCACCTAGTAGAGCGCATTCTAGGTCGTAAAGTAAATGGTAGGGGAGAAGAACTGTCCTGGTCGATTGTGATCGCAAGCAAGGGCCTGGAAGGTTTAGTTGACGTATTACTAGACAGCGATGAGTATCTCGACGCTTTCGGATATGATTCCGTTCCGTATCAGAGAAATCGCGTTTTGCCTGGCCGTGAGCTAGGGGACACTCCTTTCAACATCACTAGCCCACGGTACGATGAATATTATCGAGGAATATTTGGATTTCCCCAAATCGTCTTCATGGGAGGTCCTGGGAAGAAACTGCCCGAACGCGCTAAGATCAAACGCGGCGGCTCTCCTGGCGATTACTTAGAGTGGCTCAAAGATATTCCCATATCAAACGGACGAGTCAACTCAACTTCGACAGATATCGACTATATGTCGCGCGTACCTTACCGCAGTGTTGGTCGCTGACCGGAGGCAAATCCAAATGCGGATGCAGGGCTTCGGTTCCGCTTTTTTGTGATTTTTGACACTGATCCCCATAATCTGGGGTCAGCATCTACTGACCTAGTGTCGGACTCAGCGTTCGAAAAGGAAATTTTGGGCTCAAAATGATCCCGAACTAAACCTGGAGCTTTGGACGTGTCCCCAACTATTTCATCGCTGGCACGTCTAACACTCCGTCAACTTCGTCAAATCGCTAGCGATCTAGGAGTACCGCTCTACAGCCGTAAGAGCAAAGAAAACCTTGTTAATGAGGTGGCTGCTCGCCAAGAAAATCGTGATAAAGAGGTCAAGGCCAGGGAAGCTGAGCTCAGTGCACCCTCAACTTCTGTAGCAGGAACCCGTGTGGTTTTCCTTCCCCGTGATCCCCAATGGGCTTACGTATTTTGGGAGATTTCAGATATCGATCGCAAACGTGCTCAGAAAGAAGGAGCCAACCATCTGTGCCTGCGCTTGTTCGACGTAACCGGGAAGCAGGATAGCAAGGCACATCCGCATACATTGCAGGAGGTCACCGTTGACAGTCACAGTACAGAATGGTATCTTCCTATACCTCTATGCGATCGTGACTATCGTGTCGAGCTCGGTTACCGTGTTGCCAACGACTGGATGTCGTTAGCCTTCTCGTCGGTTGCACGTGTTCCCGCTCTCCATCCCAGCGAGCAAATCCTCGATCAGTTTGTTCCATTCAGCCTGGACATGTCAGCGCCGGCTTCGCCGGCCATATCAGAGCCTCCAGATGCACCACTGTACGAGCAAAAATCTATCAGCAGCAGCGGTCTACACGAACGCTTGTATCAAAGTGCCACTGTTCACTTTCGACGTCATCGGACTGGTTCAGAAGAGTTTCACGAAACCATTTACAACTCTTTGGATTCCAGGCAACCCGCGCTCAGTAGTTCTGGTGTGGGTCTATGGGCCAGCGGCCGCAATGATTCTGGACTAGGTGGAGTGGCCGCCGCACGTCAACGCTTCTTCTGGTTGGTAGCCGATGCAGAACTGATTGTTTACGGAGCAACTGACCCTTCTGCACAACTAACGATCGGTGGAGAAGATGTACCCCTATCGTCAGACGGCACATTCCGGATTCAGGTGCCGTTTCGCGACGGTGGACAGGCTTATGCTATTAGAGCAGTAGCTGCAGATGGCGAGCAGAAACACAACATCACATTCAACTTTGAGCGTCGAACAACAGACGATAACAACAGTTCGGCGAGAGGAACCCACACCGAATGATTCTAAAGTCTCCTGGCTGTGATGCGTCAACTAGCCTACGTTGGCTTGTGGCAATTACTCCCCTCGTAGGGGCCATAGGTTTTCCACTTGCAATCCCAATAGTGATGATTCGCATTGGCGTTGGGGTAGGAATTGGCCTTACTCTTGTGCTTAGTTTGCTCTGGTTTATTGTTATGCTAAAGACAGCTGAAATGCCTCACTAGAGATAACATAGCAATTGTTTTTTTGCTTCTCTTATATTCTTAGGCTTAAAAACATCTAAAATAAAAAACTTTCTTATAGCAGCCTTAATAAAAATTAAATCTTTTTATTAAAAACAACTTTTGTTTTTAAAAACGTTATTTTTTTCGTGGAAAATTATGTTTCTTAGCTGAATTCTTTTGGTATATACTTTCAATAAAAACTATAATTCTAAAAAATTCTTAATCTAAATAATTAGATAAATACAGCCAAAAGTAATGAATAATTTATTGAACTAAAGGTATTTATTAATATATTCATAAAGTTTTTATAAAACAAGCCTTTTACGCTAACAGCCTATTTACTATTATACAAAGATTTTATATTAAATAAATGCTTTTTTAAATTTACTTGTTAGTTTTAAATCTAAAATTTTTTAAGAACTAAATTAACAAATAGATTCCTTGTATTTTGGAGCCTAAAAGTATTATTAATTAATGTTAAAGTAAGCAACAATAAGTAAAATATTTACTCTTTTATAAAGTTAAATAAAGCAGCTTGCAGTCCATAATTGTAGTACTCTGAGTACGATTTATCTCGATAATAATTATCGAGATAAAAATAACGTCTATAAATGTACTAAAATACATCACTACTATACTAACAATAAAAAATATTCCTAGCGATAAATATTTTATTTACTTATCTAAGATCTTGCGAAAATTATTAAAACTTTTACTGCATCAAGCTGATCTCAAAAATCTAGGTATTTGCTGTTCCTGACATCAGTATTAAAAAATAGAATTAGAAAGCTTGTGTTATTCTTTCAATAATCTACCAAAGTTGTAACTTTATGCATCAGCTTACAGATAAACTTATGAACTATCTCTACTTTCTGCTTATTCTAAAGAGACATTTTAAAGTTCTTTATTGCAGAGGCATATGTATTATGCATAGCCACATTAATAGTAAATAATTAGTATTGCTACAGATAGACTTGCCTGCTGTCTAGTTGGTTTATAAGGCTAACTCTTAAGAAACTTGAAAGAGCAAATAGTGCTGGCATGGTTCTGATCAGGTGGTCCTTAAGTCGAGGACATATTTTAAATGCAGTTCAAGTCAATAACTCGGGCATGAATAGTAGTTATTCCGGTCTAGTGTACAGACTATTACCTTTCGTGTTTAATATCAATATCTTTGCCTGATTGGCCAATCTGGCATCGCGATAGGCCACACATTACAACTCACTATTAGACAGCCAACGCTTCATTTCTAAGTATTCCTTATGAGCTAGCTTGCTCAGTTATTTTCGGTTGATCGTCCTGATGATACTCAGGAAACTTCGACTTGAATTAGTGGCTGACTTTCAAACTTGGAAGGTAACCCGCTCAACTGATCCTGTTACCACGAGCCCAAGTAGCAATACTAGAAAAGACTAGAATGCGATTTTTAGGACATTTCAAGACCTAGGGGTGGCGATGTCAACTGGTCCACTTGGCATCTATATAAATTGATCTTATGTTTATGTTTTGCAAAACGCCATTGTTGCAGTGATGACGACGACCTCAACCTCTATGAGACCAAGCCAGCATGAGGTTCGTCTCAACAGTCCATTTACCGATCAGAAACCTGGTACTTCTGGTTTACGCAAAAGTAGCAAGCAATTCCAACAGCCTCATTACTTGGAGAGCTTCATTGAAGCCGTGCTGCGCACCCTGTTAGGTGTCAAAGGAGGCACACTGGTGCTAGGGGGTGACGGTCGGTTCGGCAATATCCACGCTATTGACGTGATCCTGCGCATGGCTGCTGCCCATGGAATAGATAAGGTGATAGTCCCCGTCGATGGAATACTTTCTACTCCGGCAGCTTCACACCTGATCCGCGCTAGGCAGGCGATCGGGGGAGTCATACTCTCCGCCAGTCACAATCCTGGCGGGCCCGATGGGGATTTTGGTGTCAAGGTGAATGGAGCAAATGGCGGTCCCGCGCCGGCTTCCTACACCGATGCAGTGTTTAAGTGCGCCAAAACTCTGACCCATTACTCGATAATAGAATTCCAACCAGTTTCCCTTGAAAGCCCAGGTGAGCAAGCAATCGGTAAGATGACAGTTGAAGTCATCGACGGTGTCGATGACTTCGTTACTTTAATGCAGCATTTATTTGATTTTGATCAAATCAGAGATTTGATCCGCAGCGGTTTTCCGCTGGTCTTTGATGCTATGCATGCGGTCACCGGTCCCTACGCCAGGCGATTGTTTGAAGATCTGCTTGGAGCACCTGCGGGTAGTGTTCGCAACGGTATTCCACTAAAAGATTTCGGTGGAGGACACCCCGACCCCAACCTTACCTACGCGCACAAGCTCGCCAAACTTCTCCTGCAAAGTGATGATTATCGCTTTGGTGCTGCCTGCGATGGGGATGGAGACCGCAACATGATCCTAGGGCACCGCTGTTTTGTGAATCCTAGTGATAGCCTGGCGGTGCTTGCCGCTAACGCCACATTAGCGCCAGCCTATAGTGACGGTCTAGCTGGAGTAGCCCGCTCGATGCCGACCAGTGCTGCTGTTGATGTGGTAGCCAAGGAGCTGGGTATCAACTGCTACGAAACGCCCACAGGTTGGAAGTTTTTTGGGAATCTACTCGACGCTGGACAAATCACTCTCTGCGGAGAAGAGAGCTTTGGTACCGGTAGCAACCACATTCGTGAAAAAGATGGTCTTTGGGCAGTGTTGTTTTGGCTTCAAATTCTGGCAAAGCGTCAATGCAGTGTAGCCGATCTCATGAATGAACACTGGGAGCGCTTTGGGCGGCACTATTACTCTCGCCATGATTATGAAATCGTGGATAGTGTCACAGCCCAATCGCTTTACAGCAGGCTTGAGACCATGCTGCCTAGCCTTAAAGGGCAAATCTTTGCCGGGCGCACCGTCAATGTAGCCGACAACTTTAGCTACACCGACCCGATTGATTTTTCGGTGACCAAAGGTCAAGGTTTACGAATTTTGCTGGAAGATGGTGGCCGTATTATCGTTCGCTTGTCTGGAACTGGTACCAAAGGAGCAACAATCCGAGTTTATTTAGAAGACTATGTACCTAGTAGTGATAATCTCAACCAAAATCCTCAAATCGCTCTTAAAGATATGATCAGCGCTATTAATGCTCTATCTGAAATCCAGCAGCTAACTGGCATGAATCAACCCACTGTAATTACCTGATTAATTGGGGTCAAGACCTGAACACTATCTCCGACTAAAGAAGCAAAAATAACATAAATCGACTTAGGCATGGCTTTGCTATTAATCAATACCTTGAGAAAAATGGTAAGCTACAGCAACACTGAAAGCTAAGGCCCATAGTGATCTAAGGTCTACCGAAAGATTTCTCTAAAAGTGTCAACTGGGTTACGGATCCGAATTTTGTGTTTAAACCTGATTTCCATCTATAAGGTACCTAGCGCCCGCACCTGACACTTGCATCGGGAAGAGGGTGTTACGTACTCATATAACAATGGGAACAACCAAAGCCAAAATGGAAGAGTAAGGATCTACTATAACTTGTCAAAAATAGCCAAACAAAACGATGGTAGATTTTATGCGTGAGCACCACTAACCAAAATTGGGGAGACTTGATGAATGATGAGATTGTCACTATCGTAGCCGCCCAGAACAGTGCTTTGCTAAGAACCTAGTTTTCTCTTAATGCTGATGCCAGTTTCTTACCCATTATCTCCTGATTGATGATAAGGTCAACAATCAAAGTTATACCATTATTAGCAAGACCCATCACCGTTACTAGGCGTATATGATTCAGTGTTTGGTTCATGCTATTTGATAATATCAGCATATTAAATAATATAGTCGTGGGCATAGCCAGCAAAGTATAGCTTAAACACGCAATCGTGACTTTTTTCATAATTAGAAACCAAGAAAATCATTTCCATCAACCTCGCGACGGCCAAGTAATTAACGCAACAATTAATTGTTATCTATAACAAATAAAATTACGCTTGCCACTACACGATCACTGCTTCCACTAAATCACTACATAGCTGAAAAAGTTGATGTCATTTGGCTATTATAACTTGCTCAAATGATGAAATTAACAAGAATTCCTAATTTATTGTTTGACAATCGCTTATCATGATTGGCAAAGATGTCAAACCTGCTAATCTTCAAGCCATAACAATAGTTAGAGCGTATGCAATTATCCTTAAATGTATGTGACTCATTATAAAAGAGTTGTACTCCTTGCTCAGGTTACTCCTTGCTTAACTGTAATGAAAGTGGTAAGGTTTCTAGTGCTTTTGGATCCTCTTAACATTTCCGCAGCGCTATACTGTCAAAATCGTTTTCTCACCAATTACGTGACATGAACTAAGATATGTTCATGTCTGCGATTATTACTACTCTCCTCATGATTCTAAACAATAGTGATAGAGCAAAGCGCTCATGCTGTCGTTCTTTCTAGAAGCTATTATCACCATGTCGATGTTTATATTCAACTCCCCAATCTCTAACTTTGACTACAACTACTTAACAGGGGCTTAAAGCTTAATCAGATAAAAATGTAAGTGTATAATACACCTTAGGCTTTAGACATCTTGACATCATCAGTATTAATATCTTGATTCGAGCTAGGAACAGCTACCGGCTCACGAATCTTCCGCTCTCACTCCAAAACGACTCTTTGTTTCCTGAAAACAGAAGCTGGACGTGCATGCACAACAATCTCACAGACGAGATAGCCAAGATAATTGTTAATCAAGAGCGGTTTCGTTTGATAAGAATAATCCATGACTAGTAATACCTCCCTGCTAAAGGATAAACCTTTATTTAAGACGACTGCTCAACACACTAGTTGTTACAGGAAAGATCAGGGTTCTACCTCAGGCTAATAAGCATTATGCAAGTCAACAATCGTTAGCTTGATATGTAAGCGTTCAGCAAGATTGTAGGAAAAGTTTATTTAGACTTGCCTCGCCCAGAATCATCTTTTAACTGAGACAGTAAAGTATAAAAAGCCCTCACAGTGCCAGAGTTTAGGTGATGACACCTAAGGTCTCACCCTTAGATGGGAAAACAAAGCTAACGAACAGCAGTCTCAGGTAACTGAGAGTTAGCCTGGATGCAGGCTGGAAGGAACACGTACCAAGACATTAGAGAGGTACACTGGGCGTCTCCTTGGCACTTGTTAGGAGCACAGACATTTTGGGAGCCGGTATAAGTACCGCAGGTGTCAGCCAAACGAAAATGGACTGGCAAGGCGGTCATAATGCCAGCAGAAGAAATCTCACCGTCAATAGAATCGGCTATGATAGCCGAACGAAGAGCCGCAACAGCCGTCTTTTTCATGCGCCAGTAAGGAAAGTAGGATGCGGTCTGATCTTTAAGAAACTCGATACCGTCACTTGAATACAAGAAACGAGATACGCCAATCACGTCAACACCGTAGCTCTTGATCATACCCGTCCGAATTTCTTCGGAAGTCCAACCAGACTTGTTAACACCAGCATCTAGGGCACGATTAGTAGCTTTACTGGTTTCGAAGAAAGTTTTAAATTCCTTGAGGGTTACGCTCCAAACAGCGCCGCCTGTATTCCAGCGCACAGGAAGTTTCGTGCCAGCTTCAGTGGGTGTAGCAAAAGCTGCCAAAAAAGCACCTGTGAGAATACCAGTAGCAAGATGAGTAAACACTGACGGTAAATATGGAGGCCTGTTGAAAATTAATCCTTCGAGCAAAAACCGCCAACTTAATTAAGCAAAAACCTACCCAATTCAATTGATCCTGCTCATTCGGGCCACTTAGTTCACAGGCTATGGCAAAAATTGTGCGGCTCACCTAACGAGCCGTACGCTTTCTGTTGAAGTAACACCCCAATGTACTTTGGCTATTCCGATGATTACTGGCTTCAGATTTCACGCACTCCAGCTAACATGGTGAACATCTTCGACTGCTGTCCCTAACAAGGTCACAAGGTAGCTCCATGTTTCTCTCAAGAGGATGGTAAGTCTTAGCTGCAACTTAAGAAGCTTGTGATTTCGGAAATCGCCTAGGCCGCATCCAAGGGCAAGATATTAAGGCACTGAGAACCTCAGTAAAGAGTAGCGCTGTACTCCATAAAGAACTCATTTAGTGGACTTGCACCTCTAACACGCTCTATCGACTCAGGACCCTGTGCTGTAATCAATCTTTCTGAGAAGTTCATAGAACGCGAATGCACAAGAATGAACGCATCGAGCGTAAGTATTTCACGGTGAAGATAGCGACAGTGGCATCGCACATACTTCTCAGTAACTCAATCCTGGACTAGGGATATTCGTCCAGCAGGTGGAACAACCCACGCAACTGCAAATTAGGGTCTAGCTGTACTTGTAAAGGCGTGTTCCGAAGCTCTGCTACAAGCAATTTGGCATCTCCTCCACATAACCAGAGTACCCCACTGCAAGCCTTCTGAGCCTCCCGTATAGCTGCAACCATAGATTGAAATACGCCACGACGCATGGCTAATACAGTTTTCTTTGGGAATCTCTCTTCATCCGGAGGGGCAAAAGGCACCGTTGGCAAGGCCTCCGTACCTTTTGTCATCGCTGAAAGCTGGAGTCGGTAACCAGGAATTAGCTGACCACCTAAAAAAGCTCCATCGGGTGAAAGCACAGTAATGCTGAGTATAGTGCCAGCATCTGCAAGTAACAGTCCAGAGGATAGGTCTAACGACAACGCAAGGCTGTGCGTCCAGCCGGCCCAGGCACCAATTGCCCGATCCACCCCCAGCCAAGGCGGACAACCCACCAAGGGAACATCTTGGAGTGTAATGCGACGCTTCCCGGCGGCAGACAAACACTCGGGAACAGCTCCAACTGCTGCCCATCCAGATAATTCTCCTGTGAGACGAGCTAGATCTGGATATGCATGATCGAAACGTGTCCCAAAGGAATCTCGCTCCCCCCAGTGCCATCGGCTGTTGCCAATTAGCAATACGCGTCGTGTGTTATGGGGTAGCTCTGTCATATGCCTTCTCCCATCAGTCCTTCTACCCGCTCCTGAGGCAGATGTATACCGCATTCCTGCTTCAATCCACCGAAACGCGTATCCCGACCGTTGAGATCTCCCGCATCTGGACCACTAGAATGCCAATCGCCCACTGTAGAATATCCCTGATCAAACAAAGGATGCTGAGGCAGTTCGTTGTCCTGCATGTAGTCAAAGACATCCCTCCTAGTCCATTCTAGGATGGGTCTTAATGAAAGCCGTTCTCGAATTGGGTCAAGCCAGGTCATTGAGCGACGGTGGTCCGTTTGCCCACTCCTAACCCCGCTAGCCCAACAATAAATATTGAGCCGGGCCAGTGATTGCTCTAGGGGTTCAACCTTGCGAATCCAATGATAAAGCTCAAGATCAGCCACAGCTCCAGTATCCCAAAGGCGACCATGCAATGCTTCCATTCGGGCTGGTGAGACCATGCTTTGCGCCACCACCAAACGAATGTCAAATAACCCGGTGAGCTGCTCGACATAGGTGTAGGTCTCCGGGGGGAGGTAACCTGTATCGACCCAAATCACCGGAACCAAGCTCCCCCACGGCAGTTGGTTCAACATGTGCAATAGCACAGATGACTGAATGCCAAAGCTGGTTGTCAACGCAAAATTTTCACCAAATTGTTGGTAAGCCCAAGCCAAACGTTCCTGAGGCGGAAGACCCTTAAGAACCAAACGATTTTGACGCAGCGTTTCAAACTGCAAATCATCTTGATTGGCCGGTTCTACCTCTACCGACGTGCGCGCTATTACGTCAGGAACCTCGATCATGCAGCCATCCTCCCCTGTCGCCGATTTAGTCACTCTGTCTATCGTTGAACAAATCATTACCGCCCATGACACCACATACTTCCTCAGCGGATGCCGTGGTGATTGTCGGTGGCGGATTTGGTGGGTTGTTTTCGTCTCTCGCTGTTCATAGGCAACTTCCTGACTGTCCTGTGGTTTTGATTGAACCCCGAAAGCAATTTCTTTTTCAGCCTTTGCTTTACGAGCTTCTTAGCAATGAGCTGCAGGAATGGGAAGTCGCCCCCCGATACAGCCAGCTAGTAAGCAATAAAGGCATCTGTTGGCTAAGGGATAGAGTAATCGGTATCGATCGCCTTACACACACTCTGCAGACTCTCTCAGGGGATCGAATCCCCTGGGGCCAGTTGGTGATCGCCACTGGATCAAAGCCCAACGACTTTGGTATTCCAGGAGTGAGGGAACACGGCAGCGGATTCTGCAATCTCAGCGATGTTCGATACCTCCGTCAATTGGTGCAAGGTTTTCATCGTCGGAGACACCCCAATGCTGCCCTGGCAATCGTTGGTGCAGGGTCCACAGGTGTTGAGCTGTCGTGCAAGCTGGCCGACCTTCTTGAAGGCAAAGCAAGGATTCATCTCATTGAGATGGGAGACAGCATCCTTCCCAACAGCTCCGCCTTTAACCGGGAACGTGCCAACGCTGCCCTTGAGCGTAAAGACGTAATCATCCACTTGAACACATCTGTGACACGAGTCGAAGCGAATCGGGTAGTTCTACGTGAAGACGATGCAATTGCTCATCAAGGTCTGGTCTGGACGGCTGGCAATCAGCCTGATTTCCCTTGCTTACAACCTCCACCCTCCATCATTCGAGGCCGACTTGCGGTAGACGGTGACCTACGGCTCCAAGGGAGTACTGACATATTTGCCATTGGAGACACTGCCATCACAATTGACCATCCAGTCCCAGCAACCGCGCAGGTAGCAATGCAACAAGGCGAAGCGGTCGGAGAAGCTATCGCAACCTTGCGCATTGGTGAAAAACCACCAATGTTTCAGTTTAATGATCGCGGAGAAATGCTTAGCCTCGGAATTGGCGACGCGACACTTACAGGCCTTGGAATTACGATGGCTGGCCCTCTAGCCTTTCAGCTGCGCCGAGCTGCCTACCTCACAAGGATGCCTGCCTTATCGGTGGGGGTTCGCTCAGCAGCCGCCTGGTTGATAAACCGTTGAAACAAGCACATCTCGGCGGCCGTACCAAAGGACTGCGTCGAAGCCAGCAGCGTCAGCTCGATCGACTTAGCCAGCGCCGTCATCCAGAAGGTAGCGGAGTAGATATTCTCGCTTTGGAGAGGCTGAGTGAGCTTGTTCTCAAACTAAAAACACCGCTCCACTTAGTAATTGACGGCCGCGGCCTTTGTCGTCTGTTGTGGCTAGGACCCCTCTCTGGCAACAATTCCCTCCTGGAACATATCCCTAACGCACCCCGTCGACAAAGCGGCGGCTGGCGGCTAGTGAGTTGTTCATTTTGCAAAGACGGGTTGAGCTCAGATCCCGCCGATGCAGTTGTTGCTCTAGACCTGGCACCACGTCAATGGCTACGCTTTGGTCCCAATCCCGCCGCAGACGGCATCCGAACGGCTGAACTCCTCCTTCCGGACTCTAGTCAAGCCAACGGCTGGCGTCATCAAGACAAGGGAGACCTGCGGCAGCTCTGTAAGATCGAGCCAGAAGAGCACTTCCCACTAACCGAAAGAACTACCCAAAGCGCGGAGCGGGTGCTGTTGCTCACTTTGACTGAGAATGAGCCAAGCAAAGGCAATCGTGAGCTGGCAGAACTGAAAGGTCTTGTGCGCAGTGCCGGAAGAAAAGCCGTTGCTGTAGTAAGTCAAAGAAGGAGCAACACTAATCTCCAAACCCTTTGGGGTAGGGGAAAACTGCAAGAGGCAGCATTAGAAGTACTTCGAAATGGTGCCTCGCTAGTTATCACAGATCGTGAGCTGACGCCGGTTCAAGCCCGCAATATTGAACGCCTTGTTAACTGCCCAGTTTCAGACCGCAGTGAATTGATCCTCGACATCTTCGCCCAGCGGGCTGGTAGTGCCGCCGGCCGACTGCAAGTCGAATTGGCTCAGTTGCGCTATCGACTTCCACGGCTCCTGGGGCGAGGTCAAAGTCTTTCACGCCAGGGTGGTGGTATCGGCACTCGTGGAGCAGGAGAAACCCAGTTAGAAAAAGATCGTCGGGCTATAAGCCGACGAATTGAACGACTCTTACGGGATCAACACCAACTCCAAATCCATCGTAGCCGCTTACGCGATCAACGCCGCGGACTGCCGAGGGTTGCATTGGTCGGATACACAAACGCCGGAAAGTCGAGCCTGCTAAATGCCCTTTGTGGAAAACGAGAAAGCGACCGGGTATTGGTGGAAAATAAATTATTCGCTACCCTCGACCCAACCACTCGCAAACTTGATCTGCCCCGTCCTGGGGACAAACCCAAACGAATGCTTCTCACCGATACGGTGGGCTTTATCAGAGACCTTCCAGCTCCTCTTGTGGAAGCATTTCGCGCCACCTTCGAAGAGGCTCTTGATGCTGATTTGGTGCTTTTAGTAGTCGATCTTGCTGATCCAAACTGGATCGATCAACTTGGCACAGTGCACCGATTGCTCGATTCCTTGGGAAGTACATCCTTACGACGGGTAGTCGCCAATCAAATTGATCGCTGCGACCTGGAAGCGATCAGCGCCATTCGCGAGCAGGAACCCGATGTCTTATTGCTGTCAGCTGTCCGCGGGGATGGTCTACAGGAGCTTCAAGAGTGGCTACGTGGGCAATTCTTTGATGCTGATGCAAAATCGCCTGCGATGACAACAAGCAACTTGTCATAATGGCTGAGTTAATCAGCGCGCTTCAGACACCGCACGCTTTGATTACTTTATCGGTTTTAGGTCTCGCGGTGATTCTATTCGTCACCGGAGCTTTAGCTCCAGAGTTGACGGGTTTACTCAGCTTAGGATTGCTCCTGGCAAGTGGGGTTCTGACCCCCCGAGAAGCTCTCGCCGGCTTTGGTAGCCCTGCCCTCATAACGTTGATAGGTTTGTTTCCTGTCTCAGCAGCACTCTTCAAGAGTGGAGCCCTCGATCGTCTACGGAGCCTGATCGCCTCAGAACAAATCCGTTCCCCACGACGGCTCATCGCCTTGATGGCTTTTGTCATTGCTCCAGTCTCAGGCGTTGTTCCTAATACGCCAGTCGTGGCATCGTTATTGCCCGTTATTGAAAACTGGTGCCATCGCCATGACATCTCACCATCAAGAGTGTTACTCCCCCTATCCTTTTCCACAGTTCTAGGGGGCACGCTCACACTGCTGGGTAGCTCAGTGAACCTGCTTATCAGCGATATTAGCCAACAGCTCGGTTATGGCCCTTTTGAGCTGTTCAGTTTCACATTGATTGGCCTGCCTGTATGGCTTGTGGGGGCTTTGTATCTAGTTATGGCTCCTCGAATACTACTGCCAGACCGCGGTCATGATCTTGATGACCTAAACCTGAGTTCCCAACGCAGCGGATACTGCACTGAGGTCACCATCCCATCCGACTCAGAACTGGTGGGGCGATCACTGCTCAACAGTCGTCTACAACGTCGGTTTGATGTCGACGTGCTCGAACTTCAACGAGGGAGTGAGAGGCTCTTGCCGCCATTGGCTGACCGCCTTCTTGAGGCTGGTGATCATTTGATTTTGCGTGTCACTCGTGCGGACTTACTTCGTTTGCAACAGGATCAAACAGTACATCTGACAACCCAGAAACAGAAACCCGGCTCTAGCCTCGATCCTGGGCAAGGAAGCGGCCAAAAAACAATAGAGGCTTTGTTACCAGCAGGATCAACCCTGGCGGGAGCAAGTTTGCGGGAATTGCGATTTCGACAAAGGCACAACGCTACAGTATTAGCCCTGCGCCGTGGCCAAGAGACCGTTCAAGAGCGGCTGGGACAAGTGGTACTTCGAGGAGGTGATGTGTTGTTGTTACAAGCACCACTCGACTCTATACGCGGCCTTCAATCCAGCAATGATCTTCTTGTACTCGACCGGTTGGAAGACGATCTCCCTACTGTTGGCCGCAAACCGGTCATGGTAAGCATCACTGTTTTGATGCTGATATTGCCCACCATCACCCCGATGCCGCTGGTTGCTGCAGTTCTACTTGCCATGGTGTCGGTCGTTGCTACCGGCTGCCTCAACCTTGGCGAACTGCAACGCTCCATCCGCCTCGATGTCTTTCTACTGCTTGGATCCTTGACCAGTTTTAGCGTTGCTCTCCAGGCTACAGGCTTAGCAGATGCGTTGGCTTCCAGTGTGCAGCAATGGATCGACGGCTGGCCGACTTACAACGCACTAGTAGTAATTTTCATCGGTACAACGCTATTAACCCAGATCATGAGTAATGCGGCTTCAGTTGCATTACTAGCCCCCGTTGCAGTGCAATTAGCACCAGCTCTCGGGTTGTCGCCTTCCGCTCTGTTGATTACCGTGTTATTTGGAACCAGCCAATCGTTTCTGACCCCTGTGGGATACCAAACCAACTTGATGGTATTTGGCCCAGGTAGGTACTGTTTTCTCGATGTCACTCGTTATGGCTTGGGACTGACCTTGATCATGACCACACTTGTGCCCACACTAATTCTCTGGCATTACAGCTGATCCTGAATAATACTGGTCGCACCGAGACACATCCTTTGCTTGCCCGACAGGCTATCCAGCAAAATCAGGGCTGGCGTATTCGCCTTACTGTGCCGCAATTCACCGTAGTGACTGCATTACTTGTAGTGCTGCTCGGTACGCTGCTATTAGCAACATCATTATGTTCATCAACTCGCGTCGGACTTTGGGAAGCCCTATTCACGGCGACTTCCGCCATCACCGTTACCGGATTATCAATTATTGATGTTGGAGTTGATCTTACTGGCGTTGGCCAAGCAGTTCTGGCTCTGATGATCCTGACGGGTGGACTTGGGTTGATGGCTATTACCACTTTCCTTCAGGGATTTGTAATGCATGGCACAGCGCTGCGACGACGATTAGACCGCGGTCAAACTCTCGACGAATTTGGTGTGGGTGGGGTCGGTAGCACTTTTCGCGCCATCACCCTAACCGCCCTTGTGGTGATTACGCTAGGAGCGGTGGTGCTTTATAATTACGGATTCGACGACATTTCCAATAGCCGAGAAAGATTGTGGGCCGCTGTATTCCATAGCATTTCAGCTTACAATAACGCTGGCTTTGGACTTTGGTCAAACAGCTTAGAGCGATACCACTCCAGTCCCACCGTAAACGCTGTGGTGATGCTGCTCGTCATCATGGGAGGGCTGGGTTGGAGGGTAACTAGTGACGTAGCAAGACAAGGATTACGGCCTAATCGTCGTCGGCTCAGCCTACATTCACGACTGGTTATCCATACCACCATGCTCCTCATTGGATTCGGAACTCTAGGTCTGGCAATGACCGAATGGCTGAATAAAGGTGAGGTGTTTATTGAAATGACATGGCCTGAACGTTGGATGACCGCTTTGTTTGAATCCGTGACCGCTCGCACCGCAGGCTTCACCACAATTCCTTTGTCTCTAGAAAACATCACGGAGTCAGGACTGCTGTTACTGATGACCTTGATGTTCATTGGCGCCAGTCCCGGTGGAACTGGCGGAGGTATTAAAACCACCACGGTAGTGGCACTGATGGCCGCAACACGTTCTACCCTGCGTGGCCGAGAAGCGGTTGTGATTCGCAATCGCGAGATTACCGACAAGATCGTGTTAAGGGCTGTTGGTATAACTATGGCTTCTCTACTGTTTGTATTGGGGATGGCTCTGCTGATAAGCATTGGCAGCAATCTCAACGGGGGGGATTCATTCACATTTTTAGAAATGCTATTTACTTGTATTTCAGCTTTCGCTACCGTGGGGCTTGATTTAGGTGTTATTGAAAAACTAAGTCACTTCGGTCAAACGGTACTACTTATTGGTATGTTTGTGGGGCGACTCGGCATCCTTCTTTTACTCAGTGCGATCTGGGAGACAGCAACCAGAGAACAAATTCATATTTATCGCCAAAATCGAATTGGTTATCCTCGCGAAGATCTATATGTCTGAGTACATTCAAAGGATCGTAAATCTATGAAGGAGTGGTGGCGGTGGAGCCCGCTTCAAAATGGTGAGCGTCTTGGCTTCGCCATCATTGGGGTTGGACGTTTCGGCATCGCAGTTTGCCGAGAATTACTCCAAAACGGAGCTGATGTACTGGCTGTAGATCGTTCCGCACGAGCTGTTGAGGAATTGCGTCAGGTGGAACAGAGCATGGAAGCTCGCATAGTCGATTGCACAGATGAAGAATCGCTGAGAGAAGCAGGTGTCCTCGATATGGGCACCGTAGTAGTTGCCATCAGTGAACCGATTGAAGCCAGCATCACGGCAACGCTAATTGCCAAGGACAGCGATGGCTCTCGGGTAAAGCAGGTGATTGCACGCGCGACCAGTGACTTACACGAAAAGATGCTCAAAAGGGTTGGCGCTGATCGGGTGATCTTTCCCTCAAGGATGCAAGGAGAACGCCTTGGCCTCGAACTCGTGCGTCCCAACTTGATGGAGCGTTTAGCCCTGGATGGGCAGCACTGCATAGAAGAGATTAAAGTTCCAGAGCTCTTTGTCGGACGATCCCTGCGGGATTTAAACTTGCGCAAAAACTTTCGGGTGAATGTTCTAGCTGCTGGTTCCCAGAGCAGCTTAACTGTGAATCCACCGGCATCCCATGTGCTTGAGCAGGGGCATTTACTTGTTGTGATGGGCCTTGTGGATGACTTGCGGCGTCTTCCCAAGATGTAAAACTAATGCGCTGTTTAGGGCTAATGAGCGGCACTAGCGCTGATGGGGTAGATGCCGTTTTGGCTGATTTTCAAGGCGCTCCAAATAGGCCGAAATGGCAGCTAATCCGTCACATACACAGCCCATACCCAGAGAGCCTGAAACAGCGAGTGGTAGACGCTGGACAAAGTAAAGCTTACAGCGCAGAAGCTTGGCTTGATTTGGCCGAAGCGATCACAGAAGCCCAAGTCAGGGCCGCGCAATCCTGCGATCCCGGCGAGGAAGCGTACCTTATCGGCTGTCATGGCCAAACCGTTTGTCATCGTCCCCCCAATAGCAAGCAACGTGGGGCCAGTTGGCAAGTGTTGCAAGCGCCTCTACTGGCCCAGCTACTAGGCCGTCCCGTAATTTACGACTTCCGTGCAACAGATCTAGCTCTTGGCGGCCAAGGAGCGCCACTCGTCTGCAAGGCTGATGCTGCTCTTATAGGAAGAATTGATGGTTGGCGCGCTTTCCTCAACCTTGGCGGTATAAGCAACCTTACCCTGATTCCGCCGCGCTGTGGACCTGAACGTTTCGCTGCCATGCGGGGGTGGGACTGCGGCCCCGCTAACAGTCTAATCGATCTTGCCGTCCAACACTTCAGTGACCGGGCACTAAACTTTGATTGCGGTGGAGCCATGGCGTTAGCCGGTCGTTGTGATGAGATGACAATTCGTCATTGGCTAAAGGAGACTTATTTCCAATGTCCTCCGCCAAAATCAACAGGTCGAGAGCTATTCGGGCGCATCAACCTAGAGCAACGCCTGAACGGATTGGGAGGAAACTGCTCTGCCAACGATGTCGTCGCTACACTGACAGGCTTCAGTGCAGCAGTTGTAGCACAAGATCTTAAACAGCTGATGAGACGCAATCGAATTCGGCCAATAGAATTGATCGTTGCTGGTGGCGGCTGCAATAATCCAGCATTGATGGGCGAATTAAAACAACGTTGTCGCGGCGTTCAACTGAGTAGTAGCCAAGATATTGGGATTCCAGTAGAAGCACGGGAAGCGCTGGTATTTGCGCTGCTTGCTTGGTGGCATCAACGCCAACACCCCGCCAATGTCCCATCGATCACGGGTGCAAGTCAAGAAGCTGTACTCGGGGTTATGGTGAATCCGGTCTAACCCCAGCGGCAGTGCCCCCCTTTGGCTGAGTTGGTACCACGGCAACCGATGGGAAACCCAGCGCAACCGTCAGTGTTGCCGGAATCTAAGCAGAGGCCTTTTCCGCTTCCTGATGTTGAACATCGTGCTGGATTAACGCACATGGGCTACGTTGCTGGCGGTCGTCCAAATCTTTCCTCAATCAAGGCCATCAAGCTGAAATGACACATAGATTTTTAAGCAGAGCCACGCTAACCCAAGGAAACTTAGGTTTCCTACTGCTTAGCATCTGTTGAGCAGAAACGACCAGATCATTGATCGTAAATTGAAGTTTCTTCGATAAAAACAAGTATGCAGGGAGTGGTCAAAGATTGATTTATGTGTCTTTGTCATGATTTGCCCTCACGCCAGGTTTCGTGGTCCAGTCCACATCTCAGCCCTATCGCAGCAACACATCTGAGTATGGCTGAATGTACAGCTCTCGATGAATTTCTGAAAGCAGTGGTATGTTCACCTCCGTTGTTATCAGCAACTAACAAGTTGCTTACCCATTTTCACGAAGTGGGATAAGCAGTCGCCCAAATTAAGGTCGCGGATCATTAGATTTCTAAATCTATTCTAGCTATGCAAAGTGCTTTGCGTGTATGCCCGCTCGTACTATGGGAAACACCCCGGTTTGTAAACGATGCAATGAAGTGACGGAACAGGTTGCATGACGAAACGAACAGACCTGAATAGCGTTCCCTTAGTTGTCACCACTGCGATGAGTTCAAACGCAAATGCTGCAGCGCTTTACGAGCAAATCAGCAAAAATCCGGAACAAACGCAAGCTTTGTTTCGCCAAGCACTGCAAGACCCTGGTGGCGCTATGAAATCAATCTGTGACCTCGGAGACCAATTAGGGTTGCCTGTAACAGCCACCGAGGTTCGTCGGCACCTAGCGAACCTTGACGACGAGGACAGCAAGCGTTGGTTAGTCAAAGCACGTGGGGGGTTTTGATTTGCTGGGCCAAATTGGCATATCCCTGAAACCTGGTAGCAATCAGAGCTTGGTTTGGGCAATCGGGTGTTGCCGGAAGTAATGATTTCCACTGCTGGCCCAATTGAAAAGCAACAAATAACTTTCAAATAACCAATGGTGACGGACCTTGTAGCAACGATCGGAGGAATCACCAGTCGCCTAGGTTTTAGTGAGCTAATAAGCGAGTCAATTGTTCGCTCTCGTTCTGCCGGCAGAGATGATGTACTGATCATGCATTGGACTATTGTTGAGGCTTGAGCAAGTCAGAAAGATCTATCCCACTGGCGAGGTGTTGCGCAATGTGACTTGGGAGGTCAAGGTCGGTGATCGCATCGGCCTTATAGGCGGAAATGGGGCAGGGAAATCAACCCAGTTACGTCTCATCGCTGGCTATGAAGAACCAAGCAGTGGTCAAGTTATTCGTCAAGGCGACCCACGTATCGCTTATCTACAACAGGAATTCAATGTCAAGCTAGATAGGACAGTACGTGAGGAGTTATTTCAAGCCTTTGGAGAAGCAGCAAAGGTGCTGAGTCGCATTCGGAAGATCGAGAAGGAAATGGAATCAGAACAAGTTGCTAGAGACTCTGCACATTTAGATGAACTCATTTACGAACTCGGATGGCTCCAAAATCGCTTTGAAGCGCTTCATGGCTATGAGCTTGATAGTCGCATTGATAAGTTGCTCCCCAAAATTGGATTTAGTCCAGACGATGCTGAGAGGCACATAAGGAATTACTCGGGCGGGTGGCAAATGCGTATCGCCCTGGGCAAGATTCTTCTGCAAGATACAGATTTGTTGCTATTAGACGAACCGACCAACCATCTGGACGTAAAGACGATCCAATGGCTAGAAGAATACCTGCTGGAACAAAGCGCCGCCCTGGTGGTAATCAGCCACGACCGCACTTTTTTAGACCGGGTTTGCAATCAGATCGTATCCATTGATCGCGGCATCTCTCGTTCTTACTTCGGCAACTATACCGCTCACCTCAAGCTTCAGCAACTGGAGCGCCAATCCGCCCAGGCTGCTTATAAACGTCAGCAGAAAGAAATCGCGGTACAACAAACTTATATTGACCGATTTCGCGCCAGTGCCACACGCAGCACCCAGGCTAAAAGTCGTGAAAAGCAGCTTGACAAAGTCGAGCTTATAGAAGCCCCGGTGGAGAGTGTTTCAAGTCCTGGCTTTCGTTTTCCACCGGCACCGCGCTCCGGTGCGCAAGTCGCCCTATTCGATAATCTCACCCACAGCTACGGCGATGAAATCCTATTTCTTGGGGCCAGATTAGAAGTTGAGCGCGGCGACAAAGTTGCATTTGTGGGTCCAAATGGTGCCGGTAAATCTACATTGCTGCGCCTTGTCATGGGGATGGAGAAACCAGATGAGGGAATCGCACAACTAGGAAAGCACAACATTGTAGCCAACTATTTTGAGCAGAACCAGGCGGAAGCGCTCGATCTGAGTAAGACTGTGATTAACACGATATACGAGGCGGTTCCGGATTGGACTCAGACTCAGGTACGTACCTTATTGGGCAACTTTTGCTTTGGCAACGACAGCGTTTTCAAAGATGTGGGACAACTTAGTGGAGGGGAAAAAGCACGCTTAGCTCTGGCCTTAATGTTGCTCAACCCTTGCAATCTGTTAGTACTAGATGAACCCACTAATCATCTTGATATCCCTACTAAACAAATGCTGGAAGATGCACTTATAGCCTATGAAGGAGCTGCACTTCTGGTGTCTCATGACCGTTACTTTATCTCACGCATCGCCAATCGAATCGTTGAATTACGAGATGGTGACCTCGTATTGTATCGCGGGAATTATGACTACTATCTCGAGAAAAAAGAAGAGGAAAGAGCCAAGAGTGGTAAAAAAAGTGACCGGAGTTCACAACGAGCTGTTAAAAAAGCCGATCAGAAAAAACAGAATACTTGTATAAAGCGTCAGAAAAGCAGTCAGACTAAGTAGCTTGACTGAAGTGTTACCGCATTTAAAAAAGAGGGAAAAGTTCACACGCTTTTAGGCATGAAGACTTATTTCTGTTTACTGGATCAATTGGATGTGCATAGGCTGACAAAACGCAACTCGTAGATGCAATGTCAATGTCTTTAAGTTCTGGTTCATTCAACTCCAGCGTCTCCTCTCCAATCGAACCATCGCAGGCTCATGAACAGACCTGGGATGCCGTTGAGACCTATTTTGAGTGCATCACAACATGCTCTCTTGACGACGGAGAATGCATCACTCGCTGTGTTGATCAATTACGTGATTCGGATAAGGATGAATAAAGAGTCTTAACCGCTAGCTAATGCAGCTAGGTCCACTGGCTTGAGTTGAACAATTTTGCCTTGATCTCCTCGACGGATTTGAAGCGTAAGGATTTCGCCAACGCCACGCCGTTCGATCGCACTTACAACAGCAGCGGGTCCCTCTACTGGCTGGCCATCGACCGCCGTAATTACGTCATCGATGCGTAGTCCTGCCTGAGCAGCAGGACTGCGCATCTGAATAGAGCGAATCACTGCTCCCTGTGGGGCCGCAGCTCCCGACGTTTTGGCCGGAATCTTCGATAGTCCTATCCCAATCACAGGGTGGCGTGCTTTTCCGGTGGCTACCAACTCAGCAGCGATGGCCCTGGCGCGATTGATCGGAATTGCAAAGCCCAAGCCTGCGCCAGGGCCGGAACGAACCAAAGTGTTGATCCCAATCACCTCACCAACCGCATTAAGAAGCGGACCCCCGGAGTTACCAGGGTTGATGGCGGCATCAGTTTGAATGAGATCGAGACGCTTACCAGAAATTCCCAGTTGGGATACATTCCGGTTCAGATTGCTGATGATGCCAAGAGTGACTGTGTTTTCGAGTCCATAGGGGTTACCCACAGCAATCGCCCAATCCCCTACGTTTAGACGATCAGAATCACCAAGGGGGGCTGTAGGCCACTTACCACCCCCATCCAGACGAACCACAGCCAGGTCAGTAAAACTGTCCTTACCGATGACGCTTCCTCGAACACGCCGCCCATCAGACAAGCCAACTATAAGTTGGTCAGCCCCCTCCACCACATGGGCATTTGTTAGGAGCAATCCTTTGGGATCGAACAAAACACCGCTCCCCTGGCCTCGCTGAATCCTGGGGCGTGGCATTGTCTCTCCCGGCGTCAGGAAAAAATGCCGAAACAGTGGATTGACCATCATCCCCCTCGGCAGTCCAGATGGGCTGGGTCTTTTTGTGGTACGTGATGTTTCTAGAGTAACAACGGCAGAGCCACTACGTCGGACTGCCGATGCAACAAAGGACCTCTGGACGAGAACTGAACGGGACTGCGCAAACGCTTGCGCCAACACAAGGGGTGATAGTGCTACACCAGTCAGCAAAACACCACTTGCCAGCGTGGAAGCGGCGAAAGATCGGGAGGGGGCTGGAAACAAGCCTAGCCCTGCACGACGTTGTGATGACGGTGCGTAGTTTGTAGAGGCCATGCCAAAAGAAATTGAAGTCAGACCCGTTAAATGAGTGCAGTCCACTCGAAATTGGGGCAGGATGGGAAGGTCGGAACTATCTGGCCGCACCATGCTCAGCGCTCTGTTTCCCCTTATCTATGGTATAATACTTATGGCTTTACTTTGGCAAGCTTTTCGTGTGATGGGCAAAGGATTCCGAGCTGTTAGTGAACCGACTGACCGAACTGGTCGCATTACCGTACATCCAGAGTTGTTAGATAGTGATGGCCAGATCACAAGAGAAGACCTACTTACCATTAGATTTAGCGGCGATGATGAAAATCAAACCGAAATCTCTGGGCCCAGAACTGAATAAATTAGGCGACCATGTTTCGACAGGGGCAGCTCCAGTGGATCAAAGAACGCGCATTGTGGCTACGGTGGTAAAACTTATAAAGTTGCCTCCAAGGTTCCGATTACGACTAGTCAAAGAAAATCCAGTGCGCCTGGAGTTGAGCCTCACACCCGCGTACGGGAAGGCTCCTGTTATGGTCGGTCTCGTTGAATCTCTAGATTTGGTAGCAAGGCGTGATCGAGAGGGTAGAATTCCACGTGATCTAAAAGGAACTTGGGATTGGACCGTACGGCATGGTCGTGTCAGTACTGGTGGCTGGAACCCCTATCTCAAGGAAGCCTTACAAACCATGTTCGAGACCGGACTTCCAGCGATCGTATTTGAAGAATTGACTGGAGATGATTATCATCCAGTCGACGGAACTCGCCACATACGCTGAATGCGGTCGGCTTAGCTCCCAAGTGAAGTATTGAGGCAACTTTCGATTCGTTATCGGAACTTTTAATACTTGCTTTTCTCAACTTCTTATTACTGATACATCACGAGATAATTTAGCTAATTCTTGAATAGTTGATTTATTCCCTAAGGACAAATCCTCTTCCCCTTACCAATGTAATACTAGTCTAGTTGGGCCTAATTTCAGGGATCAAGATCCGATCATTGAAATTAGGCCGGCCCACCCTCATAGTAAACGTCATATTTCCTATCTGCTTGGGCCAAATTTAGTCACTATGCTGAATCTTTAATTTTTGATTTAACAGGTTTGCAGGCTGTTTTTCCCCAACTTTCCTATATATAGGAAAAGTGAGAGACATCGTATTTTATAAAAACTCAGTTACAAATTTCTCTGTATATTCGATGCTTAATACTTATGCTTTGATTCTAAACTTAACCTAAAGAAACCTTTATTAACTTAGCCGCTGTCTTTAATACCAACCCATTAATCGCTTTGGTGGGCTTATTTTAGGTTTGTTTTCCACGGTAGAAGCGGCTCCGTTGGATCCGCGCATCTCCCGCAATAGTCGCTACAGGAGTAGCTTAGCCAAGTCACAACAACAACTATAAGCAAATGTTGCTCTTAGCTAAGATTATTTGGTGCCGGGTCGTAGACCCTAAACACATCAAATACTGAACGGTGCAAAGAATGATGTTGAACTTTTTACGATTCTTAAAAAGGTGAAAGATTCTAACCAGGGCGCTGCTTTGGAATTCGCTCAGTCGATGATTGCGGAAACGGCTCGCTTGGAAGCCATCATACTAAGTTCCCTTTGTTTGCCATCTCGAAACATATGCTTTCTGTTGACTGGCATTAGGAGTTGGTTCAGGCTCTGCTTATTGGGATGCTAAGGCCATAGTTATCTTTCCAGAGCGTTTTTGATGAAGAAGACTCTGTAGAACAATCCGAGCCACTCTAGGTGTCGCCAACTGAATTGATTTTTAAGTCACCGCACTGAACCCTCTGTGAACAACAAGCTACATAATGACGTAAGGACTTAATTTCAGGTAACTGTACTCGTTGCCAAAAAAAGTAGCTTGTCGAACTGAGCTGAAAAATCAAGGAAGCGTTAGCTAACAAACACCCTTAAGCCCAAAGCTCTAAACCGGATGACCAACAGTGTTGGCGCAGAAAAACTCCAATAACAAAGGGGCGATAAAACAAGTCATAGATTTTATGGTCAACATGACTTGCAATAAAACTCCAAGCTTTGTTACATTACTACTATCCAGTTGGTTTTGTTCCATGTCTGAAAACGCACGCTTTGGTTTCGTCAGCTTCGCTGAAACTTGGAACGGTCGTCTTGCAATGCTCGGTTTCGTCATCGGTCTGGGCACTGAGTTGCTGACCGGCCAGGGCATTCTGACTCAAATTGGCCTCGGCTGACACAATTAACCATTATTGGTCATGGAAACCCCTTCGGCATGCCGAAGGGGTTTCTTAACGTCTGCCCTAACCATCATCTTGATGATCCACAGTGGGTGGGCCAACTGATAGCTATTAACTTGGCCCCTCTCTATATCAAAAATCGACGCGACGGATCGCGGTTAATCAGCAGCGCTCTAGTGGTTTTCACCATTGCCATCACACAGAACCAAAGACAATGGGGGGTGGTGGTTGCATCGATCAGCGCTTTGGTTTCTCTGTACTGGGGCTTTGCCTACCACAACCTAAATAATTGATCATGTTCCGCCCCAATTAAGTCAAGCCTTTGATATTCGCCCAAGCTTCGGCGCAACTCTGAGTCGATTTGAGCAAATCTTGTCAGAGCCTGGAAGAGCAAGGGATCGTTGTTAGTGCAACTAGCAAAGACCTCCTAGCCACGCAGCCCCCCTGGTAGCTTCATCTTTGGATTGTCATCTAGAATTGCACCTAAAACGACTGTACAACGAATTCCATCAGGAGAAAAAGAATTTACTTAGTGCTTTTTCCAACCAATCACTGGTTTAAATTCGGCTCTATCTTGGCAGAAGAGATATAGGGATCGCAGTCAACTAGGTAAAGGTGGTAAATAAGCAACAAACTGATTATTTAATTCAGCAGTAAAACAAAGTCAAATCACAAAACTTGGCGACAAATAACATTACCAGATTTATTTATAAGGAAAGGGAAGTAGCACAAACCCTTCCTTCTTTCTATCCTAGCCAAACTGCAAAACGACACAATGCTATTATGTAGAGTTATAAAGTTAGCTTTTACATGGTGAAGTGACTTTCAAACGCTGCGAATCCTTAGTTGGATTCGTTGAGTAATCTACTATCTAATTCATGCTAATTGCCTTATATATCTCAAAAATTTCTCTTAATTTAGCTATGCGTGAAAATCTAAGCCAAATTTATTTAATACTTACTCTACTACAGATTTGTATAGGAGATCTAAAACAACAATCAAAGAGTGGTGACCAACGATCCTGCCTCAGTTTTAGTTTCGCATTTACCTGTGGCACACTCTTTTTTTCTGTTCTTCTTAAAACACATTAATCTTAAGAACTTGAATCTATATCCTGAGCAGCTACGTCGATAATGATATCGCTTGCGGGTGTTTGGACATCAGAGGGACGAGAGCCTATTCTCTCTACGTTGTAAGCAGCACCACATGTAGCACATAGCCCACTGTTTTTAAATCCAACAGACCCACATGTCGGACATATTTTTATCTGTAACCGAAGCACTTTCCATCCCAACCATCCGATCCCACCTAACAGAAGTGGCAGAAAAAGTGTAGCTAGCACTAAATTACCTGCCAAACCAAGTAAGACACGACCGACTGCTGTAGGCGCTAGTAAAAGCAGCATAATTGCAAACCAGACGAGCAGAGGAAAACGGTTCATTTTGCAATTAGTTAAGCCATTAAAGCGCGGAGGACAGCCTTGTCAACGCTGCGGAGCTCTCATTTGCCGAGGAAAGTTATCAGGCCGCAGCACTCACTGGTGCCCAGACTGTCAACAGTGATTACAGAAGATAAGATTTCTAATAAACTTGGATAAAAATAATTTAATTAATAAAAAGAGTGTTTTAACCTGGCATTGAGCTATTTTCTCGGGGGGCTGCCCCCCAAATATCGTCGCCGCTTATGCGTTTCACAACCGAGTTCGAGATGGATCGAAGTGGTTCCACATCGCTATGAACACCAGGATAGATACATTCTTTAGAGAGCGAGCCCTAAGAACTGCATAGGATTACAATTTACATTGTACATCTGAATCAAACAAAAAATTATCTTCAGACAAGTACCAAAATATTGGTCAAGCCCTCGGTCTATTAGTACTCCTCCGCTGCATCTATTACTAGACTTCCACGTAGAGCCTATCAACGGGTGTTCTTCCCGTGACCTTACTGGGTTACCCCATGGGAACACTCATCTTGAGGTGGGCTTCCCACTTAGATGCTTTCAGCGGTTATCCACTCCACACATGGCTACCCAGCGTCTACCGTTGGCACGATAACTGGCACACCAGAGGTGCGTTCCTCCCGGTCCTCTCGTACTAGGGAGAAATCCTCTCAATGTTCCTACGCATACACCGGATATGGACCGAACTGTCTCACGACGTTCTGAACCCAGCTCGCGTACCGCTTTAATGGGCGAACAGCCCAACCCTTGGGACCTACTTCAGCCCCAGGTTGCGATGAGCCGACATCGAGGTGCCAAACCTCCCCGTCGATGTGAACTCTTGGGGGAGATCAGCCTGTTATCCCTAGAGTAACTTTTATCCGTTGAGCGACGGCCCTTCCACTCAGAACCGTCGGATCACTAAGGCCGACTTTCGTCCCTGTTCGACTTGTAGGTCTCACAGTCAAGCTCCCTTCTGCCTTTGCACTCGTCAGCTGATTTCCAACCAGCTTGAGGGAACCTTTGCGCGCCTCCGTTACCTTTTAGGAGGCGACCGCCCCAGTCAAACTGCCCACCTGATACTGTTCGCTCCCCGGATAACGGGTGAACGTTAGAACCCTAGCTCTGAAAGAGTGGTATCTCACCATTGACTCCCTCGTACCCACAAGCACGAGATCAACGTCTCCCACCTATCCTGCGCATTCAGAGCCCGGGCCCAATACCAAGCTGCAGTAAAGCTTCATAGGGTCTTTCTGTCCAGGTGTATGTAGTCCGCATCTTCACAGACAATTCTATTTCGCCGAGCCTCTCTCCGAGACAGCGCCCTGATCGTTACGCCTTTCGTGCGGGTCGGAACTTACCCGACAAGGAATTTCGCTACCTTAGGACCGTTATAGTTACGGCCGCCGTTCACCGGGGCTTCGGTCACCAGCTTTGCTTACGCTGACCGGCTTCCTTAACCTTCCGGCACTGGGCAGGCGTCAGCCCCCATACATCGTCTTGCGACTTAGCGGAGACCTGTGTTTTTGGTAAACAGTCGCCAGGGCCTCTTCACTGCGACCACCTTACGATGGCACCCCTTCTCCCGAAGTTACGGGGCCATTTTGCCGAGTTCCTTAGAGAGAGTTACCTCGCGCACCTCGGTATTCTCTACCACCCCACCTGTGTCGGTTTCGGGTACTGGCAGCTATGCCTTAACGGGTATAGAGCTTTTCTTGGAAGTTTGACGTCACCAACTTCGCTGCCGTAGCAGCTCGTACTCACGCCTTAGCTCAGAACGTTTTCACCGCTCTTCAACGCCTTGAACGCTTAAACCAGGAACCAGAATCTGGCTTGGCTAGCCTCCTTCGTCCCTCTTCCCAAAGCACAACCGGTACAGGAATGTTGACCTGTCGTCCATCGACTACGCCTTTCGGCCTCGCCTTAGGTCCAGACTAACCCTCCGCGGACGAGCCTGCCGGAGGAACCCTTAGGGTTTCGGTGCATGGGATTCTCACCCATGTTTTCGCTACTCAAGCCGACATTCTCACTTCTGTGCAGTCCACACCCGCTCACGCTAGTGCTTCGCCCCACACAGAACGCTCCCCTACCATAAAAATCCGCAGCTGCGGTACAACACTTAGCCCCGTTCATTTTCGGCGCAGGATCGCTCGACCAGTGAGCTATTACGCACTCCTTTGAGGATGGCTGCTTCTAGGCAAACCTCCTGGTTGTCTATGCAATCCCACCTCCTTTATCACTTAGTGTTGATTTGGGGACCTTCGCTGGCGGTCTGGGCTGTTTCCCTCTCGACCATGGAGCTTATCCCCCACAGTCTGACTGCCTCGCTACACACAGGGTATTCAGAGTTCATCTCGATTTGGTACCGCTCTCGCAGCCCGCACCGAAATGGTGGCTTTACCCCCCTGCTGGAGCACGAGACGCTACGCCTCAACGTATTTCGGGGAGAACCAGCTAGCTCCGGGTTCGATTGGCATTTCACCCCTAACCACAGCTCATCCGCTGACTTTTCAACGTCAGTCGGTTCGGACCTCCACTTGGTATCACCCAAGCTTCATCCTGGCCATGGTTAGATCACCCGGGTTCGGGTCTATAAACACTGACAAACGCCCTATTCAGACTCGCTTTCGCTGAGGCTCCACCATATCCGGTTTAACCAGCCAGTGCCTATAAGTCGCCGGCTCATTCTTCAACAGGCACACGGTCACCCTATGAGTAGGGCTCCCATTGCTTGTAGGCTCACGGTTTCATGTTCTATTTCACTCCCCTCCCGGGGTTCTTTTCACCTTTCCCTCGCGGTACTGTTTCGCTATCGGTCACACAGTAGTACTTAGCCTTGCGAGGTGGTCCTCGCGGATTCACACGGAATTCCACGTGCTCCGTGCTACTCGGGATACAGCTAGCTCAGTTTAGTTTTCGGTTACGGGGCTTTCACCCTCTGTGGCGTGCCATTCAAACACTTCTCCTAACATCACTAATACATGTCGCTGTCCCACAACCCCGATGGTCGAAACCATCGGTTTAGGCTCTTCCCCGTTCGCTCGCCGCTACTTAGGGAGTCGTTTTTACTTTCCTCTCCTCCAGCTACTAAGATGTTTCAGTTCGCTGGGTTGGCTCGTATCAACCTATGAATTCAGTTGACCGTACTAAGGGTTGCCCCATTCGGAAATTCCCGGATCTAAGCGTGCTTCCAGCTCCCCGAGACTTATCGCAGGTAACCACGTCCTTCATCGCCTCTGTGTGCCAAGGTATCCACCGTGAGCCCTTTGTAGCTTGACCAATTCAATCTCTTAAGTGTTTAATGCTGCTAAAAGCAGACTCATAAGTTTTTATCACTAAAAACAAAGTGAGACTTGATTCGCTCAATACAAACCAAGAAAACACTCAAAAGACTCGGCTCTTGTGCAAAAGAATCTTTACTGCTCTAAATCTGAGTCCCTCACGGTAACTCAAACCCAGAACAATACATCTGTAAGATGCTTTGTTGTTCAGACTTACCTATGCAGTTGTCAAGGTTCTGCCAGACTATCAAGCTAGTCTTTCGACTAGCTTAAGGAGCCTAGCGTCTTACCAACCAAAGTTTGAAGTTAATCTTTCTTTTGGAATGATAAGAAGCTAGGATCTTATCTAACGGAAATATCCAGATCACGCTCACTTACTCACTTAAATTGATCCTCCAAGTTGCTGGGCAGTGGAGGTTAGGAGACTCGAACTCCTGACATCCTGCTTGCAAAGCAGGCGCTCTACCAACTGAGCTAAACCCCCCAATACCGAATGGGCCATCCTGGACTTGAACCAGGGACCTCACCCTTATCAGGGGTGCGCTCTAACCACCTGAGCTAATGGCCCAGGATACTTTTCTCTTGCGGGGCGTGACCTAGACAAGTTTAGAAACCAGATATTCTTCCCAGCTTTTCAATGATTTCTCATAGATGACCGAAATGAATCTTGAAGTACCGATCGACCTAAGGTGACAAGGTTTTGGCCTAAAGAATAAAAGTACTTAGACATCAAAACTGCTGTTTTGTCTCCCTGTTTAGGAGGTGATCCATCCGCACCTTCCGGTACGGATACCTTGTTACGACTTCACCCCAGTCATCAGCCCCACCTTCGACGTCCTCCTCCACAAGGGTTGGAGTAACGGCTTCGGGCATGGCCAACTTCCATGGTGTGACGGGCGGTGTGTACAAGGCCCGGGAACGTATTCACCGCAGTATGCTGACCTGCGATTACTAGCGATTCCTACTTCACGTAGGCGAGTTACAGCCTACGATCTGAACTGAGCTACGGTTTACGGGATTTGCTTGTACTCGCGAACTCGCTGCCCTTTGTCCGTAGCATTGTAGTACGTGTGTAGCCCAGGATGTAAGGGGCATGATGACTTGACGTCATCCACACCTTCCTCCGGTTTATCACCGGCGGTCTCTCTAGAGTGCCCAACTCAATGCTGGCAACTAAAGACGTGGGTTGCGCTCGTTGCGGGACTTAACCCAACATCTCACGACACGAGCTGACGACAGCCATGCACCACCTGTCACTGCGTTCCCGAGGGCACTCTCCCGTTTCCAAGAGATTCGCAGGATGTCAAACCCTGGTAAGGTTCTTCGCGTTGCATCGAATTAAACCACATACTCCACCGCTTGTGCGGGCCCCCGTCAATTCCTTTGAGTTTCACACTTGCGTGCGTACTCCCCAGGCGGAACACTTAACGCGTTGGCTACGACACCGAAGGGGTCGATTCCCCCGACACCTAGTGTTCATCGTTTACGGCCAGGACTACAGGGGTATCTAATCCCTTTCGCTCCCCTGGCTTTCGTCCATGAGCGTCAGTAATGGCCCAGCAAAGCGCCTTCGCCACTGGTGTTCTTCCCGATATCTACGCATTTCACCGCTACACCGGGAATTCCCTCTGCCCCTACCACACTCAAGCTCAACAGTTTCCACTGCCATGATGGAGTTAAGCTCCACTTTTTAACAGCAGACTTGAAGAGCCGCCTGCGGACGCTTTACGCCCAATAATTCCGGATAACGCTTGCCACTCCCGTATTACCGCGGCTGCTGGCACGGAATTAGCCGTGGCTTATTCATCAAGTACTGTCAGATCTTCTTCCTTGATAAAAGAGGTTTACAGCCCAGAGGCCTTCATCCCTCACGCGGCGTTGCTCCGTCAGGCTTGCGCCCATTGCGGAAAATTCCCCACTGCTGCCTCCCGTAGGAGTCTGGGCCGTGTCTCAGTCCCAGTGTGGCTGATCATCCTCTCAGACCAGCTACTGATCGATGCCTTGGTGAGCTATTACCTACACCAACTAGCTAATCAGACGCGAGCTCATCCTCAGGCGAAATTCATTTCACCTCGCGGCACATGGGGTATTAGCGGCCGTTTCCAACCGTTATCCCCCTCCTGAGGGCAGATTCTCACGCGTTACTCACCCGTCCGCCACTAACCCGAAGGTTCGTTCGACTTGCATGTGTTAGGCACGCCGCCAGCGTTCATCCTGAGCCAGGATCAAACTCTCCGTTGTAGATCAAATCCTTTTGGCTTTCGCCGCAACTTGACTTGCTTCATCTGCATCTCATTGATTACAGCTGATGCAACCTTCTCTGTTATGCAGAGAGGGGTTCTTAAGAGTGCACTTTAGATTTCTCTTTGTGACTTTCCAGGATCTCAGATCCGGTCGTTGCTTTCTTTACATACCGAGTATATTGGTAACCAATAGGTTTCGTGAAGACTTCTTGGCTACATACACAGTATTTTATGCAACTAAAAACTTTTGACGGGACTTCACGCTTTCATCGCTCTCTTAATTTTGCTCTATGGCAAAACTCAGAATTAGACACGATGAAAACGCTGGTTTCTAAACTTCGGTTGTCTAGGTGCGATCAACTAACGCTTCTGTCCTTTTCGGAAGTAAACGGTTGATCAAAGTGGTCGCAAGCAACCACTTCCGAAGCTTACAACATCACGGGATCACTCCCTGCTCAGCTTAGTAAGCCGACCTCAAAACACCTTCAGGCTTTCGTCATCTAGTGCTCTTGGTCTTTTTCATGCGCTTGCCTTTCGGTCCCGCGCAAGCCTGTAGTATAACACCACTCGTTCCCCATCCGCAAGGGGTAA